>CAYTJE010000029.1:14687-22154 GCA_964437855.1 uncultured Anaerolineales bacterium | reverse complement strand
CCGGCGATAACCGTCGGGCCCGGTGTGGCGGTCCCCTTTGGCCGACTCGTTATTGCCTTTCGGATAGCCTTTCCGGCGAAGGTACGGTAAGTCCATGACATCACGAGGCTTGGGCGCGTCATGCTCCTGCATGACACCACCAAAAACCGCGAAGAGCCTTTTTTATTGGCGCATCGAGCCGCGGCCGGGAGGTCGCGGATACTCGGCGGTGCGAGGCGCTTCTGGCGCGCCCGGATACCCGCGACCGGAAGGTCGCGGCTCGGTGGGTCCATCCGAAATCACGCCAGCCAGGGGTTCGTCTCCTTCTCCCGGCCGATGGTGCTGGCCGGCCCGTGGCCGGGGTAGATGACCGTCTCGTCCGGCAGGGTCAGGAGGCGGTCGCGGATGGAGGCCATGAGCGTGTCGCCGCTCATGCCGGGCAGGTCGGTCCGGCCGATGCCGCCGGCGAAGAGGGCGTCGCCGGTGAAGGCCACGCCCGCGCCGTCCGGCCCCCGGGGGCAGTAGAGGCTGATGCTCCCTTTCGAGTGGCCGGGCGTCTCCAGCACCTCCAGCGCCGTCCCGCCCACGGTGACGCGGTCGCCGCCGGCGAGCAGGCGGTCGGCCTCCGGGCTTTTGACCCAGGCGGCCATCAGCGGCGACATGTTTTTCAGGGGATGCGTGAGCATGGGTGCGTCGGCCTCGCCGATGGCCAGGGTCATGGCCGGCCAGGCGTCTTTCAGCAGACGGTTGCCCTGGATGTGGTCGGCGTGGCCGTGCGTGTTGACGAGGACCGCGGGCGTGAGGCCCTTTTGGTGGAGGAAGTCGACGATGGCCTCGGCCCCGCCTGGGGCGTCGACGATCATCGCCTCCTCCCCCTCCGCCACCACGTAGGCCGAGACGGCGAGCGGTCCGAGAACGAACGGGTGAATCTCCATGCGGGTTCCTTCGCTGGGGGTTCGGGCCTACGGGCGCGTCCAGTGGATGGGACCGGTGCTGCCGGGGTTGATCTCGCAGTCGTCGTCCGCCTTGTAGGTGCCCTTGATGGTGCGGCCGGCGTCGGAGACGGTGAACGAGAGGGTGCCGTGGCGCTGCTCGGATTCCCCCCACGTGCCGGTGTACGTGCCGTCGGGCTGCTCCTGAAACGCGAAGGTTCCGGGGCCGGTTCCGTAGGTATCGGTGTAGGTGCCGGTGTTGCCCGTGATGGCGACCTTTCCCCAGCCGCCGCCCGTGTCGGTCCACCGGCCGGAGAGGTCGTTCGAGGGGGCGGTGCGCTCACAGCCCCCGGCCAGGGCGAGCGCGGTGATAAGGCACAGTCCTGTGAGCGTGGCGTGTCGCATCGTGGGTTCCCTTGGAAAAGGTTCGCGCGGTTCGCATGAGCGGGCTGGCGGGAGTATACAGCATGGCGGGCGCCATTGCCATAGATGGCCGCCCCTGGGCGCCCCGTAGTCGCGGCGCCGACCATTGCAGGGACCGAGCCGCGACCGTGAGGTCGCGGGTAGGTTTGGAGGCGGGTGCGGTGGGGTGCGCGGGAGGCTCGTCGGCGGATTGGGGTACCCGCCATCTTACGATGGCGGCTCGGGGCGATGGCGGCTCGGGGCGATGGCGGCTCGGGGCGATGGCGGCTCGGGCGCAAAAAAGTCGGAGCCGCGGTAGGGGGCGAACGCGGCTCCGGGTCGGCACGACCTGCGAGGGGGGTACAGGCCGCACCACTGCCTGGTCGGGGGGCCAGGTCAGGTCTCCATGTCGGCTTCCTCGTCCGTCAGGACCGGGTCCTCTTCGGTGTCGTCGTCATCGCCCTCGTCGATGCCGTCGGCTTCGAGGTCGTCGTCCTCACCGGCCTCGGCGCCGTCCTGGTTTCGCCGGGCCTTGAGGGCCTCCCACTGCTCCAGGGTCAGGAGGATTTCGCGTGCCTGGCTGCCCTTGTACTCGCCGACGATGCCGTCCTCGGCCATCTGGTCGATGAGTCGTGCGGCCCGTCCGTAGCCGATGCCGAGCCGGCGCTGGAGCAGGCTCACGCTGCCGCGCTCGTGCTGGAGGACGATCTCGATGGCCTTGGCGTACAGTTCGTCGTCGGCGCCGGCGGCAAGGAGGTCCTCGTCGGCGTCGTCCTGGTCGCCGGCCTTGAGTTGGACGAGTTCCCGCTGGAACTCGGGCTCGGCGATGTTGGTGATGTGGTCGAGGACGTTCTGGATGTCCTGGTCGCCGACGAAGGCGCCCTGGGCGCGGGTGAACTTGTTGGCGCCGGGCGTCATGAACAGGAGGTCGCCCTGGCCCAGGAGTTTCTCGGCCCCCATCGAGTCCAGGATGGTCCGGGAGTCGATGCGGCTGGCGGTCTGGAACGCTACGCGCACCGGCAGGTTCGACTTGATGAGGCCGGTCAGCACGTCGACGCTCGGCCGCTGCGTGGCCATGACCAGGTGGATGCCGACGGCCCGCGACTTCTGCGACAGGCGGGTCACGTGGCCCTCGACCTCCTTGGCGGCCACCATCATGAGGTCCGCCAACTCGTCCACGATGACCACGATGTGCGGCATGTGGGTGACGATGCCGTCCTCGTCATCGGGCTCCGCCGAGGGCTGACCGGAGGGCGCGTCGGGCCGGAACCGCTCCAGGAGCGTCTTGCGGCTCAGGCGGTTGTAGCCGGTGATGTTGCGGACGCCGGCGGTCGAGAGCATGCGGTATCGCTCCTCCATCTTCTCGACGAGCCAGGCCAGGATGGCCTCGGCCTTCCGCATGTCGTTGACCACGGGGCAGAGGAGGTGCGGCAGTTTCTTGAAGACCGACAGTTCCACCATCTTCGGGTCGATCAGGATCAGCCGGAGGTCGTGCGGCGTGCGGGTCAGGAGCAGCGACATGATGATGGCGTTCAGGCACACGCTCTTGCCGGAGCCCGTCGTGCCGCCGATCAACAGGTGCGGCATGGCGCCCAGGTCCTTCACCAGCGCCTGGCCGCTGGAGTCCTTGCCCAGGAAGAGCGGCAGGCTGAGCCGTTTCGGCGCCCGCTTGGCCGACAGGACGATCTCCTTCAGGTTCACGATCTGGCGCTGGGTGTTGGGCACCTCGACGCCGATGGTGTCCTTGCCGGCCAGGGGGGCGACGATCCGCACGTTCGGCGCCTTCATGGCAATGGCGATGTCGTCGGAGAGGCCGATGACCTTGCCGACCTTCACGCCCGGCGCCAGGGCCACCTCGTACTGGGTGATAACCGGTCCCGTCTCGATGGCGACGACGCGGGCCGAGACGCCGAACTCCTCGAGGGTGTCGGTCAGGACCTCGGCCTTGTCGCGGATGAGGTCCTCGTCGTCGCCCTCGGCGTCCTCGGCCTCGGCCAGCAGGTCGACCGGCGGGAGGCGGTAGTCCCGGTTCCGCGCGGTCGAGGGCGGCGGCGTGAAGGTGACCTCGTCCGACTCGCCGGACTTGGCCGGCCGGTGCGTGTGCCGGATGATGACGTTGGCCGGCAGGGGCGGGGGCTCGTCGGCCTCGTCCGGCGCCGCGGTCTCGGTTTCCTCGGCCACGGCGGTCATGGCGGCGGCGGGGCCGTCCGTCTCCTCGTCCCCGTCTGTCTCGTCGGCCGGCTCGCGGGAGCGCCGCTGTTTCCGGGCACGGGGCAGGGCGTCGTCTCCCCCGGCGCGGGCGGCGTCGGCAAAGCCGACCAGCCTGGCCCCGGCGGCGCCCGCGATGGCGGCGGCTGCCGTCGTCAGACGCTGTTGCGGTGCGCGGGCACGGTCGCGGACCCACTTGAAGATGGCCACCGGCAAAAGGATGAGCCACGTGTCCGTAAGCAGAAGCAGGCCCACCACGGCCGTCGGAACCAGCAGCAGGACCGTGCCGAACGTGCCCAGCCGGGGCGCCAGGTACAACCAGGCGGCCAGGCCGAGCACGCCGCCGTTGCCTTCGGGCAGCCGGGCGTCGGCGGCGACCATGGCCGAGGCCACCGCCACGACCGTCAGCAGCATCGCCGCCCCGGTGGCGCGGAAGATCTTGTTATCGAGCCCCTCGCGGGAGACCCACAGCAGCGCCCCCGCCAGGACGAACAGGACGAGCGGATAGGCGGCGTCGCCCACCGAGGCGAGCAGCGCATGCGCCACGTGGGCCCCCACGTCGCCGCACCAGTTCTCGGCCGCCCGGTTCGGCGGGTAGACGGCCTCGCAGGGCGGGTCGGCCGGGTCGAACGAGGCGAGGCTGGCGCCCAGGAAGACCGCGACGACCCCCGTCAGGACGGCGGCGGCGGTTCGGGCTCGGCTGGTCTGCTTCACGGGTGCGTGTTCCCTGTCCTATCCCTCTCCCCTGGTGGGAGAGGGAGAGTTCAAACAGCCCTAATGCGTGCCGCTGGAGCCGAACCCGCCGTCGCCGCGGCGGGACTCGGGCAGTTCGTCGACGAGTCGGACCTCGGCCCGCTCGACCCGCGCGACGACCAGTTGGGCGATCCGCATGCCGCGCGTGACCGTGACCGGCTCCCGGCCGACGTTGCCGAGGATAATGCCGACCTCGCCCCGGTAGTCGGCGTCGATCGTGCCGGGCGCGTTCGTGACCGTCAGGCCGTGCTTCAGCGCCAGGCCGCTGCGTGGCCGAACCTGAATCTCGTAGCCCGCCGGGACGGCCACGGTGAGCCCCGTCGGGACGAGTCGGATGTCGCCGGGCGCGAAGGTCAGCGGTTCCTCCACGGCCGCGCAGACATCCATCCCTGCCGCCGCCTCGCTCATGTACCGGGGCAGGGGTAGGTCGTCGCAGTCCGGTTTCCGCCGGACCAGTAGGGGTATCGGCATGGGGAGCGGCCCTCCTTGAGGCATTTTCGGGGTTATCGGACGGTCGGTCGGCACCGGCGGCGAGCACCGGGGACGTCGGCCGTCCTCCGTTGTGCGAGAGCGTTGTGCGCGGTCCGTACGGACCGCGAACGAAATCGAACCGTATGTCCGCGTGCCAGCCGCTGGCGGGCCGATGATACCGGCATGCCCCAAGGTCGGCAAGCGGATTGGCACCGCGCCGGGACGTCTACAGCCCGGCCGGGGCGTCTGCCGGTAGCCCCGTCCGCCGGGGCAGGGAGACTGGCGGGCAAGCCGCCGGTTGCACCGGGCCACCTATTCCTACTACGCTGCAAGCCGTCGGTCGTGGAGCCCAAAGGGCTCCGAGAGATAAGCCCAGGGCATCGCCCTGGGGCTTGAAGGCGACTTCAGGACCTCTGAGCCCTGAAAGGGCGGCACAACGCCGGGTGACGGTTCCGCCCTGTCAGGGCTTGGGCCAGGAAAAACCGGCCCGCCTCCCCAGGGCGGTGCCCTGGGCTATCGTCTTTCAGCCCTTCGGGCTGGAGGCGGACGGTCGGCAAGGCGGCCTTGCAGCGTAGTCGTGAAACGTTTTATCGCTGGTAGATAGGCAGTTGGCGGTAGGTGACGCTCATGGATAGGACGGCCATGGCGGTGCTGTAGAAGTCGCCGGCGTCGCCGACGTTTTCGCGAGCGTGCGGCCATTTGCCGGATTTCTCCTGGGCGCCGAGCATGACCTCGTACATGGAAGCGGCCCAGCGCTGCCAATACTCGCCGCCCAGTTGGAACATGCCCTGGGAGCAGTAATACATGGCATAGGAGAAGTGACTCCCCCGGGCGTAGCCGCGAGGGAGGTTGTTGAGGACCCACTCGCCGGCCATGAGGGCGGCCCGGTCGTGATGCCGGCCGCACAGTTCCAGGCACAGCAGGGCGGTGCCGGTCCGGCCCCATCCGGAGCCCCCGCCGGGCTGATAGGCGAACCCGCCGTCGCGGGGCGTCCGGCATTTCATGATGTACGCCAGGCCCCGCTCGATCGCCTCGGTCGGCACGGCCGAGCCGTTGTTCCGGGCGGACCGCAGGGCCATCATCGCCCAACTGGTGCACGAGATGTCGCTGTCGCGGCTGTCGTGCTTGTAGCGCCAGCCGCCGGCGTGGCGTTGGTCCTTGGGCATCTGCTGGGCGGCCAGGATGAGTTTCATCGCCCGGGAAAGGGCCTGGTCGATCCGCTCCTGCCGCGCACGGTCCACCATGCCCGAGACCTCCGACAGCGTCAGCGACGCGATACAGTGGCTGTACATCGGGCCGTGCCCTTCCTGGGCGCGGATCAGCATGCCGTTGGGCTTCTGGTTGGCCAGAAGGAAATCGATGCCCCGGTTGATGACGCCGCCGTACGGCCCGACACCGGGCGTGTGGCCCTTGGCCAGGAAGGCCATCAGGCACAGGCCCGTGATGCCGGTGGCGTTGCGGGTGTGCCGGTTCCGTGTCCAGGAGCCGTCCTCCTGCTGCTGGTCGGCCAGCCAGGCCAGGGCCCGGTCGATGGCCTCGTCGACGCGCTCGCGGTACTTGGCCAGGGCGGGGGAGGCCTCGTCGGCGGCGGCGGGGAGGGCGGCGCCGGCCGCGACGGCCGTCGCCAGCAGCAGGCTCAGCGCCCGTCTCCCCCGGCGGGGCGGTCGGCGGACGGACTGGCGGGTGGTGCGGGTCATCGGGGTTCCTCCCGGGCGCCGCCCTTCTCGGCGATGGTCCGGAAGTACCGCTTGATGAGGTCGCGGTACTCCGGGGGGCCGCCTTCGTCGGCGGCCTGGAGGATCTCGCTGCGGAGTTCGCCCGGCAGCCGGGCCCAGTCGGAGAGTTCGATGCCCAGGGCTTTCAGTTTGGCTGCCGTCAGGCTCGCCCGCCGGACACCCGTGCCGTATTCGGAGTTGGCCTGGTGCCCTTGAGCCCTGCCGGGACGCCTGGCCCGGCCCATGCCGGGCTGGGTACCCATGCTCTGGGCCATGGCGGCGGCTTGGCCGGCCGCCTGCGCCAGTGACTGAGCCGCTTGGGCGGCGGCGGCGGCCGACTGCGTGGCGGCGGCCTCCGTGGCGGCCGTGTGCCCCTCGGCCAGGGGCTCGCCGACCGCCGCCTGGTCCGCCGGCGACGCCGGCATGCGCTGGGCGGCCTGGGCCAGCCCCTGGCCCAGACGGTCCAGGGTCTCGGCGGCCTGGCCGAGCGAGTCCGCGGCGCTCTCCTGGGCACCGGGAGCCGACCCCGGCTCGCCGCCCGAGAGGGCCTCCTGGGCCTGGCCCTGCGACTGGCGCGCCCGGCCGAGCGCCTGGCTCGCCTGCCCCGCCGCCTCCGACATCTGGGGGGCGGTGGCGGCCGTCCGCTGACCCAGCGCCTGGGCCGCCTGCTGGAGATCGCCCGTTCGGCCGGCAACGTGTTCCTGGGCGGCGGCCAGGCCGGCGGCCGACGACTGCTCCGCCAGGGCCTTCATCTCGGCGGCAAGGGCGGCCTGGCGACCGGCCAGGTCGGCGGCCTGCTCCGTTCGGATCCCTTTGGGACCGGCCATCCGGGGCACCTGCTCCGCCGCTGGCTGCCCTCCTGCTTGTTGCCCCGTGGCCTGCCGCCCGCCCGGCTGCTGACCTCCTTCCTGCTGGCCCCCTTCTTGCTGGCCGCCGGCCTGCTGGCCTCCGGCCTGCTGCTCGCCAGACTGCTGGCCTCCTTCCTGCTGGCCTCCTTCCTGCTGGCC
>CAYTJE010000029.1:0-14587 GCA_964437855.1 uncultured Anaerolineales bacterium | reverse complement strand
CTGCTGGCCTCCTTCCTGCTGGCCTCCTTCCTGCTGGCCGCCGGCCTGCTGGCCTCCGGCCTGCTGCTCGCCAGACTGCTGGCCTCCTTCCTGCTCTCTGCCGGCCTGTCCCTGCGGACTGCTTTGGGAGGCCTCGAGGGCCTTGGCGAGGGCGTCGAGGTGCTCGGCGGCGCCGGTGGCGCTGTCGGCGGCGGCGGCGATGTCGCGGCGGAGTTGGCGGGCGGCGGCCTGGGCGTCGTGGGCCGCCTGCTCGGCCGTGCGGGCCGGCCCGTCCGGTTCCCGTCGGGAGGCGGCGCCCGCGCCCGAGACGTCATCGGCCAGGTCGGCGGCCTCGCGGGCGACCTGCGACTGCTCGCGCTGGAGCCGTGCCATCCGGCTCTCGGCCAGGGCCTGGGCGGTTTGTTCCCGTTTGCCCATCAGGGCCTCGGTCCGCCGGCGGATATCGGCCTGCCGGTCGCCGAGGCGGCCGGCCTGCTCGGCCGCCAGGTCCGCCAGGGCACGGTCCGTACGGTCGAGGTCGGCCAGTTGTCGGCCCTGGTCGGCCAGGTCGGTCTGGTCGGCCTGGAGTTGGCGAGCCTGGTCGGCGAGGTCGGCGGCGGCCTGGGCGTCGCGGGCCAGTTGGGCCTGGCGGGCGGCGGGGACGTCGTGGACCACGTCGCCGACCTCGCCGGCCACGCGGGTCTGGTCCCCCTGCCAACGGCCGTCGGCGGGGGTGTCGGCGGCGCGCCGGTCGGCCAGGCGTGCCTGCCGGGCCGCGAGGTCCTCCAGGGCCTGGGCCAGGCTGGCGGCGTCGGCCATGCGGTCGAGTTCCTCCAGGAGGTCCTCGGCCTTGGCGCGGGCCCGGTCGATGTGGGCGTCGGCGCGGTCGGCGGCCTGGCCGCGCTGCTCGGCGGCGTCGGCGAGTTTGACCTGGCCGGCCTGGTTCTCGGCGGCGGAGACCTCCCGCCCCAGGTCGTCCAGTTTCGGGACGAGGCCGGGGAAGGGGCCGTCGGCGGCCCGGGGGGTGATCCGGCCGACCGTGGCCTCGGCGCGGGCCAGGTGCTCGCGCAGGCGGTCGGCCCGCTGGGCGAGGCGCTTGTCGAGTGCCTCGTCGCGGCGGACCTGCCGGCGGAGGGGCTTGGCGTCGCGTTGGGCGTGGGCGAGTTCCTCGATAACCTTCTTGAGGCCCCGGCGGAGAGTCTCCTTCTCGGTCTCAATCTGCTGCATGGCGTAGGAGGGGGCCGACCGGTCGATCTCGACCGTAATGGTTCGGGAGAAGGCCCGCCCCGGGCCGCGCAGCGCCTTCGGCCGGCCGTCGGCCACGCGGAGGCGGAACGTGAACTCCCGTGCGCCCTTCAGGGGCAGGTCCGCCAGGGGCAGGCCGGCGCGGCCCGTGGCCGACCGCACGGGCGCGTCGCCCTCGCCGGCCTCGTCGCCCGGCAGGGGCACCGCCACGCGGGCGTGTTTGCGGAGGTCGGTGGTCACGAGGAACTCGGCCGCCTCCAGCCCGTAGTCGTCGGTCATCGCGTAGCGGACGGGCAGCCGGTCGGTCGGGTTGAGGCGGAGGCGGCCCTCCTGCGGGTCGAGAATGTCGACCGTCGGCGGCGAGTCGGGCACGGCCTCCAGGAGGTGTTCGGCGGAGGTGTTCGCAAAGCCGTGCGCATCGCGCAGGGCCAGGGCCCACCGGCCCCGCATCCGCGGTTTCAGGGGGACCGTGAACTCGCAGGTCGTGTCGCCGCCGGCGCCGGTGGCGATGCGGACGGGAATCGTCTCGGCCTCCCGGCCGTCGATGCGGAGCCCGGCCGCGGTCACCGGCTTGTTCAGCGAGGCGGTCACGGTGACGGCGGTGCCGGCCGGGGCCTTGATGTCGCCCGGGACGTCGGAGCGTGTCTCGGCCGGCAGGCGGGTGTAGGCGGGGTAGGCGTAGTGGGCGTCGATGCGTTTGACGAACGGCGGGGGCACGACCGTGACGGTGTAGAACCGGCTGAGGGCGTCGCCGGCGTGGACACGGTATCGGAAGGAGGCGGCGGCCGGCGGCAGGGTCATCGTGAACCGCGGATGGCCGGCCTCGGTCGGCGGCAGGGCCGTCATGTATTGGGGCTGCTCGGCGCCGTCGGGCATCTCCCGCCGCAGGCCGCACCGTTTGACGGCCGGGTTGGCCACCGTCACGCGGACCTCCAGGCGTTGGCCCTCCGCCAGGACGGTGTCGCCGGGCCGGATGGTGAGCATGTCGGCCGAGACGTTGGGCAGGTTGACGAAGGGCGCAACGGCCCGCGCCAGGAGCCGCGGCAGGACGGTCGGGAAGAGGCCCCAGAGGGCGGCGAGGATGATCAGGACGCCTCCGGCGGCCAGGAGGAACGGGCGGGCCCGCGTCAGGGGCACCTCGGCGCCCGGCCGGACGCGGGCGGCGTCGCGGGTGGCCTCGCGGGCCAGGGCGGCGATCAGGGCCTCGGAGCCGCGGACCTCCGGGATGTCGTGGCTGGTCAGCAGTTCGACGGCGCTGCTGAGCCGCTCCTGGAGTTCGGGATGCCGCGCCTCGATGGCCCGGGCGATGCCCGTCAGCGTCACGGTGTGGGCCAGGGGCAGGACGACGAACCAGACGGCGACCCCCACCGTGGCCGCCGCCGCCACCAGCGTCAGCGCCCACCGCGACGCCTGCGAGAAGAGGGTGAAGCCGGCGTCGACGGCCATGACCGCCAGGACGGAGCCGACGGCCGTCGCCACGACGGCCGCCAGCCCGCGGACCAGGACGACGGCCCGGACGCGCCGGATGAGCCGGCGGAGGGCCTTGGCGATCGGGTCCGGCACCTCGCCGGCCTGAATGGATGCGTTAGTGTTCATATCAGGCTAACCCCGCTTTCTTCCTGAGCAACCACTCGGCGGTTGCCACGGCCACGAGGAACAGGAGCATGGGGAGCGAGTTCCAGATGACGTACTGGTGCCGCTCGACCTCCACCTCGGTCGGTTGTCCGAGAGAATCGAGGACGCGTTCGGCCCTGGCGGGCTGGGCCACCGTGCCGCCGGTCAGGGCGGCCAGCCGGCTCAGCAGGCCGCGGTCGGGGGCGAGTTCCGTCTGCTCGGCCGGCGTGGCCGGATCGACGGAGAACTCCGTCCCGACGACGTCGGCGTTCTGCCGGCGCAGGATGGGGTCGGCCGCGGGGGCGTCGAGTTCCACCCGGTACGTGCCGCTCGGCAGCGACCCGAGCGAGGCCTCGTACCGCCCCGGCGAGTTCTCGACGTACGCCAGGGTTTGATTCATGATGCGTTTCTCACCGGCGTAGACGTTCACGGCCACGTCGCGGCGCCCAAGGACGGGGGTGAAATCCTCGCGGGCGATGCGGGCCTTGACGCGGACCGTCTCGCCCGGGGCGTAGCGGGTCCGGTCGGTGCCGATCTTGACGGTCTCGGTGCCGGCCGGCAGTTTGTCGGCCGTCGCCCACCGCAGGGCCTGCCCCCAGAAGCGGTGGTGGAGCGTGTCGCCGACGCGGTAGCGAAGGCGCCACGTCCGGTCGAGGCCCAGGAACATGACCCGGCCCGCCGCCACCGTGTGGTGGGTGATGAGGGGGCGGCCGCGCTGGAACGCCCGGCGTTTGGCCAGGGTCTCGGCGTCGGGCGGCGCGCCGGCCGGGGCGTCCTCGGCGTCGGGCGGGGGCATGTAGTCGGGCGCCGCCGGGGGCAGGGCGTAGGCCAGGACGGTGGCGCCCTCCTTGGCCCGGGCGCCCGCGTGCCGCCAGTACAGCGGCGGCAGGTTGCGCCAGACCTCCCGGTTCTCGTCCGGGTTGACCTTCTGGCGCATGACGACGCTCTCGCGGCCTTCGGCCGTCAGGGCCAGGTGGAACTGCTCCTCGGGCGGCCCCGCCGCGGGGCCGGAAAGCGGCTCGCAGGTCACCGGCAGCATCCGCGCGAGCGGCCCGTCGGCGTAGGCGTGCGGCATGTGCATGGGTCCGGCGATGACCACGAGCGTGCCGCCGCGCTGCTCGACGAACCTCCGGAGGATCGCCTGCTCGGGCTCGGCGAGCACGTCGGGCGCCACGTCGCCGAGGATGACCACGTCGAACGTCATCCACTCGGTCTCGTCGGCGGGCAGGGCGGTGGCCTCGACCTCGTCCACCGGCCGGGAGGCCGACGCGTGGACCCGCGGCGGCGGGGGCACGCCCGCAATCGTGTCCGGGTCGGTCAGCACGTACTGGAGGTGGACGGTGCGGTCCCGGCCGGCAAAGAGGTTCTTGATGTAGCGGAACTCCCACCGCGGCCGGCCGTCGACCAGGAGCACCTGGGTCCGCTGGTCCGAGACGCTGACCGCCAGCGGGTACCGGTTGTTCGTCTCCAGGACTTCCTCCTCGAACGCCTCGACGACGACGGCGTAGCGGTGGAGGCGGGCCTCCTCCGGCGTGTGGGCCAACTCCACGTGGGCACGGTACGTGGCCGTGGGCACCCGCACGGTCTCGCTGTCGACCTCCGTCCGGCCGTCGGTCAGGCCGATGTGCACCTCCTTGCCGGCGAGGCCGTCCAGTTTGACCCGCGCCGTGACGAGCAGGCGGTCGCCCTTGGCGATGGCCTCCGGGGCGCTGACGCTGACGATGCCGGCGTCGATGGGCGGCTCCTCGCCGCCGAACACCACCGACGAGACCGGCACCTGCCGGATGCCCAGCCGGCGGACCAGGGGCTCTACGCTGCCCGGGGCGTTGTGCCGGCCGTCCGAGAGCAGCAGGATGCCGGAGAGCCGTCGGCCGGCCATCTCGGCCATGACCTGGTCGAAGACGGCGGTCAGGTCGGTCTGCTGCCGGGCGGGGGGCAGGTCGGCGGCGCCGGGGTCGGTGTCTCCGTTCGGATCCCTTTGGGACGGGTCCCAGAGGGATCCGCCCGGACCGGCCCGCTGCGCCTGGAGCATGCCGGGGAGGTCGGCCTCGGCCGGCTCGGAGGCGAAGGTGTACGCCTGGACGCTGTAACGGTCCTGGAGGCGCTGAAGCAGGCTTTGGCCGGCCTTCTCCGCGTCCGGCTCGGCGTCGGGGGGCTGGCGGCGCGGGCCGGGCCGGCCGAGGAGGACCTCGCGGGCCAGCGCGATCCGCTTTCGGGTGGCGGCCTGGTCCACGCGCCGGCGGACGGCCTCGGGCAGGGCGGCGTAGGCGGCCTCGTCGATGGCCCGCCCGAGCGATGCCACGTCGGCGGCGGCCTGGCCCAGGTCGCGGCCGGCGTCGCGAAGGGTGGCCAGGAGGCGCGGCCGGGCCGTCTCCAGCGCCTCGGCGCGGGCGTCGGCGGTGAGGTCGGCGGCCCGTTTGAGGCGGTCGCGGATGGGGCCGGTCAGCCGACCGCGGACCGCCTCCAGGTCCTTCGTGACCGTCTCGCCGAGGTCCAGGGACGACTGAGACGCCGCCGCCAGGGTCTGGGCGTGTTCGACGGCGGCCTGGCGAGCGGCGATGAACGTGTCGTGCATGGCCTGTCGGCGTGCGGCGAGTTGACGGGTCCGGGCCGCTCCGTGCGGATCCCCTCGGGAGGCGTCGGTCGAGGCGGCCAGGCCGGCCAGCCAGTCGGCCTGGGCCGACAGGTCGTCCCGGATGGCCTGGACGGCCTCGGCCACGCGGTCGAGGGCAACCGGCCGGTCCGCGCCCTGGACGCCGAGCCGCTCGGCCAGCCGCAGCCGCTCGCCGGCCGACAGTTGCGTGTCGGGCACGTACATCGAGGCGGAGGTATCCATCAGGACGGCGACCCATCGCTGGACGGTCGTGTCGAGGTTCCAGGGGCGGACGGGCTGGGCCAGCATCACGACCACGAGGGCCACCAGCAGCGCCCGCAGGGCCGCCAGGGCGAGGCCCACCGGTCGGCTCACCGTCTGCCGCTCCCTGGCGTAGAGGGCCAGGACGATTTCGACGGCCACGGCGGCGAGCAGCGACAACGGCCAGAGCCACCAGTTCGTCGCCAGCACCAGGCCGCGCTGGAGCACCTGCCAGAGGGCCTCCATGGAGGCGAAGCCGACCCCCACGCCCACGGCGAAGCGCACCGCCCGCCCGCCGGCGCCCTTCGGCCGGCGCCACAGCAGGTGGACGGCGACCCAGGCGGCGACGGCGGCGGCGGCCAGCACGCCGACGGCGGGGGTCGGCACCGCGTCGGGCAGCGCGTAATGCGGGTCGGTGGGCGGGGTCATTCTCGGTCCCGTCCTTCCGTTCCGTGGGGATCCCTTCGGGCCCGCTCGCCCGCGGTGGCGAGCATCCGCCGGGCGCGGGCCCGAAACGTCTCGGCGTCCACCGTCTCCGGTCCGAAGGAGACGGTCTCGACGCGGTGGATGCGGCGCTGGCTGGCGATCCAGCGGGCCAATCCCACCTCGGCCAGCAGGCCCACGAGCAGGGCCAGGGCCAGGTATTTCCAGAGTTCCTCGCCCGGCACGTCGCCGGTGACCGCCTCGATGACCCGGTCGCTGCTGTCGGTCCGGAACAGGTCGACGTGCCCGGCGGCGGCGGCCAGGTCGGCGTCGGTCAGGGGGACGAGCCGGCCTTCGTCGGCGTCGTCGAGCACGACGAACGGAAAGCCGTCCTCCGGGGCCGCCGGCACCTGGAACGCCTCGCCGAGGGCCGTCGGCAGCGTCAGGCGGTACAGGCCCGGTTCGTACGTCCGCGGGAAGACCACCCGCAGGCCCTTGGGGGTGGGGTCGAGGTCGGCCAGGAACCGCTGCCCGCGGGGGCCGACGACCGCCGGCGAGAGGTCCGCGAAGGCCTCGGCCCCCCGGACCGCCTCGGCCGAGGTGCCCGGCAACTCCATGACGAACTCCGAACCGGCCCGGACGTTGACCTGGGTCAGCGTGGGCGCCGCCAGGTAGTACGCCAACTCGTGGACCAGCGGCACGAAGCACTTGAGCGAGGGCAGGTTGCTGGCGCGGCGCTGGAGGGCCATGGCGGTCATCAGGACGCGGCCCTTGCCGACCTTGCGTTCGACCAGCAGCGGGTCGCCGGAGTCGAGCCGGCCGCCCACGCGGACCGCGGGGTCCTTCTCGTCGACCTGGAGGGTCCAGTAGGTCTTGATAAGGGCGCGGTCGGCGTCGGCGTGGGGGGTGTCGGCCAGGAGGGCCAGGGCGGGGTGGCTCAGGGTCTTCAGGCCGACGTGGGCGGGGGCGTCGGGCGTCGAGCGCCGCCGACCCAGCCGCGCGGGCGACAGGGTCCGACCGGCCTCGGTGGTCCACGACCCGTAAAACGCCGGGACGGCGCGGTCGCCGGGGAGGATGAGCAGGCCGCCGCCCCCGGCCACGTATCGGGCCAGTCGGCGGGCGACCTCGGCCGGCAGCCGGGCCACGTCCGCCAGGATGACGAGCCGGTACGGCTCGAGGTCGGCCACCGCCGCCACGTCCGGGGCGGGGACGACGCGCGGCTCGACGAGGTTCCCCAGGGCCGGCTCGGCGTCCGCCAGCGGGGCGTCGGCCGCATCCTCGGCCGGGGCCGGTTCGGGCGGGTCGGGCTCGGCGTCCTCGGCGACCGGCGCGAGGGCGATCTCCAGGAACGAGGCGGCCCCGTCGAGCGGCCGGGACGACGGGTCGCCGTCCACGATCAGCACCGGCAGCCGGTCGATGACCGGCACCACGCGGGTGGCCTGGTTGTCGGTCGGCAACTCGTCGTCGGCCAGGACGCGGGCCGTGACGCAGGGGGGACCCGGTGCCAGGAAGCGGTGCTCGAAGCGGACGGTCTCGGCCGCCTGCGGGTCCAGCGCCCCGGTGTCGGACCGGCCGACGGCGGCGCCGTCGATGGCGAGTTCTACGCTGACCGGCTCGATGGGCGTGGTGCCGGTGTTGAGGATGGTGGCCTCGATGCCGACCGGCCGGTCGGTCCCGACGACCTTGCGCGGGAGCCGTACCCGGCTGACGGCGGCGTTGCGGAGCGTCCGGGGCAGGGGGAACGTCCGGCAGACGACCTGCGGGGCCGACGGCAGCGCCTGGAAGGCCGAGGCGAGGAACCGCCAGCGGGCGTCGCTCCGGCCGTCCCAGCCCACGTTCTGCCCGTCGGTGGCCAGGACGATGGTCTTGGCGGGGTGGGTGCCCTCGGCGAGGCTGTCGGCGGCGGCGCCGAGGGCGTCGATGACCCGCATCGAGCCGCCGGAGGGGCGGAGGTCGTGCAGGGCCTGGAGCAGTTCCTCCCGGTCGGTAATCGGGTTCGGCACCACCGGACGGGGCACGGGGCCGGCCAGGATGAGGCTGACGGCGTCGGCGGGCCGGCAGGCGGCGATGACGGCGCGGGCCTGCTCGGTGGCCCGGTCGAAGTTCGGCCGGCCGTCCACCGGAATGGTCATGGAGGCGGACCCGTCGATCAGGATCGCCACGTCGCGTTCGCCGCCGGCGAGGGACCACTGTTTTTCCTGGAGCGCGGCCTCGAGGCCGGCGGTGCCGACGGCGAAGAGCACCAGCAGGCCCGACACGGCGAGCAGGGCCCACCGGGCCCGCCGGCTGGACCAGACGGCGGCGGCGACGCCGGTCAGGATCGCCGCCACCAGCAGCGCCGGCAGCACCGGCGCCCAGGGGATGGACGTCCGGCTGGGCAGGAAGGGGCGGGCCATCGCCAGGGCCAGCAGGGCCAGGGCCAGGCACCGCAGGGCCAACAGGATGATCTCTTCCAGGAGGATTCGCCGGCGGCGCATGGTCAGCGACGCCAGGAGAAACCGCATGGCGCCCCAGTCGACGACGGTGGCCCGCCGGCGGTTCAGCAGGTGGATGAGGATGGGGATGGCCACCGCCGCCAGCCCCGCCAGCATCGCCCAGTTCAGGAAGGTGATCATAGAGCCGATTTCCGCCCCCGGCCCGCGGCGCGGATGGGACATCCTCGGCCGACGCGGGTGCCCCGACGGCCGTGTCTTCAGCCGGCCGGCCGATTCGGGGGCCTTCGCTGGTTGCCGTTACGTCAACGTCTTACTCTTTATCGCGCGTGTGCGCCGTTGCCCGTGGCCGTCGCGTTACCTTGGTGGCGGTCTGCGGTGGGCGGCCCAGAAGACGGCGTTGGTCAGCATGCGCTGGAAGTTCGGGTTCCGGAAATCCTTCGGCCCGCCGAGCGAGGTGTAGAAGACCCGCCCGCCGTTATGGACTCGCGTCCAGGCGACCGGTTCGGTGTGGTCGCCGGCGGTGGCGGTGGCCAGGAGCGTTACGTCATCGGCGAGCCCTGTGTTCTTGTAGAGCGAGTACGGGGAGGCAAACGGCGCCACGCCCGCCAGGACGGGGTGGTCCTTCGCCGCTTCCACGAAATGGACCTCGGCCGCCGGCCCGCGGCCGTAATGGCCCTTGTAGTTGCCGCCGAGGACCTCCCGGTCGAACGCCAGCCAGTTCTGGAAGGCGTGGCTGGCGGTCCGTACGCCGACGACGGGCTTGCCGCCCCGGCACCGGTTCTGAATGACCCGCAACTGGTCCGGCGGCAGGGTGTTCCGGCGGAGGAAGACGAACAGGACGTCCGCGTCCTTGACCGCCTCGATGCCCGGCAGCGACGTGGCCTTGTCCGTGCTCGACAGGTGCGTGCACGTGACGTGGTACCGCTTCTCGAGATACGCCTTGAATAGGGCGCACGATTCCTTGGCCTCGTACTCGCGGGCGCCGGAGAGCATGCAGATGCGAAGCGGCTTGTTCTTGGCCTTGGCCTTGGCGTCGGCCGTTGCGACCGTGACGGCGGGCGGATGGGCGAAGTCGCGCCACAGCCGCTCGGCCGTGGCGTCGTCCATCTCGCCGTCGTGGACCACGAAGCGGTACCGCGAGACGTATTCCTCGCCGGGCTTGATGGCCCACGGGCCGCCCTGCGACGGGGCGACGCTGATCTGCGGCTGCTTCGGGTTGAGGCGCAGCGGCTGCGGGTAGCGGAAGTTCTCCGGGTGGATCAGGATGAGGCACCCGGCCTTGCCGCCGGCGAGCGGCCCCGAGACGTCCAGCCACCGGGCCTTCGACTCGTTGCCGTCCGTGCGGGTCTTGCCCTCGCTGGTCCGCATGGCGACGTCTTTTAGCCATGCGCGGTTACCGCGGTAGCCCAGGCCGCCGTAGTAGTATTTGGGTAGGCGGACGGGCTCGTCGGTGGCGCACCGCTGCCGGCTCGTGAGGTCCCAGAGGAAGTACCCGGCCTTCGGCCCGCCGGTGCCCCACACGCGGACGGTCCAGTCTTCCCGGAGGATGACCTTGGGCCCGCCGGGGGCCTTCAGGTCCAGGTGCTCGTGCCGCGCAAGGAACCGGGCGAAGACCGGGCCGTCGACCGGCTTGTCCATCCCGGCGAAGCGGGTGTAGGCGGTGCCCTTGCCGAGGTTCCAGAAGTCGGGGTGCCGACCCTGGAACGCGGTCTTGGTCCACGAGAACCAGATGCCGCGCTGGTGCTTGTGGTCGGGCGGGTAATCGTCGGTGACGACCCGGCCGTTGGGCGTCCAGGCGGGATGGATGTACGCCTCGTGGGCGTACTTCTGCTCGACGCCCTCGGGCGGCTTCGTCTGTGCCATGTGGTACCGGAGGACGGGAAGGCCGCACACCTTTACGTCGACGTGGCCCTCCGACTCGCGGATCGATGGAAAGCCGGCAGCGGAGACAAGCACGGTTTTGGCCGTACGTGGCACCACCTCAAACGTGGCGGTCGTCCCGGCCTCCATCCGCCCGGGCAGGATGACGGCGAGACGCGGCGGGTCGCCGGGGTCCACCTGGCAGGGGAGGTGACTGGTTCGGCCGTCGGGCGTCATCCGGAGCACGACGTCGGGCCACTCCGCCGCTGCCCCGGGCAGGGGCACGCGGACGGCCGTGTCCACGCGGTCGTACTTGCCGGCCTCGACGGTGACGGTGGCGAGGGTGTCGTCGGCCGCCGGCGCCGGACCGGCCGCGAGCCACAGGCTCGCCCCGGCCACCACGGCGCCGAGGGCTGCAAGGCAGCGGCGTCTCATCCGAGTCGTCCTTTCCGGAGGCATGATGCGCATCGACCCTACCCCAGCGCGGCCAAGGCCGACAGGGTTTTAGTTTTAACCCGGCGGGGCAGAGGATGTTCCGGTAGCGCGGGGTGTCGCCATCCGAGGCGCAGCCCCCGTTTCGCGCGGCTACAGAGGCCGGAAGGGTTACTTCGGTGCCTCCCACAAGGTGTTGATCGCCTCGACGGTCCGGTCCACGAGGACGTTTCCGCCTTCCGGTCCCACGCGGTTGCTGAAGACGGCGGTGCTGTAACCCCCGCCGCGGACGGCCTCGGCGGTGGGCAGGTAGCCGCCGCTCGCGGTGCTCAGTTGCAGGATGAAGGTCTGGACGGCCTTGCTCCGCGCCCGAATGCGGACGCCGTACTCGGTGTACAGTTCAAACGGATTCGTGCAGATGGCGGCGTCGCCGAGTCGGATGGCGTGCAGTTCCACGGGGTACGTGGGATGCTTGTCCTGCTGCTCGTAGCGCTGGACGATCTGCCGGTTCCACATGCGCTGGAGGCTTTGGCGCGGATCGGGCTTTGCCTTCTTGGCCGCGGCGTCGCAGAAGGCCTTGGCGTCGGCGTACTCCTTGTCGGTGACCCGCCGCACAGGCAGCCGGATCGTGCGGACGTGGTGCGCGAGGGCCGGGTCGGAGCGGATGTCCTTGACCGCCCCCTCGTACGCCTCCTGGACGGCCCGGTCGATGCGGCGGGCGATCTCCTCCAGGCGCGACAGGCCGCGCAGATTCCGCATGCGCTCCTCCGCCCGTTTGTACCACATGAGGTGCGGCGACTGGTCGCCGCCGGCGCCCGGCCAGCCCAGGACCTGGACGTCCTGGCCAAACCGCTCGCGCAGCCGCAGCCGGGTCTCGTGCCAGAAGTCCGCGTTGACCTTCTGGCGGCTCTCCACCTCCTGGGACGGGCACGGTACGTTGACGGCGAGGGCGACGGGTTTTTTCTCGGCGTCGAAGAAGAAGAGGACATCCACGTAATGGTCCTCGTACCCCTCGATGCCGCGAAACGCGGGGCCGCCCGTCTTGCCGTACATCTGGGCGTGGCCGTCGGCGTAGACGGCCCGTCGGTTGTGTGCGACGAGGGCGTGGCCGAGCCCCCACGCGACGCCGCCGGGGCGGCGGGCTTCCCAGGCGCGGGCGACCACGTCTTCGAGCCGCTCGATGAGCCAGGCCGCGTACTCGGCGGGTTGGATGGCCTTGCCCTCAGGAATGACGTACACCCCCTCGCGGGTGACAGGGGCCGTGTGCGTGTGCGTGGCCGTCAGAAACACCTTCTCGGGTTGCAGGCCGGGCACACGCTGCTTCAAACGCTTGCGGAGGCGCGGCTGGATGTCGTCGCGAATGTGGACGAGGTCGCACGAGACCATGACGGCCTGGTCGCGGACGTTTTTGCCGTCGCGCGACTCCAGGGCCACCGCTGTGGACGTCACCGGGCTTTCGACGTCCCGGGCAATCCGCGTCCGACGCTGGCCCGCAAGGGCCACCGGCTCCGGTGGCGTGATGCTGACGCGCGCCGCGCCGACGAGCAACTCGCCCGCGCCCGCCGGGCCGACGGCTGCGAGGTGTGCCATCGTGACGATCAGGGCGAGGCGGCAGGTTCGGTGGGGCATGGCGGTTTCTCCATCATACGCGCTGTCATTCTGAGGAGGCCCGAAGGGCCGACGAAGAATCTCGCCGTGCGACGTGCAGCCGGGCAACGACCACGGCGAGATTCTTCGCTCGCTCCGCTCGCTCAGAATGACAGCGCTGTGCGCGGCGGGTCGGGAGACCCGCCGCGCGGCAATTATGTCATCCGAGGCCGACGAGCCGCTCCCATTCCGCCCGCTGGGCCTTGAGGAACGCCACCGGGTCGTCACCCTTATAGTGCGTCTCAATCATCGTGAAGCGGTGGAAGTGGGCCGCCTTCAGCAGCCGGAACAGTTCCTCCCAGGGGTAACTCTTCTGCGTCAGCGTGTGGATGTGGACGTGCTGGATGTGCGGCTCGCAGAGTTTGAAGTACCGGCGGATGGAGCCGTCCTCCACGTCCACGCCGTTACAGTTCCAGCACAGGCACGCGGCCGGATGGTCCACCTGCCTGATGATGGAGGCCATGCGGTCGGGCCGGCTCGTGCCCCGGCCGTGGCATTCGATGAACAGGGTGACCTTGCGGGGCGCGGCGTACGCGGCGCAGGTGCGGATGGCCTCGGCAATCTGGGCGAGCGTCTTCTCCTCCGGCACCTCCTTCGGCAGGCCGTTGGGGCGGATCTTGACGCCCCAGCACCCCAGGCCGGCCGCCAGGTCGACGAAGCGTTTCGTCTCATCGATATTCTTGGCGACGACCTTCGGGTCAGGCGAGTGGTACTCGCAGGCCGAGCCGAGGGCGTAGAGACGGATGGGCGTGTCGGCGAACATGGCCACCACCTCGCGGCGGCGGGCCTTGGAGATGTCCGGCTCCACGCCGTGGGCGTGCGTGGACCGCAGTTCCACGCCCTCCATGCCGCCGGCCTCGCAGGTTTCGATGAGGGTGGGCAGTTTCATCTTCGCCCCCACCATGTACGTGACGAGGCCGAGGTGGATGCGGGGCCCGGCGTCGTCATCGGCGGCGCGGGCCAGGCGCGGGCGCGAGAGGGCGCCGGTGGCTGCGGCGCCGAGAGCGGCGGCGCCCGTGTGGAGGAACGTCCGGCGGGTCAGAGCATGCATGGCGTCTCCGTTCGTGTGATGGATGTGACGGTTGCGTTGTTATTCTGAGGCCCGTACGGGCCGAAGAATCTCGCCTTGGCCTTGGGTTGGCGGGTGGCATGGCCACGCTTGTTGGAGCGAAACGGAGACCCGTCCGCCCTGCCAGGGCGCGGCCATGGTCTTCTCCACCAAGCGTACCACACGGGCGGCCAAGCCGCCAGGGGCAGCCGGCGTCGATCGTGAAAGGGCATCGCCTTCCGTGGGAACGCCTTGCGCGGCGGGCCCGGCCATACGGAGGCGTAGGCCGAGACCCGCGGCGGGCGTTGAGACGGCTTTTGCCTTGCCTGCGCCGCGGTCGGCCGATACACTGCTCCGCTCAAGAAACGTCCTGCGACGGACTCGGACAATGCGTGTGTGAGGGGAGGCCGCCTGACGTGAAGCCGATGCCCGCCAAGACGTGGCCCCTCGTCGTGCTGGCCGCCGGCATGGTCGTGACATGGGCCGCCGGCGGGTGCGCGCCGCAGCCGTGGCGGACCGAGGACGGCCGGATCGTCACCGGGAAACTCGATTTCCAGAAGGAACCCGTGACCGGCCGGACGTACCACCTGTACATCCCCACGTCGTATACCCCCAAGCGGCAGTATCCGCTGGTGCTGACGGCCCAGGGGACGTTCCCGTTCGACCAGGCGGCCGGCCAGCGCGACCGCTGGATCGACGTGGCGGAGCGGTACGGCATGATCATCTGCTCGGCGGACTTCGACTCCGCCACCGGCTGGCTCGGCGTGCCCGAGGACAAGCCCGCCCCCGAACTCGTCCGCGACGACGAGGCCGCCATGGCCATTATCCGCGAACTCAAGAGCCGCTATAGCATCAACCCGGACGGCATCGTGATTACCGGGTGGTCGGGCGGGGGCTATCCGGCCCATTACGTCGGACTGAACCATCCGGACGTGTTCCGGTGCGTCGTGGGGCGGACGGCCAACTTCAAGGAGCGCCTGGTCAGCGACACCGTCGCCCGCCGCGCCCGCCACATGCACGTCTACGTCTTCTTCGGGCAGGGCGATTTGC
>CAYTJE010000028.1:0-22688 GCA_964437855.1 uncultured Anaerolineales bacterium | reverse complement strand
CTCCCTCACGGTCGCGGCTCGGGGCGCCATCGAGCGCTGCCCGCTCCCTCACGGTCGCGGCTCGGGGCGCGATCGAGCGCTGCCCGCTCCCTCACGGTTGCGGCTCGGGGCGCCATCGAGCCGCCCTCGCCCCGAAATCGATATTTTAGTGCATATCGTCTCCCGTCCATACGGGGTCAAAAACGGGGTACAAAGTGACCAAAAACGATCAATTCCGATCAAAAAACGAAAAAAGTCGAAAAAAGCCGAAAGTTTCGCCTTGCCCATTTTAACATTTGCGCGACAAATCGGCCCTGGCGCTCGAAAAAGCGGGATTTGGAGGTCAAAAGGCGCCGAAAACCGGGTTCCGGCCACGGGCCATTTTCTTAGAATATATACGAACAGCGCCGCTTACTGTCGTGCGCGGCTGGCCGGTGCGCCGGTTGAGCGCGATGGCGCTGCCGGCTAGCCGCGAGCGCCAGAGCGGGAATGCCTCCCCTACGCCGTCCGCTCCAGTTGGTCCTCGATGTGGGCGGGGCGGGTGAGGGGCCACTTCGCGAACGCCTCGATGGCGTGGTACTCCGGCAGGCCGAGCGCGTCGTAGAGGCGGGCGGTGGCCATGTTCCGGTCCTCGGCCCGCTGCCAGAACTCGCGGGTGTCGCTCGGCCCGGGGAACATCGCCCGGTCTTTCTGGCTCTCGTGCCGGAAGATCGCGAACCGTTTCTGCCGGAGTTGGTCCGGGGAGAGGGGGACGGCCATGTCGATGCGGCAAACCGGCCACTCCTGCCACGCGCCGCGGTACAACCATAGCGCGGGCGAGGCATGGCCGGCCTCCTCCGGCGCCTCCAGCGCCCGCAGTACGGTCTCCAGGCACAGCCGATGCGTGCCGTGCGGGTCCGACAGGTCGCCGGCCGCGAAGACCATCTCCGGCCGGACCGTCTCCAGGAGGTCGCGGACGCGCCGGACGTCCTCGGGGCCGACGACGCGGTCCTCGACGCGCTCGGCCTCGTAGAACGGCAGTTCCAGGAAGTGGATACGCTGCTCCGGCAGCCGGCAGAAGCGGGCGGCGTCGAGGGCCTCGGTCCGACGGATGAGGCGTTTGACGGCCCGGACCTCCTCGGTGTCGGTCTCGCCGGGCTTTTTGCGGCGGAGGAACTGGTCGATGTGGGCCTCGATGTCGGCCGTATGGTCCGGCGTGAGGCCGAAGATACGGTTGAAGTCGCGCACAAAATCCGCGTGGCGGGCGGCGTTGTGGTCGAAGACGGCCAGGTACCCGCTCACCATGTGGGCCACGTGGACCTCGTGCCCCTGCTCGGCCAGGCGGATGAGCGTGCCGCCCATCGAAATAACGTCGTCGTCGGGGTGCGGGCTGAGGACGAGGACGCGGCGCCGGCCCTCCTTGCCGCCCGGCCAGCCGGTGATCGTCTCCATCAGGTGCCGGAAGACCTGGATGTTGAGGTGGTACGCGCCGCCGCGGGCGCCCGCGAGGTCCGGCAGGCCGTTCTCGGTGTAGTCCTCGTCGGTGAGTTTGAGGATGGGCTTTTCCAGACGCCGGGCGAGCCAGACGACCGCCTGCCGCTGGAGCCGTTCGTCCCACCGGCAGGGTCCCAGGAGCCACGGGGCCGCCAGTCGCGAGAGGTCGGCCGCCGCCGCCTCGTCCAGGACGAAGGCGACGTCCGGGTGCCGCTGGAGACGAGAGGCGGCGACGGCGGGGGTGGCCTCGCCTTCGATCGCCCGCCGCAGGATCGTCGCCTTGTGCTCGCCGAACGCCAGAAGCCGGAGCCGGCGGGCCTCCATGATGGTGGCCAGGCCCATCGTGACGGCCATCTCCGGCACGTGTTCCTCGCCGAAGAAGTCGGCGGCGGCGTCCTTGCGCGTGACGCGGTCGAGGCGGACGCGGCGGGTCCGGCTGTCGGGCTTGGCGCCCGGCTCGTTGAATCCGATGTGCCCGTGGTTGCTGATCCCCAGGACGTGGTAATCGATGCCGCCGGCATCCCGGATGGCCTGTTCGTAGGCCCGGCAGTGCGCCTCGACCTGGTCCTCGGCCACGGCGCCGGACGGCACGTGGATGTTCTCGGCGGGCACGTTCACGTGGTCGAAGAAGTTTTCGCGCATCCACGCGTGGTGCGACTGGCGGACCGACGGGTCGATGGGCCAGTACTCGTCCAGGTTGAACGTGACGACGCGAGAGAAGTCCAGGCCCTCCTCGGCGCGCATGCGGGCCAGGCTGCGGTAGACCTGGAGCGGCGTGTGGCCGGTCGTCAGGCCCAGGACGGTGGGCCGGCCCCGCGCGTGGCGCCGGCGGATAAGGTCGGCGATCTCGCGTGCCACGGCGCGGGAGGCCGCCTCGGCCGTCTCGTAGATGCGGACGGGTACGTTTTCGGTCGGCATGCGTGCCTCGCTTCCGTGTGCCGGGGTCGCATGGGCGGAACGTGCAGTATACTCGCCGGCCGGCCCGGTCGCCAGCGCGGGACGCGCATAGGGCTACTTTGTCAACTCTTGCCAACCGACAACGACTCGAGCGCGGTGGGCAGTCTTGCCCACCGCGCGGTGCCCACGACTGGGCACCGCGCCACGGCCTTTGTGGATGATGGCGAAGTTGACAAAGTAGCCATAGGTACGGAGACCCGCCGGCACCTTTGCCGCGGCGCCCAAGGCCCTTTACATCCTCCCGCGCACCGCCTATGCTGATCCGATTGGCGTCGTTCGGTGCGGCGCCGGCGTTCCTGTATGCGGAAGGGCGGATCATGGTCGACCTGGAGAAGGTCCAGCAGGCCACGCGCCTGCTGCTGGAAGGCATCGGCGAGGACCCGGAGCGCGAGGGGCTCGTGGAGACGCCCCGGCGGGTGGCCCGCATGTGGCAGGAACTGGTGGCCGGCATGGACCGCCGGGCCGAGGAGTTCGCCAAGGCCATCCCGGTCCAGGAGTACGACGAGATCGTCCTGCTCCGCGACATCCCCCTGGTCAGCGTCTGCGAGC
Source organism: uncultured Anaerolineales bacterium (assembly GCA_964437855.1). Lineage (GTDB taxonomy): Bacteria > Planctomycetota > Phycisphaerae > FEN-1346 > FEN-1346 > BS750m-G62. Next base: position 19,730 of record CAYTJE010000028.1, on the reverse strand, counting down.
ATCACCTGGTGCCGTTCATCGGCCGGGCCCACGTGGCGTACCTTCCCGTGAAGGGCCGGGTGACGGGCCTGTCGAAACTGGCGCGGATGGTGGAGATTCACGCCCGCCGGCTCCAGGTCCAGGAGCGGATGACCCAGGACATCGCCGACGACATCATGCGGACGCTCGGCCCGAAGGGCGTCATGGTGGTCGTCGAGGCCGAGCACCTGTGCATGACCATCCGCGGGGCGGAGAAGCCCGGCACGGTCACCACGACGAGCGTGGTCCGCGGCCTGTTCCGTGAGAACCCGGCCACCCGGGCCGAGGCCGTGGCGCTGCTGACGGCCGGCCGCCGGCCGGGGTGAGGCTGTTCACCCTCTCCCCTCCGTGGGAGAGGGCCGGGGTGAGGGGGGAGCCATTCCCCCTCACCCTTACCCTCTCCCGTCAAGGGAGAGGGAGTCAAATGAATCCCCATTTTCGAAAGGAACCCCATGACTGACCCTCGTACGGGCCGCCTGGCCCACCTGCTGGTGAATTACTCCCGCCAGGTCAAACGCGGGCACACGGTGCTGATTGGTGGTTCGTCGTCGGCCGAGCCCCTGCTGCTGGAGGTGGGGCGCGAGGTCCTCCGCCGGGGCGGGCACCCGATGTACCGGATGAGCCCGAACCGGGCGGCGGAGGTCCTCTACACCGAGGCCAAGCCCGCCCAGTTGCGGTTCCTGCCCGACTCGGCCATGGCCGCCGTCAAGGAGGCCGACCATTCCATTCGGGTCATGGCCGACACCAACACGCAGGCCCTGGCGGAGGTGGACCCGAAGAAGCAGACGACCGTTCAGAAGGCCCGCCGGCCGCTCCAGGAGGCCATGCTCTCGAAGAACGAGTGGACGGCGGCCCTCTATCCCACCGACGCGTACGCCCAGGACGCCGGGATGAGCCTGGAGGCGTTCGAGGATTTCGTTTACGCCGCCTGCCGCGTCGATAAGAAGGACCCCGTGGCCGAGTGGAACAAGATGAAGGCGTTTCAGGACAAGATCATCCGCCGGCTGCGGGGGGCCGACGAGATTCACATCGTGGCGCCCGACACGGACCTGACCTTGAGCGTCAAGGGACGGCGATGGGTCAACTGCTGCGGGGCGCACAACATGCCGGACGGCGAGGTCTTCACCGGGCCCGTCGAGACCAGTGCGGAGGGCGAGATCCGGTACACGTACCCGGTGTGCACGCGCGGCAAGGAGGTGGTGGACGTGCGGCTGGAGTTCGAGGGCGGCCGGGTCGTCAAGGCGTCGGCCGAGAAGAACGAGGCGTTCCTGAAGGCCATGCTTCGCACCGACGAGGGCGCCGGCCGCCTCGGCGAACTGGGGATCGGCACGAACGACGGTATCCAGCGGTTCATCAAGACCATTCTGTTCGACGAGAAGATCGGCGGGTCGGTCCACCTGGCCCTCGGACGCAGTTACACCGAGACGGGCGGCCGGAACCAGTCCGCCATTCACTGGGACATGATCTGCGACCTCCGCCACGGCGGGTACCTGGAGGCCGACGGCAAGGTGGTGCAGGCGGAGGGGCGGTTTCGGGTCTGACGGCGAAACAACAATCATGAACAAGGAACACCCAACACCCAATAACCAAGTAAACGGCAAACGGCAGACGACAACCAGCAACCGCGAACGGTAAACGGCAAGCAACAACGAACCCCGGGAGGCAGCCGAAAGCGAGAATCATGCGACGGTGGGGGGGCAGGGATGAACTCGTCCAGGCAGTACGATCTCGAGGAAAGACTGCTGTGTTTCACGGAGCGCCTCATCGATGTCGTGGAGGCGATGCCTGCAAAACGCGTGAGCAACCACATCGCCAATCAGTTGACGCGCTGTGGCACGTCGCCTCTGGCCAACTACAGCGAGGCGCAGAGCGCAGAATCGCGGGCGGATTTCGTCCACAAGCTGAAGGTGGCCCTCAAGGAACTACGCGAAGTGCGTGTGTGGTTGTTGTTGGTTCAGCGCAAGGAACTCGTCGGACCTCCCGAAGCGATGGGCCCTCTTCTTGGCGAATGCGATGAGTTGATTTCGATTCTCTTTGCGAGCATTCGAACCGCTCAGAAGAATATGCGAGACGAAGGGGCTTTGCCGACCGCACCTTGAGTGTTCAGTGTTGGGTGTTCCTTGTTCATGATTGTTTTTTGCAAGGGGCCAGGGCGATGAATTGTCCCGGAAGGCCTCAACCTGCATCATCCCTTCGGGCGATGATCGCCCCTTGCCATTTGTGCCCCCGCGCGTGCGGCGTTGACCGGCCGGCCGGCGAGCGCGGTCTTTGCGGCGTGGGGGCCGAGGCGACGGTGGCCAGCGCCGGACCCCACTTCGGCGAGGAGGCGTGCCTGGTGGGCCGCGGCGGGTCCGGCACCATCTTCCTGGGCGGATGCAACCTGCGGTGCGTCTTCTGCCAGAACGTCGATATCAGCCACTTTCCCACGGGAACGGAGCGGACGCCGGACGAGATCGCCCGCCTCATGCTCCGCCTCGAGGCCGCCGGCTGCGAGAACGTCAACCTCGTGACGCCCACCCACGTGGCGCACGCGCTGGCCGAGGCCGTCGTCACGGCCCGGGACCGGGGTCTCGCGGTGCCGGTGGTCTGGAACTCGGGCGCCTACGAGACACCTGAGACGCTTCGGCACCTGGAGGGCCTCGTCGAGATCTACATGCCGGACCTGAAGTTCAGCCGGTCCGAGACGGCCGAGGCCTATTGTTCGGCGCCGGATTACCCGGAGGTGGCCCGGGCGGCGCTTCGCGACATGCACCGCCAGGTGGGCGACCTGGTGATTGAGGACGGCCTGGCGCGGCGGGGGCTGCTGGTCCGGCACCTCGTGATGCCCGGACGGGGCGACGAAACCCGCGAGACCCTCGATTTCCTCCGGACCCTCTCGCCCAACACGTCCGTGAACGTGATGGGCCAGTACCGCCCCGCCGGCCGGGTACGCCCCGACGGCCCCTGGCCGCAGCCCGCGCGCCGGCCCTCGCCGGAGGCGGTCCGCGACGCGCGGCGACACGCCCGGGACCTGGGTCTGCGGCTCGAGGGGGCGCCCTGAGGCCGGGTGTTGCGCTTGGGATTTGACCGGCGCCTCCGGCAAGCGTATAGTAACGCGGGAACCCGGTGAGGGGTACGGAGCGGCCCGAGGCCGCGCAGGCAGCGGCCCAGCGCGGCGGAACCGTCTTCTGGTTTATTCTGCTGTAGGGATCGACAACACGGTGCCGATATAAGGGGTGGTCCCTACCGGTCATCCTTCTCCTGCGCCCAGCCACAGCCGGTTCCTCCGGTCACGGGGTGACGGCGTTTATGGCCAGTGAACACGACACGCCGCGGCTGCCGAGGCGCTATGCGCTGGTGCTCCGCCACGGGTACGTCGCGGGCGTGCACGTCCTGATGTTTGTGTTGTCGCTGTGGTTGGCGTACGGGTTGCGGTACGAGTTTCAGATTCCCCCCGCCGCCACCCCGATTGCGGACCGCCAGGACGTGGACAACCCGCCGATCGGCAACTTTCCCGGCCCCGAAGACACGGACCACAACGGCAACGGGGAGTTGGACGAGATCGAACTCCTCCCGCCCGGCAGCGTCGGCGTTCCCGAAAGCACCTGGCGGGACTTCTACGAACTGCTGATCTTCGTCGTCATCGTCAAACTCATGGTGTTCGGCTACTTCCGCCTGTACGCCGGGTGGTGGCAGTACGTCAGCGTTCAGGACCTGATCGAGACCTTCAAGGCGAGCCACATCTCCACCGCCATTATCCTGGCCGGCGTGTACATCTGCCGGATCCTCGGCCCGCCGCCCGGGTACGGGTTCATCCGCAACACGGTCGAGGTGCCCGACACGGTGCTGATCATCGACTGGGCGGGCACGATTGCCCTGGTGGGCGGGCTGCGGTTCCTGGTGCGGATTATCCGCGAGGGGTCCCGCCCCGTCAGCCCCGCCGGCCTGACCCGCGTCCTGGTCATCGGGGCCGGCGACGTGGGCGAGGGCGTCCTCCGCGAACTCTACCGCCTCCCGGTCGAGAAATACCACGTGGTCGGCTTCATCGACAACGACCCGCGCAAGCGCGGCATCCGCATCCACGGGGTCCCGGTCCTGGGGGGCGTGGACGACCTGGCCGAGGTCGCCGAGAAGCAGAACGCCGAGGAGGTCGTCATCGCGCTTCCCCAGCCCACCCGCAGCGAACTCCGCCGCATCATCGAGGTCTGCAAGGGTCAGCGCCTGACGTTCCGGATCGTGCCCGGCGTGGCCGACCTCATCGAGGGCCGACTCGACGTCCGCCGGCTCCGCGAGGTCGACATCAACGACCTCCTCGGCCGCGAGCCCATCCAACTCGATTCCGAGAACATCGGCCACTTCCTGGCCGGCAAGGTCGTCCTGGTGACCGGGGCGGGCGGCTCTATCGGCTCGGAACTGTGCCGGCAGGTCACCGCCTTTGACCCCGACCGGCTGGTCCTTCTGGAACAGGCCGAGAACACCCTCTTCTACATCGACCGGGAACTCCGCCGCGCCCATCCCAAACTGCCCGTCGTGCCGGTCATCGCCGACGTCTGCGACCACTCGCGCCTCCGGGATATCTTCCGGCTCCATCGGCCCGACGTCGTCTTCCACGCCGCCGCCCACAAACACGTGCCGATGATGGAACTGAACCCCGGCGAGGCCGTCAAGAACAACGTCTTCGGGTCCAAGAACGTCGTGGACCTGGCCCGCGAGGTCCGGGCCGACGCCCTCGTCCTCATCTCCACCGACAAGGCCGTCAACCCCACCAGCGTCATGGGGTGCACCAAGCGGATCGCCGAGATGTACTGCCAGGCCGTCTCGTCGGAGGCCGACGCCGACGACACGAAATTCGTCGTCGTGCGGTTCGGCAACGTCCTGGGGTCGGCGGGGAGCGTGGTCCCGATCTTCCGGGAGCAGATCGCCCGCGGCGGGCCCGTCACCGTCACCCACCCCGACATGCGCCGCTACTTCATGACCATTCCCGAGGCCACCCAACTGGTCATCCAGGCCGGGACCATCGGCCGGACCGGCCAGGTCATGCTCCTGGACATGGGCGAGCCGGTCAAGATCGTCGACCTCGCGCGCGACATGATCACCCTGTCGGGGTTTCGGCCGGATACCGACGTCAAGGTCGAGTTCCTGGGGGTCCGCCCCGGCGAGAAACTCTTCGAGGAACTCCGGACCAGCGGCGAGGACGTCCTGCCTACCCATCACGAGAAGATCTTCGTCTGGCAGAGCCGCGGCTGCACGCGCGAGGAAATCGAACAGGCGCTCGACCGTCTCCGGGCCGTCAGCGACGACGCGCCGGCCAAAGCCGTCCGGCAAGTCCTGAAGTCGATCGTGCCCGAGTACGAGCCGGGCAACCACGCCGTTCGCCCCAGCCCATCCCCCGCCGACCCGCCCAAGGCGACCTGACCGTTCTCGCAGGGGTGCCGGGCCGGTTTTTCATGCCGCCTCGTTCCCTTGACGACCCGCCCGGGCCGTCGGGCGGCGCGCCGCTCGCTGCGGACCGGCCTGGAACGGGGGGCCGCCGTGACCGGGTTGACGGGGAGGGGCCGGCCCTTGCCGTCCTCGGCGCGCGGAGACGCCGGGCGGGCGTTTCCGCCCACCCGGCCCCCCCAGTGGCGTGCGTTCCGGTGGCCGAGGGGTGAGACCACGCGGCCACGCCGCCGCTTGGCTGTTACAGGTTCAGGTCGGTTTTGCTCGACCGCTGGCGGGTCTCCCACAGGGCGGGTCGGCGGTCGGCACGAACCGCCAAATGTCCCGCGGGCGCGTCGGTCCCCCGTTCGTGGTGTTGGTTGAGTCCGACGGACCCGCCCGACAGCGCCTTCTCCAACCGGGGGTAGTACTCCTGCCAGGACATCAGCATCCGGATGATGAGGTCGCGGACGGCCTCGGCCGAGACGGGCGTATCGCGGTCGGGGATGTTCAGGTGCGACTGCATCACGAGCAGCCCTTCCTCCCGCACGTGAATGCTGTGCGGAATCCAGCAGCGCTCTTGCCAGAGGTTGTTGAGGGCGAGAAGGCGAGCCACCACGGCCTCGTTTCGCGCCGAGTCCGGCAGAGGATAGCCTGCCGTCAGGTGGATCACGCGCTCCGTCACCTCGCCCGACGGGCCTCGACCGCTGACCTCCGTGTCGATGATGAGCCGCACGGGCGGCACGCCGTCGGGGCTCAGTGTGTACTGGAGGACCAGGTCGTCGTTGTTGCCGGGAACCAGTCGGTAGGTTGCCGTCACGTTGTCGACCCGCTCGATGTACTCGGCAATGGTTCGCTCGATCGTCGATTCGTCCTGGGTGACGTACAGGAGCGGAGCCGTGCTGGATGAGTCGCCCAAGGCACGGGGTGCGGCTCCGCCCACCACGGCCACCACCAATGCTACTGTCAGTGTCGTCGTAGCCCATTTCATCGCTTCTCTCCTTTCGGTTCGCGGGTTTTCGGTCCGGCGTTTGCTTGTAACGGCGTGTCCGAGACGGTCTCGCACGTGCTTCTTCATCGGTCGGCCGGGCTCGTCTCCGTCGTGCCTTTGGTTTCCCGGCTTGCTGCTGTAGGGTACGGAAGATGGCCGGGCGTCTTGCGCAGAAATTGCAATGCTTTCCGACGTGGTTGGGTTGGCCGGGACGGGGGCGGGTCGAGCCGCGCTCGTGAGGCCGGCCTTGTCCGATGGCGGAGGTGGGCGCCGCGCCGCCGGAGGGAGGCGGCCTTTTCCTTGGCAGACGCCCGTGCCGTCTCTATAATCCCCGTTCCACGCGCGGGCGTGCTCGCCGGATGCGCGCCCCACGCCGGGTGCCACTGGCGGCTTGCCCGCCGGTGCGCCGCGACCTCCGGAGAACACCGGCTGACAAGCAGCCAGTGGCGCCCTGCAAACAAGGCGCACCCCGCGCCCGACCCGCCCCATCCGGGGGACGATCGCATGCGGATATTGGTCACCGGGGCCGCCGGCTTCCTCGGCTCGCACCTGTCGGAGCGTCTGGTGTCCGACGGCCACGAGGTCGTGGGCCTCGACGATTTCTCGTCCGGACGCTGGAGCAACGTGGCCGACCTGGTCGGCACGGACCGCTTCGACCTCATCAAGGCCGACGTGGTGGACCCGCTGACGGTCGAGCCGCCGCTGGACCGCGTCTTTCACCTGGCCTCGCCGGTGGCGGGGCACCTGGAGCGGCCGATCGCCACCCTCCGCACCGGGGCCGAGGGCACACGACGACTGCTCGACCTGGCCCGGGACGCCGGCGCCGTCTTCGTCCTGGCCTCCACGAGCGAGGTGTACGGCCGGCCGGACGTCCATCCCCAGGTGGAGACCGACCCCGGCCGCGTCAACGCCGTCGGGCCGCGCGGCTCCTACAGCGAGGCCAAGCGGTTTGCCGAGGCCCTGGCGGCGGCCTACGGGCGGGCCCACGGCGTGCCGGTACGCATCGCCCGCATCTTCAATACCTACGGCCCGCGGATGCGGCCGGACGAGGCGCGGGTCATCCCCCGCTTCATCGCCCGGGCCCTGGCGGGCCGGCCGCTGCCCGTCTTCGGCACCGGGCAGCAGACCCGCAGTTTCTGCTACGTCTCGGACATGGTCGAGGCGCTCCTGCGCCTGGCCGGGAGCGATTATGACGGACCGGTCAACCTGGGAAATCCGGACGAGGTGCGCATCCTGGACCTGGCGCGCGAGATTCTGCGGATGACCGGGTCACCCTCGTCGCTGGAGGCGGCGCCGCTGCCGGCCGACGACCCGCCCCGACGCCGGCCCGACGTGACCCTGGCCATCCGGGTGCTCGGCTGGCGGCCGACGGTCGCACGCCGCGACGGGCTGGAGCGGACCATCGCCCACTTCCGCGAGCACGAAACGAATGGTAGGGACGCGTAGCCGTGTCAGAGCGGCCCGTGTTCGCCGCCGCGCAAGCGCGGCGCGCGCAGGCATGGGTGGAGCGCGGCGGGTCAGGAGACCCGCCGCGCGGGAACGTCAAGGAGAAGCAACGTCATGAACGTCTTCGTCACCGGCGGGGCCGGCTACATCGGCAGCCACGTCGTCCGACGCCTGATCGAGGCCGGCCACACGGTCCGCGTCTACGACAATCTCTCGGAGGGCCACCGCGCCGCCGTCCCCGGGGCCGCGCTTTTCCAGGGCGACCTGATGGACTCCGAGCGCCTCGCCGAGGGCCTCGCCGGCGGCTTCGACTGCGTCATGCACTTTGCCGCACACTGCTACGTCGGCGAAAGCATGGAGGACCCCGAGAAGTACTACCGTAATAACGTGGTGGGGAGCCTGCGGCTGCTCTCGGCCATGCGGGAGGCCGGCGTCGAGCGCCTGGTCTTCTCCTCCACGGCCGCCGCCTACGGCGAGCCGGACGCCGTGCCCATCCCGGAGGACCATCCCACCCGGCCCATCAACGCCTACGGGCAGACGAAACTCGACGTCGAACACGCCCTGGCCTACTACGCCGGCGCCTATGGGCTGGGCTACGCCGCCCTGCGGTACTTCAACGCGGCCGGGGCCGCGCCCGACGCAGGGATCGGCGAGGACCACGACCCCGAGACGCACCTCGTGCCCATCGTCCTGGAGGTCGCCCTGGGGCAGCGGGACGGGGTCAGCATCTTCGGGGCCGATTATCCGACGCCGGACGGCACGTGCGTCCGCGACTACATCCACGTCTACGATCTGGCCCAGGCCCACATCCTGGCGATGGAGGCCGTCGAGCCCGGCAAGGGGCTGACGTACAACCTCGGCAACGGCAGCGGGTACTCCGTGCGGGAGGTCATCGAGACGGCCCGGCAGGTGACGGGGCGTGACATCCCCGCCGACGAGGCGCCCCGCCGCCCCGGCGACCCGCCGGAACTGGTGGCCTCCAGCGACCGCATTGCCGCCGACCTGGGCTGGACGCCCGAGTACCCGGACCTCGCCACCATCATCGAGACGGCCTGGCGCTGGCACGAGGCGCATCCGCAGGGGTACGCAGATTAGCGCGACGACGCGCTTTTCGTGACAACAGTTAGCCGCCGGGCCCGCCAAAAAGACGGCGGGTACACTTGCCCGGCGCGTTTATCCTCCGTGGCCAGAACCGCCCCGTCCGCTCGCGGTAGGCCCGCCAGGCCTGGCCGAAGCGGGCCTCCATCGCCCGCTCCTCCCGTCCCACCAGCAGCCGTGCAGCAAGGTACATCACGAGGGGCGTCGTCAAGACGAGCCAGGAACCCGTGAGCAGGCACACACCCGGCACGATGAGGAAGATCCACGTGGCGTAAATCGGGTGCCGGCAGCGGGCGTACGGGCCGGTCGTGGCGATGGCACCCGCTCGCCGCGCCCGGTTGAAGTGCCGCAGCGCCCACACGTAGAGCGGCAGGCCGATAACGATCAGCCCCCCGCCCACGCCCGCCAGCGCGTACCGCAGCGTCCCTTCCGCGGCAAAGACGGGATACCACGCGAGGTGCACGCCGTACGCCCCGCCGGCCCAGGCCAGCGTCACGAGGGCGATGGGCAGCCCCACGCCCCAGCGGGAGATTCGCGCCGGGGCGCCGCCGCGCCCTCCGTCCTCGCTGTAGTCACGGGGCACGTTCATGGGCGGGGGCCGATTCGTCCGTCGTGATCCGCGTTGCGATGGCGCGGGCGAGACCGTCGACCAGGTCGGCCAGGCCGTCCGGGTCGAGGCGGGCGGTGATCCGCACGTAGTACGGGCCGGCGGCGAACTCGCACAGCCCGTCCGCCCGGTACGCCTGTACGCCGGGGGCAAGGTCGGCGGCGTCGTCCGGCGGGGGCGGCGTCATGACGGTCCGGGCGGCCTCGCCCGATGCCATCCGGTACAGGTCCACCTCGACGTACGCGTCGCCCGCCGCCCCCTTCGGCCGGACCTCGGCGTGGGCCAGGGCGACGAAGCCGGCATCCAGGAACTCCTCCGCCTGGCCGTTGATGTAGTCGTAGAGGTTCTCCGGGGCGTACCAGGTGAGGTCGTCGGCGGCCTGGGCGCCGCATTCGTCGGCCGCGGCGTCCAGGAGGCTGCGCATCTGGGTCCGGGGTCCCTCGGGGGCCGGGGGCGGGGCCCCCTCCGGTTCCTCAGAGGGTTGGCAGCCGACTGCCAGGGCGACGGTGGCGATGCCGACGAGGGTCAGGGCGGGCGGTTGGCGCATCGTGGTTTTCCTCCGACGGTGGACGCGGTGCGTGCGGGTCGCCTCCGGCGCCCGGCCCCGGCAGTGTAGTCGGGGCCGGCTGCGGATGTCAACGGTCGGCCGGGTGGCGGCAGAAGGGATGACAATTCCTCCTGGCGATCATGCTGTAGCGCCGGGCTTTATGCCCGGCGCCCGTGAGCCGTGGCGGCGGTCAGCCTGCGGGGAACAGACGCCGGGGATAAACCCCGGCGCTACGGGTAGATTCGAACCTCGCCAGAAAAGGTTGCCACACCTGCTGGCCAGAAACCGGCCGGGAACGTTTTTCCGTTTCGCCGGCCTGCTCGTATAATAGCATTTCCCCGCCCCGGGTCTCGGCGGGGAGGGGGAGCCAGAGGAGAGAACCGTATGATCAGGAGCCGCACACCCATCGGTGGGCTGGCCGCAATGTGGCTGGTCTCGGCGATGGCCGGGTGCCAGCCGGCGGAGCAGGCTCGCCGGGCGCCGCCCTCGCCGTCTTACGAGATGATGCGGCGGACGGCGGTCGTCGAGGTGTACCAGGCGTGCAAGGAGTCGGTCGTCAACATCGGCTGCGCGCGGCAGGACGCCGACGACCCGAATACGACGCACACCGAGTACGCGAGCGGCGTGGTGCTCCACCCGGCGGGGTTCATCCTGACCAACGCGCACCTGCTCCGGTACGGCGGGAACCCGGCGGTCGGCTTCGAGGGGGGGCGGGAGTACCCGGCCCGTCTCATCGCGGCCGACGAGCGCCGTGACCTGGCCGTCCTGAAGATCGACGCCGAGCACCCCCTGGAGCCCATCAAACTCGGACGCAGCCAAGGCCTGCTGGTCGGCGAACGCGTCGTGACGATGGGCAATCCGTTCGGCATGGGCATGACCGTGGCCGAGGGCATCGTCAGCGCCATCGGCCGGAGCACCAAGAGCGAATACACGTTCTTCCCCGACATGATCCAGACTGACGCCACCACGAACCCGGGGTCCAGCGGCGGCCCGCTCCTGAACGTCTCGGGCGAGATGGTCGGCCTGAACACGACGAAGAAACTCAAGGCCGACAACATCGCCTTCGCCATTCCGGTCGACCGGGTCCGCGAGGCCCTGCCGGACGTCCTGGCCGTCGAGAGCCGCTATGGCGTCGTCCTGGGCCTGGAGGTGGCGCGGCTGGGACCGTCCAAGGTCACGGGCGTCCGCAAGGGCTCGCCGGCCGAGGCAGCGGGCCTCCGCGCCGGCGACGTCCTGGCCCGGGTGCGGGGCAGGGACGTGGAGACCGGCCTCGACGTCCACCTGGCGCTGGTGGGTGTCGAGGGCGGGGAGCCGATGGCCGTCCGGGTGCTCCGCGACGGCCGGTTCGAGTCCCTCACCGTCACGCCGAAGCGTGTGCCGCGCCGCCCGCCCGACGCCGTGGCCGACCTTGAACCGGGGCTCCGCCGGCTCTACGTTGAGGGTACGTGGAAACGTCTGCCCGATTTCGACCGGCTCGAGCCCGCCGAGACCGGCGGGGCCGAGTCGTTTACGCTGGACCCGTACCGCGGCCGGGACGGCTTCGGCCTCGTGCTGCACGGGTACATCGAGGTGCCGGCCGACGGCGTGTACGCGTTCTACACCGAGTCGGACGACGGCAGCCGGCTGCGGATCGGCGAGCAGGTGGTGGTCGATAACGACGGGGTCCACGGGGTGGAGCGCCGCCGGGGCTTTATTCCGCTGCGGGCCGGCAAGCACGCCATCGCCGTCGAGTATTTCGAGGCCGGGGGCGACGAGCACCTGGAGGTGTCCTGGCACGGGCCGGGCGAGAGGCGCCGGCCGATTCCGGCGGAGGTCCTGTTCCGCCAGGCGCCGTAGCCGCCGCGGACCGGCGGGTATCGGGGCCGAAGGCCCGCGTGGTGGCCTTCCCAGGCCACCACGCACGAACGAATGCGGGAATCGCGGCGGCCTGGTCCATACGGAGGCGTAGGCCGAAGGCCGCCGCGCACTCACGCGGAGGGAGGCAGACGATGCGTCGCACAGGCGCCGCGACGGTGGGCCTGGTGCTGGTTGCCTGGGCCGGGTGCATTGCCGGCGAAGGTATGGCCGAGCGCGCCCCGGCCTGGGGTCCGCACCTGCGGATGCGCCCGCCCGCGCCGGGCGAGGTGCGGTGGACCGACGGCTTCTGGGCCGAGAAGGTTCGTCTCCTGCGCGAGGTGTCCCTGTGGGAGGTCCAGCGGGCCCTGGAGACACCGGAGAACGCTGCCGTCCTGGCGAACTTCCGCACCGCGGCCGGCCTCCAGGAAGGCAAGCATCTCGGCACGAACTGGAGCGACGGCGACTGTTACAAGTGGCTGGAGGCCGTGGCCCGCGTCTACGGCGCCACGCGCGACGGGCGGCTCGACCGCCTCCTGGACGAGTGGATCGCCGTCATCGCCAAGGCCCAGGCGCCGGACGGGTACCTCTCGACCAACATCCAGTTGACCGACAAGGAGCGGCTGGCCAAGCCCCACCATCACGAACTGTACAACATGGGGCACCTGCTGACGGCCGCCGCCGTCCATCACCGGATGACCGGCAAGGACACGTTTCTGGCGGTGGCGCGGCGGCTGGGCGATTTCCTGTGCCGGACGTTCGGCCCCCGCCCGCCGGAACTCGCCCACTTCGGCTGGAACCCCTCGAACATCATGGGGCTGGTGGACCTGTACCGCGCCACCGGCGAGCGGCGGTATCTGGACCTGGCCGGCACGTTCGTGTCGATGCGCGGGAGCGCCCCCGGCGGCTCGGACCTGACCCAGGACCACGTCCCGCTGCGCGACGAGACCCAGGCGGTCGGCCACGCCGTGTGCGCCTGCTACCTGTACGCGGGGGCGGCCGACGTCGCCGCCGAGACGGGCGAGACGGCCCTCGTGGACGCCCTGGAGCGCATCTGGCGAAGCGCCGGCACACGCCGCATGTACATCACGGGCGCCGTCGGGTCGTTGTGGCGCGGCAAGTCGCCGAGGGGCGACCCGGTTCACGAGGCGTTCGGCCGCGACTACGAACTGCCGCCCCGCACCGCGTACAACGAAACCTGCGCCAACATTGCTCATGCCATGTGGAACCGCCGGATGCTCGCCCTCACGGGCGAGGCCCGCTACGCCGACGTGGTTGAGCGCGTCCTGTACAACTCGGCGCTCTCGGCCATCGGGGCGGACGGCAAGGGGTTCTTCTACTGCAACCCGCTGGCGTGGACCGGCGACCGGACGGGCCTCTCGAAGCATCACACGCCCGAGCGATGGTCGATCCACCGCTGCTTCTGCTGCCCGCCGCAGGTGGTCCGCACCCTCGCCAAGGTGCACGAGTGGGCCTACGGCCTGTCGGAGGAGGCCGTCTGGGTAAACCTGTACGGCGGCAGCGTGGTGGAGACGCGTCTCCCGGCCGGGGGGCGGGTTAGCCTTGAGCAGCGGACCGAGTATCCCTGGGACGGACGCGTGCGGATCACGGTTCGGCAGGCCCCGGGCCGGGAGGTCGCGGTCATGCTTCGCATCCCGGCGTGGGCCGACGGGGCCGCGGTCCGCGCGGCCGGGGAGGACGCGTCGGCCGGCGTGGTGCCCGGAAGGTACGCCGCGCTCCGCCGCCGGTGGCGGGCCGGCGACGTCATCGACCTCCGGCTTCCGATGCCGGTCCGCCTGATGGCGGCGCACCCGGGGGCCGAGCGCCTTCGCGGCAAGGTGGCGGTGGCCCGCGGGCCGGTGGTTTACTGTCTGGAATCGTCCGACCTGCCGGCGGGCGTGGCCGTGGCCGATGTGGCCCTTCCCGGCAACGTCCGCCTGGAGCCGCGGTATCGTAAGGACTTCCTTGGCGGGGTCACGGTGCTGGAAGGGACGGCCGTGCGGGCTGCCGGCTCGAATGCGCCCGTCCTCCCGCCCGGCGAGGCGTGGAACGGCCGGCTCTACCGGAAGGTGGCCGAGGGCGGCGGTCCGGCGCCGGGGGGCGAGGCCGTCCCCGTCACGCTGATTCCCTACTTTGCGTGGGCGAACCGCGGGCCCGCCCGCATGGCGGTCTGGCTGCCGCTGGCCCGGTAACGGCGGTGGCGGCGCGGCGGGTCTCGGCATACGCCTCCGTATGGACGAACTCGCCGCGCCCCCGTGCGCGCGGTGGTTGCGGAGAACCACCGCGCTACCAGGCGGCCCGGAATTGCTCTATGAGCCGTGTACGGTCTGGATGCCGAAGGAGTCTTATGCGCGCGCTGCCCGCCATGGCGATTGCCGGGCTGGTCGGGGCCTTGGCGCTCGGATCGCCTCCGGCGTCTGCCGGGAAGGCCCCGGCCGGGACCGCCGAGCCGCCCGCCGGCGGGACGAAGGCCGCGGCGGGTGCCGGCAGCGAGGCGGCCGAGGCCCCGCCCCTGGCCGTCACCGATGTCGAGGTCCGGCCGCGGGTCGGCTGGCGGATGCAGCGGCTGGACCTGGCCATCCGCCTCTCGGGCGGGCCGTTTGCGAACCCGGACGACCCCGACGAGATCGACGTCCGCGCCGTCTTCGAGACGCCCGGCGGCGAGACCGTCACGGTCCCGGCCTTCTGGTACCAGGCCTTCCGCGCCGACGACCGGGCGAAGCGCCTCGTCCCGGAGGGCGAGCCGGGATTCCGGGTCCGGTACATGCCGCGGGAGCCGGGCGCGTACACGTGCACGGTGCGGGCGAGGGCCGGCGAGCGGGACGCCGCCGCGGAGCCCCTGGCCTTCCGCGTCCTGGACGCCGAGCCGAAGGGCCGGGGGTTCCTGCGGTTTCATGCCGAGCATCCAACCTATTACCAGGACCCCCGGACCGGCGAGACCGTCTTCCTGATGGGCTGCCATCTCGACGTCCACCAGTTCGGCGACAAGGTGGTGGAGAAGACGTACGGGACGCGGGGGCTGTGCGACCCGGAGAAGGGGATCACCCCCGAGGGCCTGTACGCCACGTACGCATGGTGCCGGACGACCGTCGAGCAACTGGCCGACGCGGGCGCGACGTGCATCCGGCTGCCGCTGCACTCGTGGTTCGTCCCGCTCGAGGCGCAGGGGGAGAAGACCTGGATCCCCGGCCTGGAGGTCGGCCGGTACGTGGCCGGCAACGCCTGGATTGCCGACCAGGTGGTCCGCCTGGCCGAGAGGCGAGGCCTGGCCGTCATCCCCGTCACGTGGAACGGTCGGCCGGTGGCCCTGAAGAAAGGCGAGCAGCCGTATGCCATCCTGAGCAAGAACGAGGCGCCGGCGCGGCGGCGGTTGCGGTACCAGGTGGCCCGGTGGTCGTACAGCCCGGCGGTGCTCGGTTGGACGCTGTTTGACCATGGGGGTTTCCGGCCGACGGGCAGCCGTTACTGGAGGGACCTCATCGCGTACCTGCGCGGCCTGGACCCCAACGAACACTTCGTCTTCAACACCCCCTACGGGGTGGACCAGTCGGAGCAGGTGTCCCGTCAACCCTACGCCTATCCGCTGGCGTATTTCCACGAGGGGGACGACCGGCCGCAGGTGGTCACGGCTTACGGGATGCCGAAGCGGGTGGCGCCTCTGGCCCGCGCCGGCCTGTGGGCCTCCCTTGCGGGACACCGGGCCGGGGCGCTGTTCGCTCACGCCTGGCATCTGCGCGAGGCCGAGGCCGTGGGCGAGGTGTACCGGCCGGTGGCGGCCATGCTGAAGGCCGCAGACCTCGGCTCACCGGAGTGGCGGCCGGCCCGGACCGAGCCGATTACCGGCCCCCGGCTGCACGCCTGGGGGATGGTCGGCGACCGGCGCCGGGCCTTCCTTTACCTCATGCGCACGTCCGTTCACGTGGAGGAGTCGTACAGCCCGGCAAACGGCGCGGTGCTCAGTGTCGGCGACTTTGAGCCCGGCCAGTACGTCCTCCAGTGGTGGGGACCGGGCAAAGAGGAGCCGACCGCCGGCGCCCGGGTCCGCTGCGGCGACAACACCATCCTGGTCACGGTGCCCGACGGCGTCGCGTGGCACATCATGGCCAAGATCGTTCCGGTTGACGAGGCTGCGGAGCCGTAGTACCATCGCGACCGCCGTGGAACCCGCTCGCACACACGAGGAGAGGAGGAGCCGAATGGACACTGATCCAACGCGTGGCCGTCTGCGTCGGCGGGAGTTTCTGGAAACGGCCGGCCGGGCCGCCCTGGCGGCGGCCGCGTCGCTGCCGGGCTGTGCCGCGGTCCGCGGGGCGCCGTCGGCCGGGCGGCCGAACGTTGTCCTCATCCTCATCGACGACATGGGCTACGGCGATATCGAGCCGTTCGGCTCAACGGTCAACAACACGCCGAACCTCAACCGCATGGCCCGCGAGGGGATGAAACTGACCTCGTTCTACGTGGGCGCGTCGGTCTGCACGCCCACGCGGGCCAGCCTGATGACCGGCTGCTACCCGAAGCGCGTCGGCCTGGCCAAGGGGTCCTGGCACGCCGTCCTGTTCCCGGGTGACAAACACGGCCTCCATCCCGACGAGATCACCGTGGCCGACATTCTGAAGGACGCCGGCTACGCCACGGGCTGCTTCGGCAAATGGCACCTGGGCGACCAGCCCCCGTTTCTGCCGACCCGGCAGGGGTTCGACACGTACTTCGGCATCCCGTACTCGAACGACATGTGGCCGGAGCACGGGCGGTGGACCTTCCCCCGCCTGCCGATCGTGCGCGGCGAGGAGGTGGTCGGCGAGGTCAAGACCATGGACGACCAGGCCCTGCTGTGCAAGCAGTTTACCGAGGCGGCGGTCGGCTTTATCCGGAAGCACCGCGACCGCCCGTTCTTCTGCTACCTGCCGCACGCCTTCGTGCACCATCCGCGGGCGGCCCGGAAGGCGTTCCTGGAGAAGGCGAAGAACCCCAACACGGTGACCGGCGCCCAGATTGAGGAGGTGGACTGGAGCGTCGGCCAGGTGCTCGACTGCCTCCGCGACCTGGACCTGGCCGAGAACACGCTCGTCCTGTTCACCTCGGACAACGGCGGGGCGCGGGGGTGCGTGAACAAGCCGCTCCGCGGCGGGAAGGGGTCCGAATGGGAGGGCGGCCTGCGGGAGCCGACCCTCGCCTGGTGGCCCGGCCGCGTGCCCGCCGGCTCCACGTGCGACGAGGTCGCCACCATCATGGACGTGCTGCCGACCTGTGCCGCGCTGGCCGGCGCCCGGCCGCCGGCCGACCGGGTCCTCGACGGCAAGGACATCCGGCCGCTGCTCTTCGGCCGGCCCGGCGCCGCCTCGCCGCACGAGGCGTTCTTCTACTACGACGCCAACCGCCTGGCGGCCGTGCGGTCCGGCAAGTGGAAACTCTTCGCCAAACGCGGCGCCCTCTTTGACCTGGAGCAGGACATCGGCGAGACGCGGAACGTGGCCAAGAAGCACCCGGAGGTCGTCCGCCGGCTCCGCGGCTACCTGGACCGGGCCCGGGCCGATATCGGCGACGGTCCCGAGCCGGGGCCGAACTGCCGGCCCGTGGGCGTGGCCAAGACCCCGCGGACCCTCCTGCCGCGGCCGGGCGTCGAGGGCGACGCCGCCTACGCGCCCGTCCTGCGGGATGACGTGAAACGCTGAGCCGGGCCGTTCCGCCACGTCGGCCGGGAGGATGCCTATCAGCGACAGGGCAGCCGGAAACCGCCTGTCAGGACGGGGCGGCTTGGCCTCCGGCGGCAACGGCGGGGCGGAGCGGCCTAACCTCATCCTCTTCTTCACCGACGACCAGGGGCACAACGACGTCGGCTGCTTCGGGTCGCCGGACATCAAGACGCCGACCTTCGACCGCATGGCCCGCGAGGGCACCCGCCTGACCGACTTCTACGCCCAGACCGTGTGCGGGCCGTCGCGGGCCGGCCTGATGACCGGCTGCTATCCCATCCGCGTGGCCGAACCCGGCAACCGCAAGCACCAGCACACTGTCCTCCATCCGCGGGAGATTACGCTGGCCGAGACCCTGAAACGGGCCGGCTACGCCACCGGGATGGTCGGCAAATGGCACCTGGCCGGCCGGCGGCGGAAGGCATATCCGCCGGAACTCATGCCGCTCGGCCAGGGGTTCGACTCCTTCTTCGGCACGCCGCTGCACAACGGCTTTACGCGGACGGTCGAGGCGAAGTCGTTCCGCACGCAGTTGATGCGCGGAGGCGAGGTCATCGACGATTTCCTGGACCAGGGCGAGATGGACACGCTGACCCCCCCCGGTACACCGAGGAGGCCGTCCGCTTCATCCGCGACCACGCGGGCGGCCCGTTCTTCCTGTCCCTGGCTCACAACATGCCGCACGTACCGCTCGGCGCGAGCGAGGCATTCCGCGGCCGGTCGAAGCGCGGCCTGTACGGCGACGTGATCGCGGAACTCGACTGGTCGCTCGGGCAGGTGATCCGGACGCTCCAGGACCTGGGCATCGACCGCGACACGCTGATCCTGTTCACGTCCGATAACGGTCCGTGGATCGAGAAGCACTTGGGCGATTACGGCGGCTGTGCCGACCCCCTCCGCGGCAGCAAGATGATGACCTGGGACGGCGGGTGCCGTGTGCCGTGCATCGTCCGCTGGCCCGGCCAAGCCGAAATGGTGCGGCTGGTCGGCGCGGATGGTCGACGGCGTCGAGGACGTGGAACTTTACGACCTGGCCGAAGATATCGCCGAGGCGCACAACGTGGCGGCGGCGCATCCCGACGTGGCGAAGCGGTTGATGGGCGTGGCGGAGGAGGCCCGCCGCGACCTGGGCGATTACGACCGCATCGGCAAAGGGGCGCACGTCTTCGACGCGGGTCCGCGGCGTCCGGGCGTCGCGCGGTGGGCATCGAAGGGGTGAGGGGCATCGGGCTCCGGGTCTGGCCGTAGTTACTTTGCAGCCGCCACCCGCGGTATGTAGTCATCGTCAGCCGTGCTCTTCAGAGCGGGAGAATCGGGGTCCCACTCGATGCGCCGAGTGGTCCTGACGAGACTGGGGGCAGCGTAGACAAACCGCAGGTCGTACTGCTGGTAAAGCGCGGGGAAGAAGCGATCAGCCAGAAGGACGCTGTCGTCTTCGGGGAAGGAGGTGGCGAGCGAGCCGACTGCCGGCTCATAGGGGTTGACCAGGGCAAGCGCCACGGCTTCATGCCGCGACACCTCATTGCGGAGATCGCCTCGGCCGGTCAGCCTGGCCAGCACATCGTGGTACCTGGCGGATAGAGTCTCCCACGTTGCCATTGGCCAGAATGGCGGTGTCGTTGCGTTCCGCGCCCTTGTCTTCACGGTTGGCGCGGAGGATGTGCAGGAAACCGTAAACCAGGGCCGGGTAGGCGATATGGAGGTTCGAGCAGTCGCCCACGGCTTCTTCCATGCGGTTGGTGAGATTGCGGAAGGCCTTGAACGTCCCCTTGATGGACACGGCGATGACCGGCCCGATATCCCGTTTGGTTACAACAACATCCACGTTCTTGGTTTTCAAGCCGCCGAATACAGTCTGCTCGCCGCTGGAGCCGCTTCCAGGGTTGTGTTCCAGGATCCATGTGCCTGCCCTCTGCGTTGCGTCGAACGGTGGACGCGGTCTCACTTCATCGGGGTGGAAACCTCCCTCGATGACAAGCCGGCAGGCCACGTACCAGTGCAGGGGCTTGA
The DNA here is from genome assembly GCA_964437855.1 of uncultured Anaerolineales bacterium. Taxonomy (GTDB): domain Bacteria; phylum Planctomycetota; class Phycisphaerae; order FEN-1346; family FEN-1346; genus BS750m-G62. The sequence continues at coordinate 90 of CAYTJE010000028.1, read as the reverse complement.
TATGCTCGGCGCTCTGAGTGCCTTTGGCCTCGGCAAAGAGGCGCAAGGCTTCCCCAAGGCCGAGCCACCGGCACGTATTGCTCTCCTTAG
>CAYTJE010000027.1:0-23324 GCA_964437855.1 uncultured Anaerolineales bacterium | reverse complement strand
GCTACTACGCCCCTTCCCGCGCGGCCCGTACGGGCCGCGCTTCAAGGTTCTTTAGCGCGGTGGCTCAGGAGAGCCACCGCGCGGCAATCCGCACCGCTCGGCCGTGAAGTGCTCTAGCCGCGCAGCGGCGCCGAGAGAGAAGCGCACAGGTCGGCCACGGCCTCGGCCACCCGGTCCGGCGGCTCGTCGGCGCAGTCGGCGATGCGGTGGATGATGGCGCTGCCCACGATGGCGCCGTCGGCCACCTCGGCCACCGCCTTGACGTGCTCGGGCCGCGACAGGCCGAACCCGACGCAGACCGGCACGGCCGCCTCGGCCTTGATGCCGCGAACGTACTGGTCGAGGTGCTCCGGCAGACGGTCGCGCTCGCCCGTGATGCCGGTCACCGCCACGCAGTAGATAAAGCCGGTGCCGTGGGCGATGACGGTCTGCCGCCGGGCCGGCGTGGTCGTGGGGGCGACCAGCGGAATGTACACGAGGTCCCGCTCCCGGAGGGCCTGTTCCAGCGGCCCGGCCTCGTCGGCGGGCAGGTCCGGCACGATCAGGCCGTCGACCCCGCTGGCCGCCGACCGCTCCACAAACGTCTCCATCCCCGGCCGGTACACCAGCGAGTACGAGACCATCAGGCAGACAGGCATCCGGAGGCCGCCGTCGCGCAAGAGCCTGACCCGGTCGAGGATGGCCTGCGGCGTGACACCGCGGCCGAGGGCCCGCTGGTAACTCGCCTGGATGGTCGGGCCGTCGGCGATGGGGTCGGAGAACGGCACGCCGAGTTCCACCAGGTCGGCCGCGCCCCGGTCCGCCAGGGCCCGCAGGATGGCATCGGTCGCGTCCAGGCTCGGGTCGCCGGCGGCGATGAACGGCATGAAGGCGGCCCGCTGCTCGTCGCGAAGGCGCTGGAAGGCGGCGGTGACACGGTTCACGGTGATACCCTTATCGCGTTAACGCTTCGGCTCGGCGGACCGGGTGCCCCGTCGCGCGAGGCGCCGGGTGCCACGGATTGCTTGTCAATCCGTGTTCCCCCGGCCCGTACGGGCCGGGCCACACAGGGAACACGGTTTAGCGAGCAAACCGTGGCACCTTCGGGCTCGGCGCGGCGGGTCAGGAGACCCGCCGCGCGGGAAGCGCGAGGAGACCCACCGCGCCACATGGACCGTCGACCTTCGGTCGACGGTTCAACGTGCTACTCGCCCCCGCCCAGCCGGTCGCCGAGGAGGCGGGCGGCCTCCTCCACGTCTTTGTCACCCCGGCCGGAGAGGTTCACGACGAGAACCTCCCGCTTATCCATCGTGGGGGCCATCTTTTTGGCCTCGACCAGGGCGTGGGCGGACTCCAGCGCCGGCACGATGCCCTCGGTCCGACCCAATTCCACGAACGCCTCCAGGGCCTCGGTGTCGGTCGCGGCGGTGTACCGGACCCGCCCGATGTCCTTCCAGTAGGAGTGCTCCGGCCCGACGCCGGGATAGTCCAGCCCCGCGCTGACGGAGTGGACGGGCAGCGTCTGGCCGGCCTCGTCCTGGAGCACGTAGGAGAGCGACCCGTGGAGGACGCCCGGCCGGCCCGCGCAGAGGGGTGCGGCGTGCTCGCCGGAGTCGAGGCCCCGGCCGCCCGCCTCCACGCCCACCAGCGTCACGTCCTCGGCGTCGATGAAGGGGACGAAGGCGCCGGCGGCGTTGGACCCCCCGCCCACGCAGGCCACCACGGCCGTGGGCAGGCACCCCTCCTGCTTCCGGCACTGCCGGCGAATCTCCCCGCCCACCACCGACTGGAAGTCGCGGACCATCACCGGAAACGGGTGCGGGCCGGCGGTGGTCCCGAAGCAGTAGTGGGTGGTCTCGACGGTGGCCATCCAGTCGCGCATGGCCTCGTTGATGGCGTCTTTGAGGGTCCGCTGACCGGTGCCGACCTCGACGACCCGTGCCCCGAGGGCCCGCATGCGGAAGACGTTGAGGCGCTGGCGGCGCATGTCCTCGGTGCCCATGTAGATATCGCAGTCCAGCCCCATGAGGGCGGCCCCGGTGGCGGTGGCCACGCCGTGCTGGCCGGCGCCGGTCTCGGCGATCATGCGCCTCTTGCCCATGCGGACGGTCAGCAGCGCCTGGCCGACCGTGTTGTTGATCTTGTGGGCGCCGGTGTGGGCCAGGTCCTCGCGTTTCAGATAGATGCGTGCCCCGCCCCAGGCCTCGGTCAGTCGGCGGGCGAAGTACAGCGGCGTGGGCCGGCCCACGTACTGCCTCAGCAGGTAGTCGAGTTGCTGCTGGAAGGCCTCGTCCTCCCGGGCCTCGGCGTAGGCGCCGGCGAGTTGTTCGAGAGCGGCCATCAGCGTCTCCGGGACGTACCGTCCCCCGTAGAGGCCGAACCGGCCGCTGGCATCGGGTACGATGGCCATGGGATGGTCCCTGAGCGTCGCGCGGGCCGCGACTTTACCACGCGGCGGCGGCGTGTTCAAGCGCCTCCCCGCCCTTGCGGACGCGGCTCCGGGCCGCGACCGTCAGGGAGCGGTGCCGGGAAGACCCGTCCCAGCCGAATACCCCGGCCGCCGACCCGTCCCATTCCGGCGGTGGATCGGGCTTGATTTCGCCCCCCGGCGCCGCTACACTGACGCGCCTTTTCGTATAAGATACCACCAGCGGAGAATGGCATGTACGCGATTATCGAGGAAAGCGGCACGCAGCGGCGCGTCGAGGAAGGCCAGACCCTCCGGATCGACTCCCGCGAGGCCGAGCCCGGCAGCCAGGTCACGTTCGACCGGGTCCTGCTGGTCGGCGACGAACAGGGGACGCGCGTCGGCACGCCCCTCCTCGACGGCGCCACGGTCACGGCGGAGGTCGTCGGTCCCGAGAAGGGGCCCAAACTGGAGGTGTTCAAGTTGCGCCGGCGCAAGAACTCCCGGACGCACCGCGGCCATCGACAGGCCTACCTGACCGTCCGGGTCACCCGCATCGAGGCGTGAGCCGCACACGCCCGGCCCGGAGTCGGCGGGAGGACACCCGCGAAGCAGGCGAGACGGAAGGGCCAAACCATGAGACAGAACCGTGCCGTGCCGAGCCGTCGCCTCCTGGCCGGGCTGGCGCTTGGGGTCGCGCTGCTGGCCGGCGCCGGCCACGCCGCCGCCTACACCCGCAACGCCGAGGACGACGCCTCCGACATCGAGAAACAGGTCCAGCGCATCAACGAGTCATTGATGGCCCTTCAGGACCAGGAATTCAGCCTGACGATGCAGATCTCCCAGGCCCAGCAGAAGGCCCAGGCCCTGATCAAGAACCCCGGGAACGCATCGAAGGAACTCGCTCGGGGCAAGCGGTCGCCCGCCCTGCTGAAATACAAGGCCGTCCTGATCGCCTCGGCCCGTCGGCTCCAGCAGTTCGACCGCCGGCTCGCGCCCCTGATGAAACAGGCCGAGGCCCTCCAGCGCAAGCGCGACCAGGCCGGCGAGACGGTCCAGGCCATGATCGACTCGGTCACGGCCACCCTTCAGGGCAAGCACCGCACGAACCTGGAGAAAATCGGCAACCTCTACGAGCAGGCCGCCGAATGGCGACCGGCGCTGGCGGCCTACCTCCAGGTCTATTCGTCCATCCCCAAGACGCAGCAGACCAAGAACCCGGACCTCGTCAAGACCATCGCCGACCTCTACGACAAGGTCGGCAACCCGAAACAGGCCCTGAGCCTGTTTAACCAACTCTTCGAGAAGAGAAAACCCGAGAAACGCTACAAGGACACCGAACTCGCCGAGCGGGTCGCCGACCTCCACGCCAAGACCGGGAAGCCGCAGACCGCCCTGGAGATGTACCGCAAACTCTACGAGCACATCCCCGAAGACAAGAAGCACGAGCGGGACCGCAAACGGGTGCGCAAGAAGATCGACGAGGTCAAGCGGTCGGGCCGGCGCTGATGTCCTGGGCCGGTCCCCCGCGCCGGGCTTCCGGCCCCTTCGGCACGTGGGGCAGGCCCTCAGCCCGGGGTCGAGACCGGCTCTTCGGCGTACTGACGAGTCGGAATTCCCCCGGGGCACCCCGCCAGGACGCGTCCCACCTCCTCGAGCGCCGTGATGCCCGCCCGGACCTTGTGGATGCCGTCGGTCCACATCGAGGGATGCCCGGCATCGCGGACGGCTTTGCGGAGGGCCTCGGCGTCGGCCCCGCCCCGGAGGAGGTCGGCCAGGTCGGCGCCGACCGGGACGAGTTCAAACAGGCCGATCCGCCCCCGATAGCCCGTCCGGAGACAGTTGGAACAGCCGCGCCCTTTGACGTATTCCTGGACAGGTCCGAAGGTCTCGCCGACCGCCCGCCTCAGGCTGGCCGGCGGCTCGTGGCTCCCGCCGCAATGCAGACACACGGTCCGGGCCAACCGCTGAGCCATTACCCCCCGCAGGGCCTTGGCCAGCAGGACCGGCCCAACCAGCCGACGCAACCGGGCCATGGCATCGGCCGCGTCCGTGCCGCGGAATTGCGCAAGCACCAGGCACCCGTCCAACGAGGTTTCCAGGGCCCGGGTGGCGATTCGCTCGTCCAGCGTCCCGTCCAGCGCCAGCACGTCCGGCTGCTGGAACAGCAGGCGCCGGAACACCCCCGCCGCATCCTCCGAGCCACACGTGGCCGGCGAGAACTGGTTGACCCCCGGCAAGGCGAAGTTGACCGCCGATTCGAACGTGCCGATATTGAGCCGCACCGGGTCCAGGCTTCCCAGGGTGCTGTAGAGGGTGGTGGTCAGGCCGCTTTCGCGGGGTCCGGCCAGCACGAGGAGTCCGCCGGGTTCGGCGAGCAGTTCCTGGTAGGCCGAGAGCAGATGGCAGTCGCATCCGAGGTTTTCGAGCAGCCGGGTGGCCTCCTCCTGCCGCACCAGGCGAACTACCGTCCGCCGTCCGAAGGCGGCGCCCAGCCCCGTCACGTGTAACTGGACCGGCTCGCCCTGGACCAGCAGGCGGGCGCTGCGGTGGTAGTCCTGGACCGACCCGGTGGAACGAGTGGCGCCGAGCATTTCGCGGAAGGCGGCGGCGAGCCCCTCCGCCATCCGGGCCGGCGGACGCATGACCACGTGCAGCAGCCCGTCGACGCGGAAGCGGATCCGCAGCACCTTCTCGTCCGGTTCCAGGTGGATGCCGTTGGCCTTGACGCGGACCGCCTCGCGGATCAGGAGGCCCACGACCTTCTCCGGCGGCCAGTTGCCGTACATCGTCTCATAGTCGTCCGGCAGGAGGATGTTGTCGCCGAGCGAGACACCCGCGGCCGGCTCATCGACGACCTGGGCGGCCTCCTTGCCGTCCGGGCGCGTCTCGTCGAGCATCTGGTAGATGTTGTCGGCCGTGGCCGCCACCGTCTGGATGCTCAGCCCGGCCGCGTGCGCGATCTCGTCCACCAGGAAGACGTTCGAGGGTTCCGAGACCGCCACGGTCAGCACGTCGCGGACGCGGAACAGGGGCAGGACACAATGCTTCTGCACGAAGGCGGGGGGCAGCGCTTTTCGGATCGCCGGGTCGACCAACTGCGGCACGAGGGGGGCGAACGGCACGCCGCAGGCCTCCGCGACGGCCGACAGAACCTGTTCCTGCGTGGCGTAGCCGAGGTTGACCAGGATCTCGCCGAGCAGACGGTCCTGTTGCCCGTTCTGCTGGACCTCCAGGGCCTGCTGGAGTTGGTCGTGGTCGATGACGCCGCGGGCGATCAGCAGGTCGCCCAGCCGGGCTCGCCGTTTCGGTCGTGTGTGTGGTGCCATAACGGGTTCCATCCGCTTCGTGGCCACGGGGTTATCGCGGCGGTCGTCCGCGGGGTCAGCGGCGCCGGCCGCACAGGCGGCCTCTACCCCACCGCCGGGCTCAATGAAAACTCCTCACCGCTTCGTGGACGCTGTCGAACACGTCAAACTTCCTGTCAAAACGGACCAGTTCGAAGGTTTGTTGGGCCAGCCCCTTGAGGCCGGCCACCCTGACGACGCCGCGGACCGAGTCCACCTGTTCCTGGAACCAGACGAGGGCCTCCAGGCCCCGGCTGTCGAAGTAGCCGACGCCCGACAGGTCGAGGATGAACCACCGGGCGCCCGACCGGATCTGCTCGCCCGCCACCCGGCGAAAGGCCTCGTCCTCGCGAACCGTCAGCGCCGGGTCCGGCGACAGCACCATCATGCTTCCAAAGGCGTCCGCCGTTGTGGGCATGGGGTTACCTCCGTTCGTCTGCCGAGTGCGGCGTGGAGGGATACTCGGCAAACTGCTCCATCAGGCGTTCCATGTCGACCCGATCCAACGCCTCGGCCACCTCCGGGGCGAACTGTGTGCCGGTGTTACGCCGAATCTCATCCACGACCGCATCGGTCGGCATCATGGGTCGGTACGGCCGTTGGGAGGTCATGGCGTCGAAGGCGTCGGCCAGGCCGACGACGCGGGCCAGCACCGGGACCTCGGCGCCCGCCAGGCCATCGGGGTACCCGGCGCCGTCGAGGCGTTCGTGATGATGCATGACGGCCTCGCGGATGGCCTCGAGGTGCTTGATGCCCTGAAGGATGCGGCCGCCGGTGGCGGGGTGCTCGGCGATGACCCGGCGTTCCTCCGGCCGAAGGGCACCTTTCTTGCAGAGGATTGCCTCGGGCGTGCCGATCTTGCCGATATCGTGAAGCAGTCCGGCCATGTAGGCCAATTCGACCTGGTCGTCGGGCAGGTCGACTTGGCGTGCCAGTTCCCTGGACAGGATCGCCACCCGCTCGCTGTGCCCGCAGGTGTACGGGTCCTTGGCATCGACGCTCGAGACCAGGGCCCGCACCAGGTCGAGCATCATGGTGTGGAGTTCGTCGTAGAGGCGGCGGTTGTCGATGAAGACGGCCGTGGCGTTGGCGCTGGACCGGATGAGTTTGGCCTCGGGACTCCCGAACTCCCGGCAGGGGTGGTTCAGCAGCGCCACGGCGCCCGGGGCGCCGTCGCCCAGGCCCAGGGGCACGACGGCCAGTTGGGCCAGGGCCGGCGAGCACCGCGCCAGGGCGGGGTCGTCCTGGCAATGGTTGTTGATCAGGACACCGGCGTCGGCGCGTTCCAGCGCATCCTGGAGCAGCAGTGGCAGGTCGGCCTTCGGAACCGGGAGGACGCCCGCGCTGGCGAGGTGCTCCGGTCGACCGTCGGCGGCGGGGAGATACGCGACGGCCGCCTCCGCCCCCGTCGTCTCGCACAATTCCGAGCAGACGTACTCCAGCAGCGCCGGGGTCGGGCGGGTGACCCGCAGGACCTCGCCGATGTTGTGCAGGAGACTGATCTCCTCGAAACTCTGAGCCAGGGCGGCCGAGAGCGACTCGCCCTGGCGGGCCGTTTCGGCCTGATCGAACCGGGCGTGGACGACCTCGGCCACGGCCGCGAGCAGCCGCCGGCCCAAGGCCTGGCCGTCGCCGGCCAGGCCGTCCTGTTCCGCCACCGCTACCAGGGTCCCCCGCCCGCGGAGCCGGATCGGCCACGCGGCTACGAGGCGGTCGTCCCAGGTCTCGACCTGGTCGGCGTCGGCCTCGGCGACCGACCGGACCAGGCGGACCAGGGCCTCGGAGCGGGCGGGGGGCGTCCGCCCGACCTCCGTCTGCGCGGCGCCGGCCGGCACCGGGTGGCCGGAGGCGTCGAAGAAGCGGACCGTCACGCCGGTCCGCCGGCGGACGGTCTCCACGAGACCCTCCGGGACGGAGGGGGACGTTTTCGGCGGACACGTTGGCAGCACAGACACCGTGCGCCTCCTCAGGACCCGACGGGCTCGCCGAGCACCTCCTGGACCCAGGCCAGCAACTGGCGGGGGCTGAACGGTTTGGTCATGACCCGCCGGACCGGCAGGTCGCGGACCTGCTCCTGGTCAAGTTCAAAGCCCTTGGCGGTCAGCAGGAGCGCGGGGATGGGGTCGGCCAGTTCCGCCGTCAGCCGGGCACAGACCTCCAGGCCGCTCATCACGGGCATCTGGAGATCGGTGATCATCAAATCGGGACGCTCGGCCAGGGCCTGTTCGTACGCCTCCTGGCCGTCCATCGCCACGACCACCTCGAACCCCGCGTTGCGGAGTTTCTTGGCGACCACGTTGGTGATGCAGGCCTCGTCGTCGGCCACCAGTATTCGTGCAGGCATCGTGTACCCCTTGGAGAGCGGTCTCAGCGAACGGCCGGCAGGAACAGCCTGAAGGTCGAGCCTTTGCCGACCTCGCTTTCGACCGCGACGCGCCCGCCATGGATCGTCTCGACGATATGCTTGACAAGCGGCAGTCCAAGCCCCGTGCCGCCGACCGTCTGGTCGCCATGGCCCGCGCGGTAGAACTTCTCGAAGATTCTTTCCTTCTCCTCCTCCGGAACGCCCATCCCCGTATCCGACACGTCCACGACGATGGACCCGTCGGCCAGGTGGGCGGAGACGGCAACCCGCCCCTCTTCCGGGGTGTACTTGATGGCGTTGGAGACGACGTTCAGAATGGCCTGGTACAGCATGTCGCGGTCGCCGTGCACCCGGAAGAAGACCGGCGCCAGGTCCGTCTCCAACCGGATCTTCTTGGCATCGGCCTGGGGCGAGAGGACCTCGACCACGTCGCGGAGGAGTTCGGTGATGGCCAGGTCGGTCTTGTTAGCCGGTATCAGACCGGACTCCAGCCGGCTGAGGTTCAGGATTTTCTCGATAAGGCGGTTCAGGCGGTCGGTCTCGGTGGCGATGACGTTCAGGAACTCGCGGGCCTCGTGCTCGTCTTGTGTTTCGCCGTCCAGGAGCATCTCGACGTAGGCCCGGATGGACGCCAGCGGCGCCTTCAGTTCGTGGGAGACCGCCGAGACGAACTCGCTCTTGGTGCGGGCGATCTCCTTCTCGCGGGTCACGTCATGCAGGACCGCCACCACGCCGCTGACCCGGTCTTTCTTGCGGCCTTCAAGGAGGGTGTTGAGAATCACGCGGTAGGTGCGTGCCTCGTCGCCCTCGCCCCGGACCCACTCGGTGGTGCGATGGGGCACCAGCGCGCCCTGGTCCTGCATCTCGCGTAAGAGGCCGAGGAACGGCTCGTCGCGGATGGCCTCCTCAACGGGCATCCGCCGGCCGAAACCGAACTCGAACCCGAAGAGCCGCTCCGCCGCCCCGTTCGTCAGCACCAGGTCGCCGAAGGCGTCCATGACCAGGACCCCGTCGCTGATGGCATGGATGACGGCCTCGATGTGCCGCTTCTCGGCCTCCAGCACTTTGACCTGGATCTGGCGTTCCTTGACGGCCATGCGCGACTGTTCGACCTCGTCCCTGACGAAGGCGAGGTATCGGTTGACGGCATGGCCGAGGCGGCCGAGCGCGTCGGTCTCGCCCTCGGCCACCGCCATGCCGACGGTTCCGCGTCGGACCAGGGTCTCAAGGTGCTCGGCCACTTTGCGGACGCGCTGCTTGGGGACGCGGGCGATCAGATACCCCCCGACCGCGCCGAGGACCGCCAGCGCCAGTCCCACCCCCAAAATCATGGCCATGCCGGCGGCGCCCCGGCCGGTGGAGCGCATGGAGTCCAGAAGCAGGTGGAGACCGACCCCCACCCCGACAAACAAGAGGATAACGGCTGCTACGCGCCGCAGTTCAATCACGCCTACGACCCTCCGCCGGCCCCCCGCCGTCCCCTTCCCGCGCTGCTCGTCCGGGCCGGTTCGGGAATGTCCGGCTACCCATCGGCCACGTTGTCTGAGGTTCCATCCGCCCACGATGCAGGGTCCGGCACGTTTCAGCGGGTTGCCGCGCGACGGCTCTCGAGCACCCGCCGCGCGGCACCGCCGTGTGGCGCGGTCGGCGCGGTGGCCGACGGCGCCGGACGTCGCCCGTCACGCCTCAGCGGCCCCAGGGCGCAGGCGTGACCGCCGTTTGCTCCGCAAGGGCGAGAAGATGCTGTATCGTTTGCCGACCGCCGCCGGCCGAGCCTTTCATGGCGAGTTTCAGGTGCGGGACGGCTTCACCGGGACGGCCCGTGACCGTCAGGACGTATCCGACCAGGCCGTTCGCTTCCGCGTGGTCGGGCCGGCGCGCCAGGACCTTGTCCAGGCGCCGGCGGGCGTCGTCGAGGCGGTCCTGGAGGATATCGCATCGGGCCAGGCCCACCAGCGGGGCGACCGCCTCCGGCGCCGCCGCGGCACGCTGCTCGTACAGGGCCCGGGCCTCATCCGTCCGGCGGAGGGCCAGCAGGCAATCGGCCCGCATCTGACCGATCCAGCCGGCGGCGAACTCCGGTTCGGAGGCCTGGAGGTCGGCCAGCATCGGCGCCGCCTCGGCGTAGCCGCCGGAGCGGAACAACGCAATCGCAAGCCGTTCGGCCAACACCGTGTCTTCGGGCTTCAGGCGCATGGCGATGCGGTAGTGGCCGACCGCCTCCTGGTCCCGGCCGAGGCGCGCGAGCACGTCGCCGTAGGCCGCGTGGACCTCCGCGCTGCCGTCCATCCGCTCGCAGGCGTCGGCCAGGCCGTCGGCGGCGGCCTCTACCCGGCCGGTGGCCACGCGCATCTCGGCCACGGCCAGGGCGGACCGGGCGTCGGTGGGCTCGAGGTCCGCGGCCTTGAGGAAGGCCTCCAGGGCCGAGGCGTCGTGGCCGAGCGTCTGCTCTGCGGTCCCGAGGACGTACCAGGCGTCGGCCGACTGCTCGTCGACGGTCGTCGCGGTGCGGGCGTAGTCGCGAGCCTCGCCCAGGTCGCCCTGGTCAATGGCCAGGCGGGCCACCAGGACGTAGGCGGGCGCGTAGGGCGTACTGGCCCGGATGATGGGGTCGAGTTGCTCGCGGGCGCCGGCGAAGTCGCCCTTCTCATAGGAGCGCCGGGCCAGGGTGGTGACCACGTCGGCGCGGGATTCGGCCCACCGGCGCCGGGCCTCCTGGCGTTTGCGGCTCATGTGGTTGTCGCACCCGGCCGCCAGGACGATGGCGACGACGGCGGCGCCAAGAATGAATCGCTTAGTTCGCATCGTGGGGCTCCTTCGGCTTCGGCTGTCCGGCGGTGTCGGGCGGCTCGTCGGCGGTCGGGCGGGAGCCGGGGGTCGGCGTCTTCTCCGGCACCCGGAACTCGGGCCCCCGGGGCATCGTGACGCCGCGGGCTTCGTCGATGTCGCGGAGCCGGTCGCGGATACTGTCCCAGATGGTGACGCCGGGGGGCGTGTACGGCTCGCCGTGCTTGGCGGTCAGGATCTTGTCCTTGAGTCGGAGGGCCCGAAGGTTGTTCGGGGCCACGTTGGTGGCCACCCACATGTTCCACCAGGCCTCATCCAGGTCCCTGTCTGCCCCGGTTTCCTGGTAGCGTGCCCAGGCCTCTTCGGCCGTCTGGAGGTAGCCGATGGTAATGCGTTCGCGGGTGAAGAAACTGAAACCCTCCCGCAGGCCCAGGCATCGGCGCTTGGCGTCAGCCAGGATGCTTTCACCGAGGGCGGCGGCATCCTCCTCGTGCTGAAGGATGTGCGGCGTCAGCAGGACGATGATCTCGTTGCGGGTGGTCGAGTCCTCTTTGCTCCGGAACAGCCATCCCAGGCCGGGGATGTTGCCCAGGCCGGGCACCTGGCTCCGCCCGATGGAGACGTCCTCGTCAAACAGGCCGCCGATGACAATGGTGTGCCCATCCTTGACCATGACGTTGCAGGTGACCTCGGTGGTCATCTCCTGGGGCAGGCCGTTCGCGATGACGCCCGTGGACACCTCCGGGTGAATCTCCATCCGCACGTAGCCGTCGTCGCTGATGAACGGCCTGAAGAGCAACTGCGTCCCGGTGTTGAGAAACTCGACGGCCTCAACCATGGTCGTCTCGGTGACGGTCGTGGTCCGGTAGCCGAGGCGTTCGCCGACGATGACCTCGGCCCGCTGCTTGTTCAGGGCCAGCACCTTCGGATTGCTGAGGATCGTGGTGTCGGTCACCTCCTCCAGGGCATGGATGAAGAAGGAGACGTTGTTGGTCATGACGCCGATGTTCAGCCCGTTGCCGGGGTCGGCGAATCCGACCTGGGCCACTTGCCCGTACGGCCGCTCCTCGGCGCCGACGGTGACCGTGGCGTCGTTGGCGTTGGCCGTCGGGTCGGTGACGGCGGTGGCGGTGGTGGAGAGGTCGCGGAAGTCGATGCCGGCCAGGACGTTGAAGTCGACGCCCAGGCTGGTGGTGTCGTCCAGTTGGACCTGGAGGATGGTGGCCTCGACGAGGACCTGGCGCGGCCGGCGGTCCATCTTCTCGATGATGCCGCGCATCCGCTCGATGTTCTCCGGGAAGTCGCGGACGACGATCGTGTCGCGCAGGCTGAAGGAGTTGCTGCCGGTCTCGCCGCCCAAGCCGGAGGGGATGCCCTCCCCCGGCTCCGAACTGGCCGTGATGGACCCCTGGTCGGATTTCGCCGGCTCCAGGAGTTGAAGGGCCTCCGCCGCCGAGAGGTAATTCAACTGAAAGACCTCGGCGACCAGGCGGGATTCATCCGTGGCCATGGCATTCAGTTCGTCCTGTGTGTAGATGTAAATGCATTTTCCTTCGCGCTGCCAGCCCAGACCGGCGGCGCGGCAGATGGCGTCGAGCGCCTCCTCCACCGTCACGTCGTAGAGGTCGGCGGTCACCTGGCCTTTGGCGTTCTTGCTCGCGACGATGTTCAGCCGGTACTGCTGCGAGAGCAGTTCCAGGACGTTCGCGAGCTGGTCGCCCTTGACGTGCAGTTCGATGGACCCGGTGGCGGACGGCGCCGGCTTGGCGCCGCCGGCGGGCGCCCCGGACGGTCCGCCATCGACCGCCGGCGGGGGACCCACGGCCTGCTCAGCGTTCTCAGCGGCGGCCGGACCGCCCGCCGACCACCCGAGCACCAGCACGGCGGCCAGAAACACGCTGTGTCGGCCGATCGATTGTGGGGTTCTCTCCCTCCCCATGACAATCTCCCTTATCAGTCCATTTTCAGGATGCATATCATGCCGGCCCGCTGAAGCGTGGCCCGGTCTTCCCGGACCTCCACCAGCGTCAGGCCGGCTACGACGTCCCCCTCTCGATACGTGTGGCCGTTAATGACCGCCCATCGCTCACCCGTCGGCGAGTGGACGGTTGCCTTGAGCGACAGGTCCTTGGCGACCCGGACGACCTGCTCGGCCGTGACAGTGCCGGGTCCTGCGGCGTCGGGGCGCCTTGGGGGTTCGCCGGCGTCCGCGGACGCCTTGGCCGATGCCCCCCACGCGCGGGCCGGCTGAAACGGGTCCCGCCTCAGCGGCCGGGGGCCCGGTGCCGATGGTTCCTCCGCAAGGTCCTCGCCTGCCCGCGCCGCAGCCCGGACGCGCTCGGGGGCGGGCCGGCCCGGCACCGCGACGATGCCCGGGTCGGCCGCCCGGACCTGCCACGGCTGAACGAGGGCCACGCCCCACGCCGCTACCCCCGTCACCAGAAGGGCGACAGTCAGTCCTGCGTGGAGCCACCGCGTGCGGGTGGACCCCCAGGGGCAACGGCGCCCGCCCAGGAGCCACTCCTGGAGGACGATTCCCAGGCTGCGGTGTTCCGCCGGTGCACTCATGACGGTCGGTTTCCGGTTCTTTCGCCCGTCCCGGTCTCGGCGGCCGTGGGCACGGCGCCCCGGCCGTCGGCGGTGGCCGCGTCCGGGAGGTAGTAGACGAGGAGTTCGGCCTCGGCCACGACCTCGCCACCGGTTCCACCCTTGACGAGGCGGACCCGCCGGAAGCGGCTCAGCCGCTCAATGTGCTCGATGCCGGCCAGACTGCGATAGACGGCCTTGAACGGCCCTTTCAGGCGGAGGCACAGCGGGATCGCCGGCGTGGGGCCGGACCAGGGCGTCGTGGACCGGGCCACCTCGTAGGCGACGTCCGGATTCCCGGCGAGGCATCCGTCCATCATATGGAGGAACTCGGCCACGCGCGGCTCGGCCGGCAGTCGTCGTTCAATCCGCGCCCCGGCCTTGCGGAGGCCGGGAATCCGGGCCGACACGTAAACGCCCTCGTGGCTGGCGGTCACCCGCTGGCTCAGGAGGCACCGCTCCTGTTCGACCGCCTCGCCGAGGGCCGACAGCCGACGATGCTTCGGCCACAGGACGAACAGGGCGAAACTGGCCAGCATCACCGACGCCAGCACCAGGATGAGCAGTTGCCGGCGGTCGACCGCCCAGCGACACCGCGGTTTCCGTTGGTCCGACACGATCAGTCCCCTTGGCTCGGCGTGTCCGGTGCGAGGCTGGCCTCGATGGCAAAGGTGCGGGCCCCATCGGGCCCGTCGGTCGCCGGTTTCGATTCCACCAGCATCGTCCGCGTGAACCGCGGGAGGGCGTCGAGCGCCGCCACGGTGCGCGTCACGCCTTCCTCGACCTCGGCAAGGCCCTCCAGACGAATACGGGCCGCGCCCCTTCCTTCCCCCAGCGGCCAGACCACGTCCAACGTCTCCAGGAACACGGCCTCGGGCAGCGCCTCCGCCACCTGGGCCAGGACCGACGCGACGGTGATGCGCGGCCGCAGCGCTTCGGTTCGGCCGAGCCGGTCGGTGTAGGCCTGGGCCTCCCGGCGAAGCCTGCGGACCTTCTCGACGTCGGCCTCGACGGCCGAGCCGCTGCCCCGCAGCGCCTGCAACTCGGCCCGGGCATCGCGAACCCACGTGCCCATCTGGAAACTGTAAAGCCCCATCGCCAGGCCGATGGCCAGCAGCAGCCAGGATCGGATGAAACCGATCCGCCGCTGAAATCGGGCCCGGAGGTAATCCTCGGGCAAGAACTCCAGTTCGCGCACGACACACCTCCATCGGGTCAGGCGGCGCCCTGGGAGACGGCGTCTTCGGTCAGGCTCAGGCCCTTCAGGCTCAAGCCGAAGGCCGTCGCCCATTCGGCCCGGACACCCCGCCGGTCCAGCACCGGGCCCGGGCGATCGGTCCGGACACCCCGGAACGTGTCGGCCACCTGGACCTCCACGTCCAACCGCTCGCCCAGGGCCTCCACGATGTGCGAGTGATGGGCCTCGCCCCCCGTGAACGTAATCGACTCCGGCGACGGGGCCCGGAACGTCACCCCGAAGTAGCGGAGACAGAGACCGATCTCGTCGGCCAGGTCTTCCAGGTGGGGTCGGACGGCATCGGCCACCGCCCTGGCCGCCCGGTCATCCCCGCCGGCCTCGCCGTCGGCCAGCCGGGCACCGATGCGGCGGCGGAGCGCCTCGGCCTCGCTGACCTCCAGGTCCAGGCACTCGGCCACGGCCCGGTTGAAGAGCGTGCCCCCGATGGGCACCGTCTTGACGAACACGATCTCCCGGCCGCGGGATATCACCACGGTCGTCTCCGCCCCGATGTCCGCAAACACGCTGATGACCGACTCGTCCTCCCGGCGCTGGAGAAACCGCTCGAACACGCGGAAGACCGCACACGGCTCGGCGTCGAGACTCACGAGGTTCAGGCCGGCATCGGCGGCCAGCGCGATCCGGTCCTCGACCTCCACGCGAGGCGCGGCGAAGACGATGATCTCCTGAAACGTCTCGTCCCCCTGGCGGACCCGGCCCGCCCGAAGGTACTGCATGACCGCCGTCGCCGTGTCGAACGGGAACTTGTTCTGGGCCTCCCAGTTGACCGCGCCGGCCAGTTCCGCCTCGTCCACCTCAGGCATGCGGATGTTGCGTATGGCCACCTGCTGGGGCGCCAGGGCCATCACGACGTCCCGGCCGCGGAATCGCCCTTCCTTGATCAGCCCGCGGACGCGCGACACCACGAACTCCCGCCGGCGGGCGGCGTCCCCCGACGCCTCCCCCGGCACGGCGACCCTGGCGGCCTCGACCACGCGCAAGTCCCGCCGGCTGCCGGCCACTTGCAGCAGCCGCACGGCCGTGGTCCCGATGTCCAATCCGATGGGCAAGTGCGCCACGATCGGCCCTCTCCCCGGTCCAGACTAGTCGCTCGTCGACACGCTGCCGGTCAAGCCGGCCACGGTGACCAGGATCTGCCGGTCTCCCGCCTGGACCGTGACCCCGCCGGCCGAAGACGGCTCGCCGAGTTCGTTGAACGTCACGTAGTCGTCGCCCCCGAACGAGACGCTCGCCACCGTCACCGCCCCCATGCCGCTGCGGGCCGACAGGGTGACCTCGAAGGGTTTGCCGCTGACGACGGGATGCGCGATCGCCTCGGCCGACGTGTAGGATTCCGCCCCGTAGTCCGCCACGACCTTGTAGGACTGGAGGTCGTCACTGAAGAGGACCGTGTGCGGCTGGGTGGTCTTCAGGGCGAGGTTGCGGGCCAGTTCCAGGTCCGACGCCAGCGCCCGGGCGGCGCTCATGGCCTGGGCGTCGGCCGCCGACCCGATGTTCGGAATCACGATCGCCGCCACGATCACCAGGATCGTGATCACCATGAGTAACTCGACGAGCGTGAATCCGCCTATGGTCCGTTTCAGCCCGCGACCGGTATCCATCCTTTGGCTCCTCACGCCCCCGGCTTGTCGTCGCCGTCGGCCGGCTTCGTCTGGATCACGTAGGTGCCGTCGCGCAGCGCCGACTCCACGGCCTCGAGGCGGCCGTTCAGTTTCTGGAGTTCCTTCAGAATCATCATTCGCTGGCGGCCGGAGTCCGGCACCCCCGTGTTTCCCGTCGAGAGGCGAACCGGCTTGGCGAGGGCCTGGGGTTCGAGCGGCCCCGCCCGCAGCCACAAGGCCACGGCGATGACTGCCAGGATAGCGGCGACGAGGACCACCGCGTGCGCGATCGTTCGCAGGTCACTGGAGGCCATTTCCTATCTCTCCCAAAACCCCTAAATTGCCACGCCGGGGCCAGAAAAACCAGACGCCGTGCGTCTGTTTCTGTCCCGACAACAGGCTTTATCGGCACGGTCAGCCATCGGGCTTCAGCCATTCGCAGCCGCCGGGACGCCCAAAACGGGGCTTACCGGGCACGGGCCGGGCCCCGGGTCCGACCCCCTTCCCCCGGCGGCTTACGGACCCGGCCCTGGCGAGGTCCCACGGAGCCCGCTGGCGCGGTCAACGGGGCCAGCCACCCGCCGCACCCCATGCCCCTTCACAAAACGACCGGAGGCAGCGGCCGCTCCAAGCGACCCTGCCTCCGGTTCCTAGCCTCTTCGCCCCTACACGAAGAGGCTGGCGGTCACCGCTGCGCACCCACAGCGTTTTACAGTTCGTTCAACTGCGTGCCGTCGGTGGTCTCGTGGCTGTCTTCCAGGTCGGCTCGGAACTCGCCGGTCTCGGAGTTGAAGTACCACCCGCCGTCGGTGTCCGGGGCCGAGAACGCCGTGTCCCCGTCCTGGACCACTCGAACGGTGTTGTCGTTGGAAATCGGGTTGACCGGGATCGAGGTCAGGTACGGGCCGTAAGGATGGTCCGAGTCCGGGGTGGCGTTGGTGTTCCCGTCTTCGTCGCTGTAGTTGCACATCTCGTCCTCGAACTCGTCGTGGGCCTCGCCGTCGTCGTCGGCCGGGTAGTTCTCCAGATGCTGGGTCTTGTAGAGCAGCACCTGGCTTCGGATGGTCTGGAGGTTGGTCATGAGGTTGCTAATCCTCGCCTCACTGGAGGCCTCGGTAAACTGGGGGATCACGATCGCCGCCAGAATGCCGAGAATGATCACTACGATCAGAATCTCGACCAGTGTAAAACCTTGTTTCGCCGCACGCTTCATCATCGGACCTCCTTCGTTGCTGCGTTGCCCGTACTGGGCACGATACCTTGTTTCGGAAACCCCTCTGGATACGGTCAAGTCCGGCCCTTCGTTTCGCCGCCCGTCGGCGGCCGTTCCATCCCACCCCACTGGATACAGCCACGGCCATTCATCTCGCCACGCCCTACGGCCATTCACCCCCCTTCGGGGACGTGGGGACCGGGCAGCGGCACGAGAGGCCGGACGTCGCTTTTGCCGCCTGCCAACCTTGGTTCGCTCGGTTCCCAGCCATCGACTGGGGTCCTGAGCCCCTGAAGGCGGTTCTTGTATCGGCCATATTCCGACCTACCTTCACAGGATTTTCCACTATTTCCAAACCGCCCAAATTACCAGCCGAGGCCAAAAAGGGACGGGCCAAGCGCCCGTCTTTCGCCGCCATCCAACATCCTAAACCATACGAATCGACGCCAACAAGTCAAGCCCGCCCCAGGCACAGCCTGTCCGCCGGGCCGGGTAAAACCTCATAACCCCTTGAAATACAGTGGCTTAGCGAAAACGTCCTGCGCTGGGCCCGACCCGGCATGGCGCGGGGACGGCGCGGGCGCGCGCCGCGATTTCCTACCGTTTTCCCTGAAACCCTTACCCCGGTGCCTGACAGACCACGTGGGTTGTCATGGCCGCGAAACGCCGAATCTCACCCGTCGGCAGCCGCAGCAGCAAGCCGTAATCCGGGTCCAGGGCAACCACCTCGCCGGAGGCGACCTCGTCGGGCCCCCCGCTGACCGTAATCCGTTGGCCGAGGGTTCGACAGCGCCGGGCAACGGCCTCTCGAATCGTGGCGGCCCCGCTTTCCTCGCCCATCCGAGCCGCCACGCCGTCGAGCCGCTCCAGCAGGCTCCGGGCCAGCAGCGTGCGGTCGACGTCGGCCCCGGCGGCCACCAGGCTGGTCGCACCGGCGCGCAGGCGGGCAGGGAACGCCTCGGCCGGCTGCGTACAGTTGATGCCTATGCCCAAAACCACGGGCCCCGTCCCGGACCGGTTGGGCCGGGCCTCGACGAGGACGCCGCCGACCTTCCGGTCCTCCACGACCAGGTCATTGGGCCAGCGGATGCCGACGTGCAGGCCGGTCTCGGCCTCGATCGCCTGGGCGGCCGCGAGCGAGGCCGCTCGCGTCAGGACCCCGGTCCGCATGGCCCCGTGCGGCTCCCAAAGGACGACGGAGCAGAGGATGGAGGAATGCGGCGGCGCGAGCCACCGGTTGCCCCGTCGGCCCCGCCCAGCCGTCTGGTACTCGGCGAACAGGGCCAGGCCCTCGGCGGTGTCCCGGCCCTCCCCGGCCGCCTGCCAGGCCAGGTCGTTGGTGGAGGCGGTTTCCCGAACACAGCGGACCGTACGGCCGACGCGGGTCGCGGGCAGGTTCCAGGCAATTTCACCCGCCGTCAAGGCGGGCGGCGCCTCCAGCAGCCGAAACCCCTGGAGGGGGTGTGATTCGATGCGGAATCCGCGTCCGGCGAGTTCCTCAACCGCCGCCGCCACCTCCTCGGGCCGACGGTGGAGCCGGCCCGCGAGAACCTGGGTCGGGATCGCCTCGCCCCGTGCTTGCCGCAGGGCCAACGATACGTCCGGGTTCACGGGTTTCCTCCGGCTCAGCGCTCCAGGCCCGCCGCGAACGGGCATTTGCCGGGACGCGGCAGCGTCGTGGCGGCCGCCTGTCGGCCGAGCGTCCGGGACGGGTCCCGGCGGGAGTCGCGGCCGGGCCCGCCCCCTATTCGCGATGGAGATCGAGCGAGATATCCAGGACCGGCGCGCTGTGCGTCAGGGCGCCGACGCTGATGCGGTCGACGCCGGTCTCGGCCACGGTGCGAACGTTGCGGATCGTGATGCCGCCGGAGGCCTCCAGGGCGGGTCCCGCGTCGCCGAACATCCGGTTGCGTCGGCGGACGGCCTCGCGGAGGCGAGCGGGCCTCATATTATCCAGGAGCACGACGTCGGGTTCGGCCTCCAGCACGCTTTCGAGATAGTCGAGCCGTTCGACCTCGACCTGGACGGGCATTCCGGGCGGGATGCGCTGGCGTGCCTCGCGGACGAGGCCGGCAAGGGTCTCGCCGACGCGCTCCAAGGCCCGGACGGCCATGTGATTGTCCTTGATGAGGACGCCATCGTACAGGCCGGTGCGGTGATTCGTCCCGCCGCCCATGCGGACGGCATACTTTTCCAGGAACCGCCAGCCGGGCGTGGTCTTGCGGGTATCGAGCACCACGGCCGCCGTGCGGGAGACGGCGTCGACGAAGCGGGCGGTCAGCGTGGCGATGCCCGAGAGGGCCTGGAGGAAGTTCAACAGCGTCCGCTCCACGGTCAGCAGGGGCCGGACCGGACCGGTGATGTGGCAAACAGGCTGGCCGCGAACAACGCGGGTGCCGTCCTCGACTTCGTGGGCGACGGCCAGTCGTCCGTCGACGCGGTGGCAGATGGGCTCGACGAAGATAAGTCCGGCCACGAGGCCGTCGGCCTTGGCTACCATATCGGCCTCGGCGGTGGCCTCGGCATCGATGAGGAGGTCGCTGGTCACGTCGCCGGGCCCGATGTCCTCGTCGATGGCGAGGGTCAGCAGGGACATCAGGCTCTCCAGCGCCAGGTTCTTGAGGCGCTGGAGCGGGATGGTATTAGGAGGTCGCTTGGGTTTCATGGAGGAGTTCCTGGACGCGGTCGCGGAGTTCGGCAGCGCGTTCGAAGTCGAGGCGTTCGGCGGCGCGGTGCATCTCGGCCTCGAGTTGGCGGACGAGTTCGGTGCGGGCGTAGTCGTCCCGGCCGAGTCGGACGGCTTGGCGAGCGGTCCGCCGGCCCTGGCCCTGGGCCTCGATGCCCGCCCGGATCGCCTTTCGGATGGTCTGGGGGGTGATGCCGTGGGCGCGGTTGAACGCCAATTGCTTCTCGCGGCGGCGGTGGGTCTCGTCGATGGCCCGCCGCATGCTGCCGGTGACGGTATCGGCGTAGAGGACGACCTGGGCGGAGGCGTGGCGTGCGCAGCGGCCGATGGTCTGGAGCAGGCTGGTCTCGGACCGGAGGAAGCCTTCGCGGTCGGCGTCGAGGATGCAGACGAGGCTGACCTCGGGCAGGTCGAGCCCCTCGCGGAGGAGGTTGATGCCGACGACCACGTCGAAGGTGCCGGCGCGGAGGTCGCGGAGGATGTCGGAGCGGTCGAAGATCTCGACCTCGCTGTGGAGGTACTCGCACTTGACGCCCTGGCGTCGGAAGTACTCCGAGAGGTCCTCCGCCAGCCGCTTCGTCAGGGTGGTCACCAGCGTCCGCTCGCCGCGCCCGGCCCGGGTGTTGACTTCCTGGAGGCAGCGGCGGACCTGGTCGGCGGCGGGCTCGACGCGGATGACCGGGTCGACGAGGCCGGTAGGCCGGATGACCATTTCGACGACTTCGCCGCCGGAGGCCTCGACCTCCCACTCGCCGGGGGTGGCGGAGACGAACATCGTCTGGCCGGCCAGCGCCTCCCACTCCTGGAACGTCAACGGCCGGTTGTCCAGCGCCGAGGGGAGGCGGAACCCGTGCTCGACCAGGGTCTCTTTTCGGCTGCGGTCGCCGGCGTACATGGCGCGGATCTGGGGGACGGTCACGTGGCTCTCGTCGAGGAACAGGAGGTAATCGTCGGGGAAGTAATCGAGAAGGCAGTACGGGCGCTGGCCGGGCGCACGGCCGGAGAGATGCCGGCTGTAGTTCTCGATGCCGGCACAGTAGCCGACCTCGCGGAGCATCTCCAGGTCGTACTTGGTCCGGGCCTCAAGGCGCTGGGCCTCGAGCATTTTGCCCTGGTGCCGGAGTTCGGTGAGGCGGGCGGCGAGTTCCTCTTCAATGGAGACGCAGGCCCGCTCGACGCGGTCCTCGGGCATGACGAAATGCTTGGCGGGGTAGAGGGCTATCTGGTCCTCGGCGCCGAGGATCTCGCCGGTCGTGGGGTTGATGAGGGCGAGGCGGTCGATCTCGTCGCCGAAGAACTCGATGCGGCAGGCGAACTCCTCCTGCGCGGGCTGGACGTCGACGCAGTCGCCGCGGACGCGAAACCGGCCCCGGCCGAAGTCGATGTCGCTGCGCTCGTACTGGAGGTCCACGAGGCGGCGCAGGAGGTCGTCGCGCTCGATGTGCCGGCCCACGGCCAGGTCGATGACCATCCGCTCGTAGTCTTCCGGGTCGCCCAGGCCGTAGATGCACGAGACGCTGGCCACGATGATGACGTCGCGGCGGTGCGAGAGGGCGCTGGTGGCCTGGAGGCGGAGGCGGTCGATCTCGTCGTTGATCGAGGCATCCTTTTCGATGTAGATGTCGCGGGCGGGGATGTACGCCTCCGGCTGGTAATAATCGTAGTACGAGACGAAGTAGGCGACGGCGGCCGAGGGGAAGAACTCCCGGAACTCGCCGTAGAGTTGGGCCGCGAGGGTCTTGTTGTGGCTGATCACGAGGGCCGGCCGCTGGACCCGCTGGATGATGTTGGCCATGGCGAAGGTCTTGCCGGAGCCGGTCACGCCCAGGAGGGTCTGGTATGGGCGGCCAGCCTCCAGGCCCCGGACGAGCGCATCGATGGCCTGGGGCTGGTCGCCCCGGGGCTGGAATTCCGAAACCAGGTCGAACGTTTCCATCGGCTCGTTCCGCGGGCCCGTTGCAGGGTGCATTCTACCACCAGCACGGCGCGGCGGCAACGGTAGGAGGGCAGCGGGCAGCGGCGCAGGTGGGCAAGCGCGCCGGTTCCGGCGGGGCTCGGCCCCGGGCAATCACCCGTCGTGGGAATCCTGTTCGAGGAACCGCTCGAGGCGCTGGATCAAGGACGGCAGGTCATCCCGGATAATCGTCCAGAGGATGTCGAGGTTGACGTCGTCGTAGCCATGGATAAGACGGTTTCGCAGGTCCACCACATCGCGCCACGGCACCCCAGGCCACCGCCGACGCTCCTGCGACGAGACGCGGCTTGCCGCTTCTCCAACAATCTCCAGCAGTCGCGTCAAAGCGAGGGTCAACTGGCGGTCAGCGTCGAGGTCTTCCCGCCGCCGGCCCTGCACCATCTGGACAGCCTCCCAGGATGGTCAAGCATGTGCTGAAGCGCCACAAGCGGGTCATGCTCCGTCATAGAGCACCTCGGCCTGTACCAGGACGCCAGCCCGTATGTAGCGGCTCAGGTCCTGGGGCGTGTTAAGGTCCACCTTCCGACCCACGATTTCAGAGAACTCGCGTTGCATCCGGAAAAACGCCAGGCCCGGGGTGTGGCCCGGCTCGAACTCGACCAGGACGTCCACATCGCTGTGGGGCCTGAAATCGTCGCGGAGGACCGAGCCGAACAGGGCCAGCCGGCGAATGTGATGCCGGCGGCAGAAGTCGGCGACGGATGCGCGGTCGATGGAGATTTTCAGGGGCATGGCAGGGTTCCTCGATAAGAGCGCAGCGTACGGCCGTGGCGCCGTCAAGCGCGGAGGACCCGGCTGGGAAGAACGGCTCTCGGCGATTGGCGATCTCAGATTCGAGGGCCGGGGCGGGTGGACGGGCCGCGCAAAAGGCGAGCCGGGCCGCGGGGGCCCGGCTCGGAAGGAAACTCCGGCGGTCACCTACTTTCGCCCCGAAGGACTATCATCGGCCGGAACGGGCTTAACTGCTGTGTTCGGAATGGGAACAGGTGTGGCCCCGTCCGTATCGCCACCGGAATATTCATGAAGGCGCCCGGGGCGCCTCGTATTCGGTTTTAAGGCTCCTTGGTCAACTCTTACCAACCGACAACGACTCTAGCGCGGTGGGCCGTCTTGCCCACCG
>CAYTJE010000026.1:12714-23633 GCA_964437855.1 uncultured Anaerolineales bacterium | reverse complement strand
AAGAAGCCTCGTCAAGCCGCGCCCCGCATGGTAGCATGCGGCCTATGGAACCGGATCGACCCAACGTGTGGTGTCCTCTGGCCGTCAACGCCGCCTACGCCGGGGCGGCGGCCATCGGATGGCCGTACTACCTCTACCTGCTCGCCACGCGGCGGAAGTACCGCGCCCACCTGGGCCAGCGATTGGGCCGGGTGCCGCGCTTCGCGCCCGGCCGACAGCGGTTCTGGGTCCACGCCATCAGCGTCGGCGAGGTGGAGGCCGCCCGCACCTTTGTGCCGGCCCTTGCCAAGGCGTACCCGGAGGCCGAGATCGTCCTCTCGACCACGACCCTCACCGGCCGCCACCGGGCCGAAAAACACTTCGCCGGCCGGCCGGTCTTCCACTTTCCGCTGGACCTCTGGCCATGCGTGGCGTCGGCCTTTGGGCGGGTGCAACCGACGGCGGTCATCCAGGTGGAATCGGAATGGTGGCCGAACTTCTTCTTCACCGCGGCACGCCGCCGCATCCCGGTCCTCTGTGTTAACGTCCGGCTGACCGAGCACGGCGCCCGCGGGTACCGCCGCATCCGGCCGGTCATGCGGCAGGTCTTCGGCTGCTGCTCCGCGATCGGCGTGCAGGCCGAGGTCTACCGCGACCGTCTCGTCGCCCTCGGCGCCCGGCCGGAGCGCATTCACGTGACCGGCCAGATGAAGCACGACGGCGTGACCTTTGCCGACACGGTCGAGGGGGCCGAGCGTCTCGCCCGCGAGGCGGGGTTTGCGCCGGACGCCCCGGTGCTCGTGGCCGGCAGCACGGGGCCCGGCGAGGAAGAGCCGCTGCTGGCCGCCTACCGACGCGTCCGCCGCACGCACCCGACGCTGCGCCTGGTCATCGTGCCGCGCCGGCCGGAGAGTTTCGACGCGGCGGCCGGGGCGATCCGTTCGGCCGGCCTGCCGCTCCTGCGCCGGTCGGAGCAGATCGCGAGCGGCGCCGCGCCAGGTGCCACCGATTGCTCGTCAATCGGTGCCGCGGGATCGGAAAGCACGGTTTGGCAAGCAAACCGTGGCACCCGGCACTCCGAAGAGGAACCGCCCGTCATCCTCGGCGACACCATGGGCGAACTCATGTCCTGGTACGCCCTGGCCGACGTCGTCTTCGTCGGCCGGAGCCTTCTGCCCCTCGGCGGGTCAAACCCCATGGAGCCCGGGTCGCTGGCCAAGCCGATGCTGTGGGGCCCACAGATGTTTAATTTCCCGGTGGAGGCCCCTGCCCTGGTGGCCTCCGGCGCCGCTCGTGAGGTGTCCGATGCCGACGACTTGGCCGACGCCTTGAGCGGCCTCTTGACCCGCCCCGAGTCCCGCCGTCAAATGGGGCAGGCCGCCCGCGACACCATCCGCGGGATGCAGGGCGCCACCGCCAGGAACATTCAACTGGTGCGCCGGGTGGTCGGCACGGTGAGCCGCGCGCGCGAGCGCGGTGGTTCTCCGTAACCACCGTGCCGGCGCGCAAACACAGCGCGGCCCGTACGGGCCGCGCATAACCTGGAACACGCCATGACCGCCAACCAGCGACGCCAACTCATGCAGCGTGTCCGCTCCGTCGTCGTCAAACTCGGCAGCAACGTCCTGTGCGACGACTCGGGCCTGCTGGACCCGTCCCGCATCGAGGCCATCGCCGGCCAGGTGGCGGACCTCAAAGACGGGGGCCTCCGCGTGGCCCTCGTTTCCAGCGGGGCCATCGCCGCCGGCGTCGGCGAAATGGACCTCCCGCACCGTCCCGACGACCTGCCCCGCCTCCAGGCCTGCGCCGCCGTCGGCCAGGCCAAACTCATGATGCGGTTCGACGAGGCGCTGCGCCGCCGCGGCCGGCACGCCGCCCAGATCCTCCTCGTGCGCGAGGACGTGGAAGACCGCGCCCGCTACCTCAACATCCGCAACTGCATCGCCGCCCTCCAGGCCTACGGGGCCGTGCCGGTCGTCAACGAGAACGATACGGTCAGCGTCGACGAGATCCGCTTCGGCGAGAACGACGTGCTTGCCGCCATGGTCACGAACCTGCTCCGGGCCGACCTGCTGGTGCTGCTGACGACCGTCGGCGGTGTGTTCCGCGACGGGGCCCGCACGGACCGCTTCGACGTGGTCGACGATTTCTCCGAGGTGCGGGCCGCGGTGGACGGGTCGCGCTCCGCGCTCGGTTCCGGCGGGATGGCGACAAAACTGGAGGCGGCCGCACTCGTGGTGGCCGCCGGCGAAATGGCCGCCATCGCCGACGGCCGGCGCGAGTCCGTCTTGCCGGACCTCGTGGCGGGCGAATCGGTCGGCACGCTGTTCGTCCCGACGGCCGAGAAGATGACCGCCCGCCATCGCTGGATCGGCCTGACGCGGCGGCCGCGCGGCAAACTCGTCATCGACGACGGCGCGGCGAAGGCGGTGCGGGGGCGCAAGAGCCTGCTCGCCTCCGGTATCACGGCCGTCGAGGGCACGTTCCGGCCCGGCGACGTCGTCGCCGTCGCGGGGCCCGACGGCCGCGTGGTGGCCCAGGGCCTCACGAATTACGCATCGGCGGACGTCGAAAAACTCAAGGGCCTCAAGTCCAGCCGGTTCCGCCAGGTCCTCGGCGACCGGCCGTACGACGAGGTCATCCACGCCGATAACCTCGTGGTCACCGGCTGACGCGCAAGTTGTCATTCCGAGCGAGGCCCTTCGGGGCCGAGCCGAGGAAACTCGCCGTGGCCGTGGCCGCGGAGCGGCCGAAGAGGGTAGCCCCGGTCGCAAGGGCGGGGGATTGGAGGCGTGCACGTCCCCTGAGCCCCGGACGGGGCGACAGAATTCTTTCGCCCCTTACGGGGCTTTCCCATCGCGCGGGTGGCGGGTGGTCACGCTTTCCCCGCACTCACGTGCGGGGCTACCGTCTTCCGCCCCTGCGGGGCTACACCTGTCTGCGACGGGCGAAGCCCCATGAATGAGATCAATCGAACATCCGAGACCCTGGTCGTTGCCCGGCCGCGGAGCGGCCGAAGAGGGTAGCCCCGGTCGCCAGACCGGGGACCCGGGAGCCGCCGCGCATCCCCTGAGCCCCGGACGGGGCGACAGAATTCTTTCGCCCCTTACGGGGCTTTCCCATCGCGCGGGTGGCGGGTGGTCACGCTTTCCCGTTCCGCATTCCGCGTTGCTACTCTGCGAAGCAGCGCTCCGCTGCGAAGCACGAGTCCGCATTCCGCGTTACAAGGGACGGGCCCCTCCTACCCCTGGCCGGTGCCCAGGGCTGACGACACCCGAACCTTTCGGGCTCGAGCACTAATCATCGTCGTGGTGCTCGTGCTCGTCCCAATCGTCCAAGTCCTCATCCACGTCGTCCCAATCGTCCTCAAAATCGGTGGTCCTCTTGGTCCAGGTCCTCCTCCCAATCCGCCTGTGCAACGCCTTCGTGACGCAGCCTGTCCCCTGGCGGCCCATACCAGTCCCGAGCCCACCCTTCTTGGCTACGTTCTTGTTCGAGAAGCATTTTGTATTCCCGCTCCTCCCTCATCCCGGCCAGCACCATGTACATCATGTACATAGTGAAGACCATGTTCAGCACGGCCAGTCCAACCAAAGACGGGATCACCCACGGCCAGAAGGCGTCACACAAGAACAGAACTAAACATGCAATGTACCCAAGTTGGCCTAGCACCAGCCCTTTCGCAGCACCAGGGTCGTCTAGTGATTCATGGCTGGCCATGTAGGCCAGAGGCGACATGGTGGTGGCGTATGCCCAGATAAGTCTCGGTATTAGGGAGCCTGATTCGGCTCCAAACACGAAGACGAGGCAAACGATTCCGGCCCACGCAACAATCACGCAGGATTCGTAAAGTGATGCAATGGAACCCAGCACAAAAACCTTGTCCGTTTGCCCGTCCCCTGCGGCTGGGATCACCACGGCCATAAGGCCGAGAGAAGGAAGCGTAACTAGCGTGTACGCATAAGGCATGCTTAGGCTCATTGCAAAGCCCAGTCCGATTGCCAGCCACTCTCCAATTATGGCGAGCCAAATGCCCGAGACGATGCCCCCAAAAGCGTTGGCAATCCAGACCAAGACCAAGATGACACTGAGCGCCGCTTCACCGATGAAGCCTGCCAAACCTTTCATATTGCCCCCATAATCAAGAGCCTTCCGAGCCTTCTCTTGACATCTTCTCCATGGTTCCCTATATCATATCTCGTTCTTGCCGAGAAGCAAGCCGGAACGGTCCGCCAGAACCCCAGTCTACAGGGCCTGTTCTCTCCCGGTTGGGGTACGAAACGTCTCCGCCTGCACACCGTCGTCCCCCAACTCCACCGTCACGGTCCCATGGCGGCCCGCGTGGTAGCACGTGACGCCGTCGTCGGCGAGCCAGGCGGGGAGGGGGCGAGGATTCCAGCCGCGGGCGGCGGAGATGACCGCCACCCGCGCGCCCGTATGCCGAAGCAGTTCCCGCGCCGCCTCCGGCGCGTGGCCGTGGTGCGGCCAGAGGACGGCGCCCGCGCGCAGGTCCGGCTCGGCGGCAATCAGCCCTGAGATGGCGGGCGGTTCGATGTCGCCCGTCAGGAGCAGCCGCCCCTCTCCCTCCTCCACCGCCCCTTTTCCTGCACTGAAACGGGTCCCATGGACGGGTCCCACGGACAGGACGAGCGAGCCATCGTTGATGTCGTCCGTCTGCGACGCCGCTCCCCTCGGCCACACGCCGCGGACGCGCGTGGCGCCCGTCCCGGCCAGCCGGTCCCCTGCCCCGAAGTACGTGACGCGCACCCCGCGCGCGAGCAGCGCCTCGACGACGGCGTCGTCCACGCTCAGCCGCCGCCTGAGGAACGTCGGCGGGACGAAGACGCGGCGGATGCCGAACCGGTCCACCAGCGGCAGGACGTCCTTGAAGTGGTCGAAATGGGCGTGGCTGATAAAAACCGCATCAATCCGCCCCACGCCGCGAGACCACAGGACGGGGGCGGTGGTGCCCTCGGCGGCCCGGGCGTAGGAGAGCGAGGACCCGGCGTCGTACAGCAGGGTCCGCCCGCAGGGGAGTTCCACGAGGGTCGTGTTGCCGCTGCCGACCGCGACGAACGTGGCCCGGACGCCGTCCGGGGCGGGGTGGCCGGCCGTCCACAGGAAGACCGCGGCCGCCGCCAGAACCGCAAGGGCGAGCCGCCGGCGGGTGAGAATCACCCCCTCTCCCGTGACGGGCCGTTGCCCGCCGGTGGACGGCGTGTCCGGGTTGCGCGGCGGGTCGGGAGACCCGCCGCGCGGGACGTTCCGTCCTATTGGCAACCGCAACCGCTCCCGCCACACCCACGCCGCCAGCAGGCCGTAGGTCACCAGGAGCCACCCGCTTGAGAAGCCGGGCGTGTAGAAGTGTCCGCCCGGCACGCGCGCAAGGGCCGACACCACGCCCGTGACGGCCCGGGCCATGCCGTCCGGGACGGCCGCCAGCAGGTCGCCCAGCCACGGCGCCGGCGCGCCGAGGACCACCAGCGCCATGCTTCCCGCGATGAGTAGAAAGACGAGCGGCGCGAGCAGGACGCTCGCCACCGGCGCCAGCCAACTGACCAGGTGGAACCGGTTGGCCACCAGCGGCACGGCCACCAGGGCCGCCGCGAGCGAGAGGGTGACCGTCCGGCGGGCGTAGGACGGCAGGCGAAACGAGCCGGGCGCAGGCTCCTCGTCGTCCTCCAGCGGGTCGCCTGCGCGGCGAAAGAGCACCGCCTCCACCTTCCCCGCCAGATAGAACATGCCCAGCACCACGGCAAAGGAGAGTTGGAACGAGGTCGTAAAGAGGTCGCCGGGGCGGATGAGCAGGATCACGAGGACCGCGGCGGCCAGCGCGTTCAACCGCATGCGCTCCCGGCCCGTGGCCCACGCCAGGCAGAGGAGCCACACGAGGACGGCGGCCCGGACGACCGGCGGTCGCAGTTCCGTCATCATGGCGTAGGCACCGACGGCCACGGCCACGAGAACGGCCGTCGGTTTCGGACCCAGGCCGAGGAGGCGCGCGAGCAGCAGCACCACGCCCGCCGCCAGCCCCACGCTGAAGCCGGAGACGGCCAGGAAGTGGGCGGTGCCCGTGACGATGAACGCCCGCTCGATATCCTCGGTCTCGGCCTGGCCGGCGTCGAACCGCAGGAGGTCCCGGCGCCCCAGGACGATGGCGGACGCCACCGCCCGCCCCGCCGGGCTGCGCATGGCCCGGAACCGCCGGACCGCCCATCGTCCCATGGCACCGACGGCCCAGCGAAACGGCTCGGCCGCCGGTTCGACCACTCGGGCCGCCTCCCAGTGGTCCGTCGAGAGGCACGCGCGCACGCCCTGCCGGCGGAAGTAGGTGGCTACATCGAACGTGCCCGGGTTGGCGCGCGGCAGCGGCCGCATCAGCCGGCCCGTGATTCGGGCGCGGTCGCCGAGTTGCGGGATGCCGGGACCGCCCTCTCGCGTGCGATGCTCGCTGCAAGCAGTTCCATGACTTCCGCGTGGTGGCCTTCCCAGGCCACCACGGACGGAAGAACGTCCAGCCTCGCGGCGGCCTGGGAAGGCCGCCGCGCTGCAACCCGCCACGGAACCGCCATCAAGCATGGGTTCGCGGATGCTGACGTACACCCGGCCGCGGGCGGGATACCACCGGCCTTCGACCTCGGCGCGCTCGGCCTCCAGGATGAATTTCGTCCGCAGATAGTAGGGCGTGGAGGGAAGGAAAACGTCGGTCGGCGGCCGGCCGGGATGCGGCGAGCGGACGACGACGCCCTCGACCGTGCCAATGCGGCTGCCTTCGGGCACGAGGCGGGCCACGTCGTCCGGCGGCGGATCTATGCCTGCGCGGTACCGAGCCGCCCCCGCCGCCAGCATCACGAGGAGAAGTGGCACGAGAAGGGCCCGCGGACGCCCGCGCCGCCCCGGTACAGGTCCGTATGGACAGGCGAGGAGGATCCACACGCCCGCCGCTGCGACCGCGGCGGCGCACCACAGGGCCATGGACCCGCCCAGGTACTCGCCGGCCAGGATGCCTGCCACCAGGGCTCCGGCGGCGGGGGCCAGCGGCTCGTATCGGCGAATCCCCTTCGGGCGGTCCGGTGCGTTTGAGTTGACGGTTGTCACGGAACGCCGCCCCGGTGTTGCTGGCACTGCCCTGCGTGCGGCGGATCGGGGGACCCGCCGCACTTTCACCCTGCATTTCCGCGCGGTGGGTCTTCCGGCCCCCTGCGCTCTCCGGCCTTGTCTTCGCGCGGCGGGCCGGGAGCCCCGCCGCGCGGGAAGTAGCGGCTCACGCGTGCGCGGTGGGTGCGGAGACCCACCGCGCCTAGCGTCCAGGTTTACATGCCCCCGCGCCAGGCGGCAGCCGCGCGGCACAGACCCTCCAGCAGCGCCGCGTGCTCCGGGCGGCGCATCAGGTCTTCCGGGTGCCACTGGACGCCCAGGAAGAACCGACCGGCCGCCGGGTCCTCGATGGCCTCGATAATGCCATCGGGTGCGCGGGCACAGACCCCCATAGCCCGGCCCGGCTCCCGCACCGCCTGGTGGTGGCGGCTGTTGACCTCAAGCGTCGGCGTGCCGACGAGGCCGGCCAGCAGCGAGCCCGCCTCTACGTGCACCGGGTGGCTGACGCGGGGCCGACCGGCGCCGCCGTGGTCCAGCAGGTCGCCGGATTCGTCGGGCAGATGCTGGATGAGCCGTCCGCCGCGATGAACGGCCATCTCCTGTATGCCCAGGCACAGGGCGAGGACGGGCATCCGGACGTCGTCGGCTGCCGCCAGCCACGCGAGGTCGGCCTGCCCGCGGCGCGGGTCGACCGGCCGGGCCGCGGGCGGGAGCGGTTCGCCCCAGGCGGACAGGTCGAGGTCCCGGCCGCCCGAGAGAAGCAGCGCGTCGGCCAGGTGCTGGAGCGCGGGCGTCGGCTCCCCCTGGGCCGGCGGGGGCAGGAGGAGCGGCTCCCCACCGACGGCGCGCACCGCGTCGGCGTAGGTCACCGGCAGATGGACCGCTCGCTCGCCGGAACATTCGCCGAGGCCGGTCGTGATGGCGACACGCGGCGTCATCCTTCCTCCCGTCGCAGGAGGCGACCGGGCATGGCGCCGGTGTGCACGCCGTCGGCCACGACCCGCTCACCGCCGACGAACACGTGGGCGATGCCGGCTGGCGTTGCCCACGGGTGGTCGTAGGTGGCGCGGTCGGCGATCCGTTGGCGGTCGAACAGGACGAGGTCCGCCCGCGCGCCTTCGGCCAAGCGGCCGCGGTCGGCAAGGCCGAGGATCCCGGCCGGCAGGCTGGTGAGCCGGCGAATCCCCTCCTGCCAGTCCATCAGGCCCGCCTCCCGCACGTACGCGCCGAGGAAGCGGCCCGGGGTGCCGTACGCCCGGGGGTGGGCCAGGCCGCGCGGCGGGGCGGCGCCGGCGTCCGGCAGGTTCCGGAGGCCGGCGTCGGAGCCGACGGCGACGTACGGCTCGGCCAGGATGAGGCGGAGGTTGTCCTCGCTCATCGAGGCGTAGGTGACGTCGACCCGGGCCTCGTGTTCGCGCAGGAGGTCGAGGCCCATCTCCAGGGGGTCGCGTCCGGCTTCGTCGCCCAAGGCGCGGAGGGTCTTGCCGACGCCCGTCTGCGGCCCATCGGGATGGACGGCGGCGATCGTGATCCGCTGGAAGAAGTCCTTGTCCGGGTGGGCGGTACGGAACGCCTCGGCGATGCGGCGGCGCGTTGGGGCGTCGGCCAAGCGTGCCAGCTGCGCCTCCCGGCCGCCTTCAAACGCCCAGTTCGGCAGAAGAAAGGCATCCAGGCTCGTCATGCTCGAGAGGTACGGGTACCGGTCGGCGGTGACGGCAAGGCCTTCGGCGCGCGCGGCGCGAAGTCGCTCGACGGCCTCTCGGGCCTTCGGCCAATTGGCGGGTCCGGACGCCTTCAGGTGGCTGAGTTGGCCGCGGACGCCCGACCGGCGGACGGTCTCCAGGAACTCGTCCACGGCTTCCAGCAGCCCGTCGCTCTCGCTGCGGATGTGGCTGGCGTACAGGCCGCCGGCATCCGCGCAGGCGGCGGCGAGGTCCGAGAGTTCCGCGACGTCGGCATAACAGCCGGGCGGATAGATGAGCCCGGACGACAGGCCGAAGGCGCCCTCATCCAGGGCCTCGGCCAGGAGGCGCCGCATTTGCGTGCGTTCCTCGGCGGTGGTCGGACGGTCCGCGTACCCCACGACGGCCGCCCGCAGGGCCCCATGGCCTGCCAACAGCACCCTGTTAACGCCGCAGGGCAACGCCCCGGCCCGGTCGAAATACTCGCGGGGCGAGGCCCAGTCGATGGTCAGGCCGCGCCGCCCCCACTCGGCCCGCCGCCGTGCCAGGAACTCGCCCTTGAGCGGAAACGGCGAGACCCCGCAATTGCCGGATACATCCGTCGTCACGCCCGCCCGGACCTTGCTCTCGGCCCGCGGGTACAGGAGAGCCGAGAAGCCGCTGTGACAGTGGAGGTCGATGAAACCCGGTGCGAGCGTCAGGCCCCGGGCGTCGAGGTCCCGCTCACCCGCCTCCAGCCGCGGCGCAATACGGGCGATGCGGCCGTCCGCGACGCGGACGTCTGCACGGACGAGGTTGTGGCCATCGCCGAGCAACTCGGCGCCGCGGATGGTCCAGCGGGATGGCATGGGTTGACTCGCAGCGCCCGGACTTACCCCGGTCGTGCTCGCCGGCGGCTCCGGAAAGGGCGGCTCAGCCCGGTCCGGCGCGGCAGTCGGACGACGGGCCGGACGGGCACCGGAGGTGGCGCAAGGCGGTCTCGGTGCTCTCGTAGACGGGCATGATCTCGGCCAGGCGGGTGCAACTCAGGGTGCGGGCCACCTCGCCGGCACCGCCGGCCAGGACCAATTCCCGTGACTGGTCCAGCAATTGCGACCTGAGATGAATGATCAGGCCCAGGGCGCCGCTTGTCAGGAAGCGGACCCCGGAGAGGTCGAGGACGAACGCCGCGGCGGCCGACTCGCGAAAGGCCTTCCGGATCTGCTGGCCCAGCGGCTGGACGGTTTCAGCGGCGACCACCTCGGCCACCCGGACGGCCAGGACCTCCACCCCGCCGACCGTGTGCCGCTCGATCAGGTCGCTCGGCGCCTCGTTGCCCATGGTGGGCGGCCCCGTCACAGATTCTTGCGGAACGCCTCGATGGCCGCTGACGGCTTTTTGTAGATGTCGAAGACCGTATCCAGTTTCGTGATACGGAAGACCTCCATGATGTCGTCGTGGATGCCGCTCAGTTTCAACTGGGCGCCCTTCTGTGCCGCACGGCGCTGAAGGCCGATGAGCATGCCCAACGCGCTGGACGACATGTAGGTGACCTTCGAGAAATCGAGCACGAGACGGGCGTCTTCCTGGCTGTCGAGCAGTTCTTTCAGGCTGCCGGACATTCGCTCGATCGTCATGGCGTCGAGGATCTGGCTCTGTTGAAACGCCACGACCGTTACCCCTTCGACCTCGCGCGTGACGTACAACCTGTCGGTAGCCATGATGGTTGGTCTCCCCTGGGCGGACGTGCCGCCGGCTCTCACGTGTTCGCGGTATTGTGTCAGGCCCGCGCGGGGGTGTCAACACAAAGATGGGGGGCAGCGGCGACAGGGTTCTTTCGCCCCGTCCGGGGCTCAAGGCCCGCTTCGCGGCCTTTTGACCCCGGCCTCGCGGCCGGGGCTACCCTCTTCGGCCGCTCCGCGGCCAAGGCAGCGGCAAGCACAACGGCCACGGCGAGATTCCCGTTCGACTCGGCCTGCTTGCGCCGGGTAAGCTTCGCCTCGCTCAGGGCAGGCTCTCGGCTCGCTGCGCTCGCTCGGGATGACACCGTTTCCCCCTCACCCCGGCCCTCTCCCGCCAGGGGCGAGGAAGACAGACACTGCAACGGCCACGGCGAGATTCCTCGACTCGCTGCGCTCGCTCGGGATGACACCGTTTCCCCCTCACCCCGGCCCTCTCCCG
>CAYTJE010000026.1:0-12614 GCA_964437855.1 uncultured Anaerolineales bacterium | reverse complement strand
CTGCGCTCGCTCGGGATGACACCGTTTCCCCCTCACCCCGGCCCTCTCCCGCCAGAGGAGAGGGCGATACACACCGCGCGGCGGGCAAGACTGCCCACCGCGCGGGACTCCGCTCGGAATGACACCCACGATAACGGCTACAACCCGTCCTTGAGTTCCCGCAGTTTGTTCAGCGCCTCGATGGGCGTCATCGCATCGAGGTCGAGGCGGCGGAGTTCATCGGCCACGGCGGCCCCCTCCCCTTCGAACAGCGTCAGTTGGACCTGGCGGACGTGCGGCCCGGGCTCGGCGGGGGCGAGACGCGGCCGGCCGTCCGAGTCCAGATGCGCCGACTCAAGGCCCGAGAGGATGTGCCGGGCGCGGTCCACCACGTCGCCCGGTACGCCGGCCAGGCGGGCCACGTGCACGCCGTAACTCTTGTCCGTCCCGCCTTTGAGGATCTTATGGAGGAAGACGACCTGGTCCTGCCACTCGCGGACCGCCACGTTGAAGTTGGCGACGCCGTCGAGCACGTCGGCCAGTTCCGTGAGTTCGTGATAGTGAGTGGCAAACAGGGTCCGGCAGCCCAGGCGTTCGGCCAGGTGCTCGGTAACGGCCCAGGCCAGGGCCACGCCGTCGAACGTGCTGGTGCCCCGTCCGACCTCGTCCAGGATAACCAGGCTCTGGCCCGTGGCATTGTTGAGGATGTTGGCGGTCTCGGTCATCTCGACCATGAAGGTGCTCCGGCCGCGGGCCAGTTCGTCGGCCGCCCCCACCCGCGTAAAGATGCGGTCCACCAGGCCGACCGTGGCCGACCGCGCGGGAACCCAGGACCCCATGTGGGCCATCAGGACCAGCAGGGCCCCCTGCCGGATATACGTCGACTTCCCCGCCATGTTCGGCCCCGTGATGATGGCGATGCGCGGCCGCTCTTCGCCGCCGAGGTCCACGTCGTTCGGGACGAACTCCGAGCCCAGCACCTGCTCCAGCACGGGATGCCGGCCGTCGCGGATCTCCAGGACGGGTTCGGCCACCACCTCGGGCTTGACGTACGCGCGTTGGGCGGCCACGCGGGCCAAACTTGCGAGGGCGTCCACCTGGGCGAGCGCCTCCGCGGTCTGCTGGAGGCGGTCGGTCTGGGCGGCGATGCGGGCGCGGACCTCCTCGAAGAGACGGGCCTCCAGCGCGAGGGCCTGCTCCTCGGCCGAGAGGACCTCGACCTCGTGTTCCTTCAGGTCCGGCGTGATGTACCGCTCGGCGTTCTTCAGGGTCTGCTTGCGGACGTAATCGTCCGGCACGCGGTCGGCGTGGGTGTGCGTGACCTCGATGTAGTAACCGAAGACCTTGTTGAAGCCGACCTTGAGGCTGGGGATGCCGGTCCGCTCGATTTCGCGTGCCTGGAACCGGGCCAGCCACTCGGCCCCGGAGGAGCCGACGTCGCGGAGGCGGTCGAGTTCCTCGTTGTAGCCGGCCCGGATGACGCCGCCGTCGCTGAGGCGGGCGGGGGCGTCGTCGGCGATGGCCCGGTCCACCAGGTCCCTCACGTCGCCGAGGAGGTCGATCCGGCTCTCCAGCCGCGCGAGGAGTTCTCGTCCCCGGGCCGTCAGGCGGGCCTTGACGGCAGGCAGGACAGCCAACGTCCGCCCCAGGCCCAGCAGGTCGCGCGGGGTAGCGCGGCGGGTGGCCACGCGCCCGACGATCCGCTCCACGTCGGCCGTCTCGGCCAGGTGCTGGGCGAGTTCCTGGCGCAGGTCGGCGTCCTGGACGAGTTCCTCGACGGCGTCCAGCCGGTCGCGGATCGGCTCGGCGGCGGCCAGGGGGAAATTGATCCATCGCCGCAGCAGCCGGCCGCCCATCGCCGTCTCGGTCCTGTCGAGCACCCAGAGGAGGCTGTGCTGGCGCCGGCGATCGCGGAGCGTTTCAACGAGTTCCAGGCTCCGCTGGGTGGTTTCGTCCAGATACATCCATCGGCCGGCGTCCGCGCGCCGGATGCGGCGAATGTGCCCCAGGTCGGTCCGCTGCGTTTCCTGGAGGTAGTCCAGGATGGCACCTGCGGCCGAGATGCCGCCGGTCACGTCCGCCACGCCGAACCCGTCGAGCGACTCGGTGCCGAAGTGCCGGGTCAGGAGCCGCTCGGCCTCGTCGCGGTCGAACACGAACGCCGACCGCTCGCCCGTGGCGGTGCCGGTCACCTCGCGGACGAGACGGAGAAGGTCCGGGTCGGCCTCCTCGATCCCCTCGGCAAAGAGGCACTCGCGGGGGCGCAGGCGGACGAGTTCGTCGACCACGGCCTCCCGCGATACGTCGCGGACCCAGAACGCGCCGGTCGAAAGGTCCACCCACGCCAGGCCGGCCCGGTCGCCGTCCAGGTGGACGGCCGCCAGGAAGTTGTTCTCCTTGTCCTCCAGCAGCGCGTCGTCGGTCAGCGTGCCGGGCGTGACGACCCGCGAGATATCGCGCTTCACAAGGCCCTTGGCCTCGGCGGGGTCCTCCATCTGCTCGCAGATGGCCACGCGGTACCCGGCCCGGATCATCTTGGCCAGGTAGGAGTCGACGGCGTGATACGGCACGCCGCACATCGGGACGGCTCCGGCCCCCCTGGACCGGCTGGTCAGGGCGATGCCCATGACGCGGGCGCCGACCCGTGCGTCCTCGTAAAAGAGTTCGTAGAAGTCGCCCATCCGGAAGAAGAGGATGGCGTTTGGGTACTGGCTTTTGAGTTGCCGGTACTGTTTCATCGCCGGCGTGGTCATGGGAGTTGCCTGGTCTGACTCTGCGATGCTTCCCGCGCAGCGGGTCTCCGCACCCGCCGCGCACCCACGCAAACGGGGCTTCCGGCGCGGTGGGTACGGAGACCCACCGCGCCAATGTCCTAACACGACAACGCTACTTCTCGCGCTGCGGTCCTCCCGGACCGCCGCGCAGGGCCAGGATAGGCGTTTCCGGCACGGTGGGCCGGGAGGCCCACCGCGCGGAATCCCTTTGTAGCGTTGTAGTACTAAGCGGCGCTGGAGGGGTAAGATAACCGAAATGGTGGGGAGAAAAAAGCGCGGAGACGCATCACGGAACATCGGTTACTTCAACGCAGCGTGAATGCGCTCCAGGATATACTGCTCCAGGCGGGGATCGCGCCCCAGGGTGATCCAGTCGTGGTCGGTCTCGGCCAGTGTATCCTGCCGCATCAGGTGCGTATCCTCGGTGTCGAATATGTTGAACGATTCCCCGACGGACTCGGGCATGGAACCGGGCGCGGACTTGCGTTCCTTGATAACCTTGACGAAGACCCGGGCGCCCCCGCCGTCCTTGGGCGAGATACTGACCGTGGCGCGCCGGCGGACGGTGTGAAGGCTGGCCTCGGCCACCTGCGTCGGGCCGATAGTGTCCTTCCGCCAGAACTCGAACCACGACGCGCCCGTCAGCGGCCGGGTCTCGATGTGGCCCTTGCTCTTCTCCGGGACGATGGGCTCGAACCGCAATTCCCTCACGACTCGTCGGGCC
This sequence comes from uncultured Anaerolineales bacterium, assembly GCA_964437855.1. Taxonomy (GTDB): domain Bacteria; phylum Planctomycetota; class Phycisphaerae; order FEN-1346; family FEN-1346; genus BS750m-G62. Next base: position 9,137 of record CAYTJE010000026.1, on the reverse strand, counting down.
ACCGCCTCCAGCGTGCCGGCGTCCGTGTCGGTGAAGACCGACGGGTTCTGAAACCGCCCCCTCGCACCGGTCGCGCAGCCGACCAGGGCGAGGGCGGCAGCCACCGTCAGAACGCTCAGGACATGCTTCACCGTCCGTCCCCTCCCTCCGACTCCGACACCGTATGGACCCGCAGCGTATCGGTCGTACCCGGCCGACCGGGCAGGTACCCGCACATGATAAGGATTCGGTCTCCGGGGGCAACCAATTTCCGCTGGAGGGCCATCTGTTGGATGGCGGGGGCAAGGTCCTCGTGCCGAATCACCTCCGGCCGGTGGACCGGCAGCACGCCGCGGTACAGGGTCATCCGCCGGCAGGTGGCCTCGGAGTCGCTGACCGCCAGGATCGGCGTTCGCAGACCCTGCTTCGAGACGAGCAGCGCGGTGGCACCCGTGTGCGTCAGCGCCGCGATGAGTCGGACGTCCAGGTCGCGGGCGATGCCGGCGACGCCGGTCACGATCGCCCGCTCGCTCCACACGTAGCGTTCCAGGTGCGCCATGGACGCGGGCCAGCCGACCCGCTCGGCCCAATCCTCCGCCACGTCGATGATGTGGTCCATCGTCTCGACCGCCCGGACAGGGTGCCGACCGATGGCCGTCTCCCCGGAAAGCATGACCGCGTCGGAACCGTCGAAGACGGCCCCCGCGACGTCCGAGACCTCCGCTCGGGTGGGGTGCGGTTCGGAAATCATCGACTGGAGCATCTGCGTGGCCGTGATGACCGGCACCCCTGCCGCCGCCGCACGCCGGATGAGGTCCTTCTGGATGACCGGCACGCGTGCCAGGTCCATCTCCACGCCCAGGTCGCCCCGGGCCACCAGGACGCCGTCGGCCTCGGCCAGGATGGCGTCGATGGCCTCGACGGCCTGGGGCTTCTCGATCTTGGCGATGACGCGGGCCTCGCTCCCCTGCTCGGCCAGGTACGCCTTGACCCGGCGGACCTCCTCCGCCGAGCGGACAAAACTCAGGCCCACGTAATCCACCCCGCGGGCCACGCCCCAGGCCAGGTCCCGCCAATCCGCCTCCGTGGGCAGCGTGAGCGTCAGGTTGGTTTCCGGCAGGTTGACGCCCATGCCGGCGCAAAGCGTCCCCGCCTCGCCGCTCTCCAGCACCACCGCGTCGCCCTCCCGGCCGGCCACGCGTGTCCGGACGGCCCCGTCGCCGAAGAACACCGGCTGGCCCTCGCCGAGGTCCCCGAGCACCTCGGGCCGATTGATCGCCAGGTCCGTCGGCTGCGGGGTCTCCGGGAGGTTCGGGACGAGGCGCAGGCGGTCGCCCTCGGCCACGGGCACCTCCGCATCGCCCGCCGTGCGGAGCCGCAGTTTCGGACCCGCCAAGTCCTGGAGCACGGCGACGTATCGGCCGGCCCCGTCAGCGGCGGCGCGGAGGCGACCCAGCATCGCCTCGTGGGACTCGTGGGTGCCGTGGGCGAAGTTCAGACGCGCCACGTCCATCCCCGCCCGGATCATGCGGCCGAGGACGTCCGGGCCATCGGTGGCCGGCCCAAGCGTAGCCACGATCGAGGCCAGGCGCGTCGTAATGCGCGGCATAGGATGTCCCCACTTACCCTTGCGGCGCGAAGGCCCCGTCGGTATCCCACGCCACGTGGTCGACGGCGAAGTCCGCCTCGCTTGCGCCGGCGCCCTCGCCGAACTGGAAATACGGGCGTTCCGTGGCGACCATGTGGTCGCGCTTGGCCGATGGCCGCCGCACCCCCAGCAGTGCCGCGTCGCGATAGATCTGCACCTCCCCGTCGGCGCGCACCGCGAAACGGTACGTATGGGCGACAGAGGCGTTGTCGAGACCCTTCGCAAGCGTTTCGAACCGCCCGCCGTCGTTCCACAAGACGGCCGACCGCGTCACGGTGACGAAGTACCGCCTCGGTGTGCCGGCGGCATCGTTGACGCACGCCTCCACGTCCACGCCGCGCGAGGCCGACGTGCTCTTCGTCACGCGCAGGCGGACCTCGGCCGTAAACCCCTTCGCGGGATCCACCCGGCCCCAGGAGTCGGGCCGGTCGTTCGCCCATCGGCATCGGGAGTCGCCCTTTGTGTCCACGGACAGACCGCCGCCGTCGCGGACGGTCACCTGCTTCGCCTCGTCCGCGCCGGACCCGGTCCAGCGCCACTCCGTCCGCTTCGACGGCAGATCCTTCGGCACAAGTACGTGGCCGAGAGCGCCTCGGGTGGGTAGGTCCTTCGGCCCGGGCGGTTTGGGTCGTGCCGGCATCCGCGTCTTGAGCCACGCCAGGTTGAACTGGTAATGCTGCTTCGATGAGATGAGTTGCACCAAGCCGTCCGGGGTCTGGCAGATGCTGAGGTACCCGCGCGGCTCGCCCCGCGACGCGCTCATCGTGAAGATGCCCGTGTTGCCGCCGCCGTCCACGCGGTGCGGCGGACCGTAGTCGGACACGAGTTTCCGCACCGGCCAGGTCTTGCCCTCGTCGAACGAGAGGGCCGCGAAGAGGCCGGAGATGGGCCGCTCCGTCCCCGTCGCATCGCGAATGGGCATTGTTTTGGCGAACGAACAGAAGAGGATCGGACCCTCGGCGAGACGCAGGACGACCAGCCGCTGCCCGCCGCCGATGGGATCCCAGGGACTGGGGTGATACGTCCAGGTGCGACCGCCGTCCTCGGAAAGGCTCATGGGCATCCGGCCGTCGATGTTGTTGCCGCGGCCAAACGCCAGGAGTCGGCCGTCGGTGAGTTCCACGACGCCCGCGTGGATACCGGCAATCGTGTGCCCCGTGGCGCCCTTCTTGAACGAGGGGATGGGCTTGCCCTCGGCGGGATCGGTCCACGTCTTGGCCCCGTCGGGACTCAGCAGGACGGCCGTCCCGCCGCTGCCGCCGGGTACGGCGTCGCACGGTACCAGGAGGGTGCCATCCTTAAGGCGAATGACCGTCTCGACCGGCATGTGGTGCAGGCCGTGCTCCGGCATGATGAGGCGGGCCTTCGACCACGTGACGCCGTTGTCAGTGCTCGTTCGCATGACGGTGGCGAGCGAGCCCCACGTGGCGTGGGCCGAGAGGCCGTTGACGTGGTACAGCGTGCCGTCGGCACCCGCGTAGAACGCCGAGGCGTGGTCGTTCCGGTCCGGGGCACCCCAGAAGGGTGCGGCGGGTTCCCATGCGTTCGTCCCGTAACGAAGGCGTGCGGCGGCGATGTCGAGTTCCCGCCCGGGTTCCCGCCGGCAGGTATACCAGATAGCCAGAAGGTCGCCGTTCGGGCAGTTCACGAGCGCCGGGCAATGGTTGTGCCGGGAGTAGAGCGGCCCATCGGACCCCGGCGGAATTTTGACGTACGTGCGCGGCCCGCGGAAGAACGGCTCCGCCGGGTCGGGGCCCTCGGCGACGTCCTCCGGCACCGTCTGCGACACGTCCTCGGCCCACCGCGGCGGCTCCGGCGGCGAAAGCGGCTTCGTCCCTGGCATCGGACCGCAGGCGACCCGGAAGCCGATGACCCACGTCCGGTCCTCCGGCAGGGTGCCGGCGCGGTTCGCGCTGCGGAGGAACTCGAGCGTCGTCGAATGGCTCCCGCCGCGGGTCACGCGGTAATCGCCGGACGCCCGCCCCACGGGGTCCGTCTGCTTGTCCGCAACGTACGGGCCGTACCAGTCGTGGCACCATTCTTCGACGTTGCCGTGCACGTCGTACAGGCCCCACGGGTTCGGCGGCGTCTTTGCGACGGTGAGTGGAACCACGTGCCCCTTCGGGTCATAGCGACCGGGGTACCAACTGATGCGGGCGTTATGGTGCAGCGCCTTCGGCAGCGTCTCGCCCGTGTGATAGGGCGTCCGCGTGCCGGCCCGGCAGGCGTACTCCCATTCCGCCTCGGTCGGGAGGCGATACGGCTTACCCTCCTTCTCGGCGAGCCACTGGCAGAACCGGACGGCCTCATGCCAGGAGACGAAGACGACGGCCTCGTCATCGGCCTTCGAGAATCCGAGTTTGCCGCGGAGTTTCCGGTGCGACGGGTCGAACTGCTCGTACTGCGCGTTCGTGACCTCGGTCTCGGCCATCCGGAAGGGGCGGCTGATGCGGACGCGGTGGACGGGGCGCTCGTCGAAGTCGCCGCCGCTCGCCTCGCCCATCTCGAACGCGCCGGCGGGGACGGGCATCATCCGCATGCCGACGGAGTTCGTGAACGGTTCCGGCGCGGCCGCGCGGGCTTCCGGGGCCATCGGTTCACCGCCGAGCACGCAGAGGGCGCAGAGGAAAAACAGGCAAACGCCCAACGGCAAAACGGTGCGGCGAGGGGTGTGCGTCATGGCGTTCCCCGAAGGATAAAACGGCTTCACGGCTCGCCCCCCTACGGCCCGTCGCGGTACCGGCCGCCCATCTCCTGGAGGAACATCTTCTCGCGGGTCGTCAGGCTGCCCACGCCCTCGCGATGAATCTTGTCGAGGATGCGATCGAGTTCCGCCTGGTCGCGGTCGGCGTCGCGGCGGAAGAACGATCCGGCGCTTCGCTTCGAACCGAGACGCTGCTGAACGGTGGCCCGGATACGGTATCCCCACTTGATCCAGACGAACCCCAGGGCCATCCCGCCGAAATGAGCCGCGTGCGCCACGCCATCCGACCACCCGTAGCGCAGGGCAATCAAAATATGCCGCGTCTCAATCAGGACGTACGCCAGCGCCAGCCAGCGGGCCTGGATGGGCAGAATGAAGAACAGCAGGAAGATGGCCCGCGGGTTGAGAACGGCAAACGCCACCAGGACCCCTGCCACGCCCGCCGACGCCCCGACGGCCTCTATCATCAGGAACGTCAGGGGCCCCTGCTCCGTCATGACGGCCCGACCTTGCGGGTCCGCGATGGGGCCGTGCTGGAGGTGCATCGTTGCGTTGAATCCCACCTCGAACAAACCGCCGACGATACCCGCCAGGATGTACAGCCACAGGAACTGCTTCGTACCCAGTTGGCGCTCCAGCGTGTTACCTAACATCACAAAGATGAACATGTTCCAGAGAATGTGCCCGAAACCGGTGAGCGAATGCAGCCACATATACGTGAACAGCCGCCATATCTCCAAGTGCATCAGGCTGCGGACCGAGAGCGCCCCGACCTTGCTCAGCGCTCCGTGGGTCAGCACGTCCAGGAGATACACGCCGACCGTGAGAATCAGGACGAGTTTGACCCCCGGCGGGAAGAAGCCTCCGCGGTCCACGAAGAACCCGGACCGGCGGGTGGGCGGTTCGTTCCAGGTCGGATGCCAGGCCATCAGGCGCCTTCCTTCCCCGCCGACCCGGCCCACCCCTGCTGAGCGACCCCGTAGAGGAGGGCGCAGATCGTCTTGCCGTCTCGGATCCGTCCGTCGGCGATGGCGGCCAGGGCCTCCTCGACCGGCATAAGGACGTTCTCGATCTCCTCGCCGGCCTCGCGGTCGGGCGTGCCCGGCTCCAGGTGAATGGCCCGGAAGATCGTGATCTGCTCCGTCAGGAACCCGGGACTGGTGTAGAGGGTCAGCATCGGCTCGACACGGGCGGCGCGGTAGCCGGTCTCCTCGGCCAGTTCACGGACGGCGCACTCGGCCGGGTCCTCGCCCGGCTCCAGGGTACCGGCCGGGATCTCCAGCAGGGGCTCGCCGACCGGGTACCGCCAGACCCGCTCCAGGAGGATCTTGCCGGGCTCGGGTTCAGCCAGGACGGCCACGCTGCCCCCGTGCCGGACGACCTCGCGGGTGGTTTCCCGGCCGTCGGCGGCGCGGACGTGATGGACCTCCAGGCAGACCTTCCGGCCGGTGAAGATCGTATCGCATTGGAGGACCTGGGGTGGGCGGGACATCCCGTTTCTCCGGCGGAGCGGTTTGACGGATTATAGGGACCCCCCGGCCCCGTTTCAACCGGCGGCGAAGCGCAGTCTTGCAATGGCTCGGCCGCCCGGCTAGATTGCTCCTGACTTCAGCATAAGGGGACACGCCTTGCGACCGACCTGTTGGGGCTGCGTCGCCCTGGTGCTGGCTCTGCTGGGACCGGCCGCCGCCGACATGCCCTGCGCCTGGCCCGAGTTCCACGGACCGGACCGCACAAACCGCTCGCCCGCGACCGGCCTTCTGAAGCAGTGGCCCGAGGGCGGCCCGCCACGGCTCTGGCGCGTCGGCGGCCTGGGGCACGGCTTCTCCACCGTCGCCGTTGCCGACAAACTGCTCTACACCACGGGCAACGTCGGGGGAAACACCGTCATCACGGCCATCTCGCTCGACGGCAAGGTGGCGTGGCGCGCGGCGAACGGACCGTCCTACACGCGTTCGGTTCCCGGCACACGGTCCACCCCCACGATCGACGGCAACCGCCTGTACCACGAGAACGCCGACGGCGACCTCGTGTGCCTGGACGCCGCCACGGGCAAGCGGCTCTGGCACGTCAACATCCTCAACGCGTTCCAGGGGCGCAACATCAAGTGGGCCCTTGCCGAGTCGGTCCTCATCGACGGCGACCGCCTCATCGCCACGCCGGGGGGCAAGGAGATCGGCCTGGCGGCGCTCGACAAGACGACCGGCAAGACCGTCTGGACGTGCCGGGGCACGAACGACAAGCCCGGCTACTGCTCGCCCATCCTGGTGGAGCACGAGGGGCTCCGGCAGATCGTGACGATGATGGCCACGTCGGTCGTCGGCGTGCATGCCGAGACCGGACGGCTCCTCTGGCAGGTCCCCCACGAGACGCCATTCGATGAAAACATCACCATGCCCCTCTTTCATGACGGCCGCCTGTTCGTGACCAGCCGGACGACCGGCAGCCGCCTGTTTCGGCTCCGCGTGGAGGGGCAGGACTGCTCGGTCGAGGAGGTCTGGGCCTCCAAAACGCTCGACGTCCAGCACGAGGGTGCCCTGCTCCTTGACGGGCACGTTTACGGCACCGCGAAGACCGTCCGCAACGGTCCCTGGGTATGCCTGGATTTCGCCACCGGCGAGGTGCGCTGGACGGACCGCGGTATTGGCCGGGCCTCCGTGACGTGGGCCGACGGGCACATCTATGCCGTCAACTTCGGCGGGACGGTGGCGCTGGTGGCCCCCTCGCCCAAGGGGTTCCGCGCGGTCAGCCGGTTCCAACTGCCGAAGGGCGGTAAGGGTCCCGTCTGGGCCCACCCGGTGGTCTGCGGCGGCCGGCTGTACCTGCGGCACGACGCAACGCTCTTCTGCTACAACGTTTCCGCCAACTAAGGCGACTTTGTCCACTTCGCCATCATCCACAAAGGCCGTGGCGCGGTGCCCAGTCGTGGGCACCGCGCGGTGGGCAAGACTGCCCACCGCGCGGAATCCCTTTCTAGCGTCGTAGGGTTAGACACCGAAGAGGCAGCACCGGTCTTACCAGGCCGCCGCGACGAAGCAGGCGATAAAACCGGTTCTAATCCTGCGTCGCGGCATGCTCCGCGGCTACCTCGGCAATGACGACCGCCCGATAGGTTTTGCCGACCGCCGGGGCCGAGTCCTCGTCGGGCCAGAACGGGATCAGCGCGAAGTCGTCGGCTATGACGGGGGCGCCGGGCCCTTCCTTCACCTCCACGAGCGTTCGGACCGCCGGTTCCAGGAAGAATGCCGCCGGGCGCTTCGGTTTCTCTGGGCGGCGCATCGTCACCGTGAACGTCAGTTGCTCCCGTCCTTCCCCCAGGGGTTTCCTGGCCATCCGCTGGTCGTACAAGGGTTCCGTCACCGGCTTGACCCGCGCCTCCCACGCCGGGTCGCCGTACAGGACCGTGGTTTCCCAGTAGAACGCCTTCCCGGCGCGGACGAAACGGGCGTTCTGGCAGCACACGTACGTCTTCTTCCGTTCGTCCTTGCTCATCCGGCTCAACTGCCAGCGGAGGGCCTGCTGGTTGAGCCACACGGCCTCGGCAAACGTGTACCGCCCCTGGAGGGCCAGGAAGTACTCGGCCACACCCCACGCGTAACACGAGTGCATCTGTAGCCCCACGTGGCCGAAGAACTGCATCGCCCCGTGGTGTATCCAGCCGAGCGCCATGCAGCCGGGGCCGTCGACGTGGGCAATCCGGCAGTTGCCGGGCGAATAATACACCTTGGGGTTCGCGGTCAGGATCTCGTAGGCGCGGTTCTCGCTGTCGACCGCCATGAGCGCCGGCGCGACGGCGCCCTGCTCGCCCGGCTCCGGGCCGTCCGGCCTCTCCCGCGGCGTCTCCGTGTTCTCATCGGCCGGGGCGGCCTCTGGACCCCAGGGCAAGGAAGCGAACCGCGAGGGGGTCACGATCTGCCCGCTGCGGTAATTGTAGCCCATCTGCCAGTCGTCCTCGGTCGCATGGCCGCTGGTCGAGACCATATCGGACGCGTCGGCGTTCAGTTCCGCGACGAACTGGGCGGTGGTGTCGCCGGGACCCCGGCATTTCTCCGGCGGTTCGCCGGGACGCTTGACCCATTTGCGGCCCTTCCTGGTCTCGCTGAACGAGACGCCACTCTCGAGCCACTTCAGCCAGCCCGACGTCACGTGCGAGAGACCGCGGCGGACCTGCAACGGCTCGCACGAGGCCACCCGCAGGGCATCTTCCGCGGTCTCGCCGGTCAGGACGGCCCATCTCGCGTCATCGTAGGGGTCCGCGTCGAGCGACGCCATCACCTCGGCCACCTTGTGATACCACGTGCCATACAGGGGGAACTCCTTCTCCCGGCCCTCCTCGCTGCGCAGGCGAACGCGGGCTTTCTGCGCCAGTTCCGACGGCCGGGACACAAAACACACGTACCGCGGACCCGCGGCCGACAGCCGCTCGCCGAGTTTCCCGGTCCCTTTGCCGCTCCAGTGGACCACGACGGCGTCGTACTTTTTGCGGAGGGCCTCCACGACGGCTCCCCACCCCGGGTCCCGGGCGGTTCGCTTCGACACGACAATCACGTAGTCCCATGCAGCCCCGGCGTCCGACGCCCCCGTTGCCGCACCCACCGCCGGCCGGACCGGACCGAGGGTTGAAAGGATCAGGAGAGCCAGGGCGACCGAGGTGGTTACCCCCATGCTACCGCCGGCCCGGGCGCTGCGCCGGTCCGCTGGCGTTGTCATGGGCTCATCTCCTCATCCGCGATGCGGGCTGGCTTAACCGATGCGGACTCAACTCTGAAACGCAACACCACCCTCAAGCCCCTGGAGCCCCGTCGC
>CAYTJE010000025.1:0-23724 GCA_964437855.1 uncultured Anaerolineales bacterium | reverse complement strand
GGCAAGACGGCCCACCGCGCTAGAGTCGTTGTCGGTTGGTAAGAGTTGACAAAGGCTATCGCGTTTCCGCCCCGCCGACTTGGCATTGGCCCGTCCCAAAGGGATCCGAACGGAGAGCCCTTCGGGCCCGGCGTGAGGCCGACACGGCAGCGCTGCCGGGGCCGCGATTTGACTTCCGTCATTCCTGGTTTATACTCTTTCCGGGATCAGCACAAGGTGATGAGCGTATGCGCTTTTATCGAGCCCTCCTCCTTGTGGGCACGGTGCTTCTGTGCTGGCAGGCCGCGCCGGCCGCGACAACGAAGGGGAAGACGACAGTCCCGGCGGCCTGTATTACGTCATCGACTGGGACGATATCCTGACCACCACCGCGTGGGACGGCGACGACGACACGTGCTTCGAGTACATGTACGCGGGCCTCCTGGACACCATGACCGACCCGGGGCCGACGGACCTCCGCGACACCTGGACCACGTACATCCCCAGCGGGTCGTTCTACATCGCGAACAGGCAGGCCCGCCTGCTGATGGACCGCGGGTACGTGCCGCCGGAAACGGGAAGCCACCAGTACAACATGCACTGGTACGCCATCGATTCCCAGATCACGACCGAGAGCATCGGCGCGATGGTGCCGGGCCTGCGGCAGGAGGCGTCGGACCTGACGGAGCGGTTCGCAACCGTCACGAACACGGGGTACCCGGTCCACGCCGCCCAGTTCTACGCGGCGATGTACGCGGCGGCCCCGTTCGAAACGGACGTCGAGGCGCTCGTGGCCAAGGGGGCCGAGGTGGTCCCCCAGACCTCCCGCACCTGGCAGGTCATCCAGGACACCGTCGCGTGGTACGAGGCGGACAAGGCCGACGGCACGCTCGACTGGCGATCGACCCAGACCGAACTGTACAACAAGTACAAGGAAGACGACGGCGGCCGGTACCGCTACTGGATCGAGTCAACGATCAACACGGGCCTGACGGCGATGGCCATCCTGTACGGAGAGGGCGACTTCAAACAGACGGTCGAAGTGGGCGTCAACGGCGGGTTCGACGCAGACTGCAACCCCGCGACGGCGGGCGGCATCATCGGCCTGATGACCGGCTACAGCGGCCTGCCGGCCGACCTGACGGCCGGGGCCACCGACGACTACTCGCCCCGGCTCCAGGGGGTCAGCGACACCGCCGTCAGCGCCATCGCATCGCTCTTGCAGAGCGCGGCGGAGCAGCAGATCCTGGCGGCGGGCGGGACCATCACGGGCACCGGCGCCGCCCGCACGTACCACCTGCCGGACGACCTCGTCACGCCGCCGGCCGGCGCTCAGCGCATCGCGCCGACCGCCCTACCCCTGGAGGCGGGCCAGGCGGAGGAAATAGTCGGCGCGCTCGAAACCCGGCTCCATCCGCAAGACGTCGGCCAGCAGGTCGGCGGCGTCGGCAAAGCGGCCGCTGAAATAGTACACGTAGGCCAGAAGGAACTTCAGGCGGGCCAAGTCCGGCCGCAGGTCCACCTGCCGCTTCAGGTTCTTAAGGTGCCGCTCGTACTCCTCGATGTCGCCGTAGAACTCCTGGAGCCGAAACTCAAACAGGGCCCAGTCCGGCTCGATGGCCAGCGCCTTGTCCAGGTACCGGCCGGCCTGGCGGAACTCGCCGTTCGCGAAGGAGGCGTGCACCAGGGCGAACAGGGCGTAGGGGTCCTGCGGCCGCTTCTTGTGGGCGTGGCGGTACGCCTCGCCGGCCTGGGTGAACTCGCCCATGAAGAAGCGAAAGTCGCCCAGCCGCATGTAATCCTCGTAGGAGTCGGGGCCCTGGCGGAGGGCCTGGATGAGGTCGGCCCGTTCCTGCGGCCCCAGGGGCGGCTCTTCGAGGCCGGTAATCTCCTCCGCCGCCTCCCGCAGGTCCGCCGCGACGGGTGCCCGCACGGTCTTGGCAACGGCGCCGCGGTCCATGACGGCCAGGACCCCCCGGCTTACCTCGTCCTGGGGGGCGAGCCGCTTGAGCCGGGCCTTTGCCTCGTCCCACCGTCCCTGGAAGACGTCGAGGAAGGCGAGCAGGAACTCCAGGTCGGCGTCGGGCTTCTTGGCCAGTTGGGCGGTGATCTCCGCCCGAACGTCGGACAGGTCCTGGGGGTCCGGGAAGACGTCCTGAAGGTTGGAGCCGACGATCTGCATCTTGTCCGGCCAGCCGTGGGCAATCCGGAGGGATCGGCGGAGTTCGTCGGCGGCCGGGCGCAGCCGCCGCTCGCCCAACAGCGCCAGGCCGCGGGCGCGGGCGGCGGTCGCGTTGGTCGGGTCGAGCCGGGCCAGGACCTTCCAGGCCTCGGCCGCCCACTTGTACCGGCCGTGGCCGAACAGGTAGTTGGCGAGGGCGGCCAGTTGGGTGTCGTAGAGGTCCTCGAGGTCGGGCCCGTCGGGGGGCGGCCGGTCGGCCAACAAGGCCTCCAGCAGGTCCAGGAACGGCTTCTCGCCCAGGCTCTTCTGGACGTCCTCGGTGAACGGGGCGAAGAAGACGGACGGGTCCACCGTCCCCCCGCCCACCAGGTCCGTGCGCGAGAAGAAGCCGTAACCGATCTCCGGCCGAGGCACGATCGGCACCGGGTACATGAACCGGCGAAAGCCGAACCCGATCTGCTGGAGGCTGCGGTCCTTCTTCTGGCGGGCGCGCTCGGCCAGGGCGAGGACCGTTTCCTTGAGCCGGGCGAAACGGCCGCGCTTCCTGAAATCGAGCGAGGCGATGCTGCGGATCGTCTCCAGGCCGGTCGGTTTCTCGCCGGGGGCCAGGTCGTCGACGCTGGGACGAACCCAGCCGAGACCCCCTCTCAACGATACGACAATGCCCTGGGAAGCCAGGTAACTGGTTCGTTGTGGAGGCACCCTGCGCACCAGGTCCCGGGCAGTCGTGAACCGTGATCGGGAGCCCAACGTCCGCTCAATGCTGCGCGAGGGCAGGTCGCTCAGAAACTGGGTGCTGGGGCCCCTGCCGACACTTCTCAGCGCACCCTGCCCGCGAGCGTCGGCAGCGGTCAGCGTCAGACCTGCCGCAATCGCGAACGCTGCCCCGACCACCTTTACGCTGGCACCGCGATGGAGCCTATATTGCATAATCCACCCTCTGTTACTATAGGGGCGCGGGAGGCCCTTGGCAAGGCGTCTTACCTGCTCCGGCGGCGGTTCAAGTACCGGTCGGCGGCGGCCTTCTCCTCGTCGGTCATCCGCAAGAGGCCCAGATACCAGACGACCCCCAGGAACACCAGCCCCAACCCCAGGTAAATGAGTATCGCGTGCCGGCCGCGGAGGTACAACACCAGGAGTCCCGCGGCGGCCATCACGGCGCTGCCGACGTACAGGATGCCAACGGTCGCCCGCACCGTCAGGCCCAGCCGGTCCACCATCTGGTTGTAGAGGTGGCTGCGGTCGGGCATCATGACGGGGCGGCGGTTCAGCACCCGCCGCACCAGCGCCAGGCCCGTGTCGAAGACGGGCAGCCCGCAGATGAACAGCGCCCCCACGAACCACTTCACCATGCCGAACCGGCTGGCGAACATAATCATCATGGCGGCCAGGACGTACCCGATGAAGACGCTGCCGGCGTCGCCCATGAAGATCCGCGCGGGCGGGAAGTTGTACGGCAGGAATCCGATGGCCGCCCCCGCCAGCGCAAACGCCACCACGATTTGCAGACGCGAATACTCGTAGGCGACCGGGTTTGGATACCACTCGGGGTTCGCGTACGCCGTCAGGGAGGTTGCCAGCAACAGAAACCCCACGGCAATCGCCACGGTGACGCCCGAGCACAGCCCGTCGAGCCCGTCGAGCAGGTTGGTGGCGTTCGTGGCGCCGATGACGACCACAAAGTGCACACCCACACAGACCGCCAGGACGAAAAGCGAATCCGCCGCCAGATTGAACGGCAGCAGCCAGGGGAGGTTCGGATACGCCGACCAGCGAATGCCGCCCAGGAGCAGGATGCCGGCCGCCGCCGCCTGGCCGATGAGTTTCGTCCGCGGGTCGATCTCCTTCAAGTCATCCACGAGGCCCGTGGCGAAGGCGACGGTCCCGCCGGCCAACAGCGCGCCCAGCGCGCGCCAGTCCGTCTGCTCAGCGGCCAGACCGTAGCCCAGCATCGGCACCGTCCAGGCTAACCAGATGGCACAGCCGCCCAGGTACGGGATCGGCCTGGCGTGCACCTTGACGGCGTGGTCGGGCTGGTCGCAGATGCCGCGCCGCAGCGCGACGGCCCGGGCCAGCGGCGTCGCCAAAAGGGCCAGGAACAGCGAAGCCAGGAGCACCCACACCCCCGGCACCCAGAGCCCGCCGAGGATCTCCAGCCAGGATGGCCCGCCTGGTGGAAACATGGTGCCTCTTCTCGTTAGCCCGCTCGAGGCCACCGCTGGGCTACGGGAGGCAACGGCCGCCCGCGGCACCTCAGTAAGGCAACTCGACAGGCTTCCCGTACTTCAACAGGAGCCGGACCGCCCGCTTCGCATGCCCGAGGCCGACCCGGGGATGGAGCGGCAGGTTGATGCACTCGCGGGCGGCCTTTTCGCCGTTGGGGCACATGCCCTCCTCGTAGCCGAACGGCTCCAGTGTCTCGGACTTGGCGTAGTGGAGGGGTCGGTCGAACCAGTCGCCTAATTCGATGAAGTGCCTGGCCGCCCGATGCAGCATCTCCTGCTTGTTCTGAACGCGCACCGGGAATCGCAGATACACCGTGTCGGCCCAAGAGGGCAATTCGGGCATGGGCCACTTGGCCCGGGTCAGCTGCTCCTCGTAGAAAGCAGCCAGCCGTTTCCGGTGCAGGTAAGAGTGCATGCCGCGATGGACCTCGAACAGGCCACAGGCCGCCTGCACCGCAGAACTGCTTTTGAAGTAATCGGTCGGCAATTCGCCCCCGTAGAGTTCGCCCTTGACGCCAGAGGGCATCGCCATTTTGTGTCGGCCCAGCCAGCGGTACGTCTCCACGCAGAACGTAAACGACGCCGGGTACACCAGCATGTGATGGACCAACAACTGGGCAGCAAGGATAAAGGCTTCGAGCCGGCCGGGCTTGTACGCTTCCTGCTCGGTGATTTCGAGGGCCCGCCGGCCGGCCTCTTCGTCGTTAAACACCGCGACGCCGCCGAATCCCGTCGAGAATGGTTTCGTCCACTGACCGCTGAAAAACGAGGCCGCCCCGAGCGTGCCGCACAGCCGTCTCTTGTATCGGGAGCCGAACACGTGACAGCAATCCTCGAACACCGGCACGTCATGCCGCCGGCCCCACTCCTGAATCCGGTCGAAATCGGCCGGAATACCATACGTGTGCTGGGCCATAACGGCTTTCGTACGGTCGGTCACCACAGCATCCAGGCCATCCGGGTCCAGATTGTACGTTACGGGGTCGATGTCCACATAGCGGGACTTGGCTTTGAGGAAGCGTACGGCGTTCGGTACCACGACGCAGGTGTAGCCCGGCAGGATGACCTCGTCGCCTTCCGAGACACCCAGTGCCCGCAGAATAGCGTACAGGGCCACTCGGCCCTTCCAGTAGGGATACGCGTACGGGGCGCCATCGTGGAACTCAGCCATGGCGCCCGCGTACGCCCCGTTCAGGCCCTTACGGGCCCCTACCAGATCGCACACCGCTCCCTGACAGACGCGAAGCGCCTTGGCTGTGAAATGAACCAGACCCATCACTACCTCCTGTTCAAGGCCTACGCGTGCAGGATCCCCTCAAAGATGCGGCAGGCGTTGGCGGCCATGGCATCGCGGTCGTAGCGAAGGGCGACCTGGCGGGCCCGGCCTCTCAGGCGCCGCCGCAGGTCGGCGTCGTCGGCCAGCCGGCGGATCACCTCGGCCAGCGCCTCGGGGTCGCCCGGTTCCACCGCGAAGCCCACCTCGTGCCGGGCCACGAAGTCGGCGATGTCGGCCTTCGAAGCGACGACCAGCGGCAGGCCGCACGCCAGGGCCTCGTACGATTTCGACGGCATGGCCCCCGGCAGTTCCATGCCAAGCGGCACGAGGGCGGCGTCCATGCTCGCGAGGATGCCCGGCATGGCCGTCTTCGGCCGCAGACCGTGGAACCGGATGTTCTCCAGGCCCCAACCGGCCGCCAACTCGACCATCTCCTCGCGCTTCGGCCCGTCGCCGACCATGACGAACCGGATATCGGCCCGGTCGCGCAGGAGGCGTGCCGCCTCGACCACGTGCTCCAGCCCCTGAGCGTACCCGTGCAGGCCGGCGTACACGAACGCCACCTGTCCCTCCTCGATGCCGAACTGCCGGCGGACCTCCGCGCTCCCGCCGTCCGGCCGGAACACCGACGTGTCCACGGCATTCGGAATCACTGCCGTGGGTACGTCCGGAAACCGGTCGTTGATATTGTCAATGATGCCCTGGCTCGTGCCGGTGACCAGGTCGCTGTGGCGATAGAGCGTTTCCTCGAGCCGGTAGGCCGCCCGCACGAACGGATGGTCGCCGTCGAGCATGCCCAGGAGAACGGCGGTCTCCGGCCAGACGTCCGAGACGTTGAAGACCAGCCGCGCCCCGGTGGCGCGGGCCATGGCCCACCCGCTCGGACCCAGGAAGAGGGGCGGGCTCTCGACGAGCAGGATGTCCTGCCGGCCCAGTCCCCAGAACCCCGCCAGCGGCGCCGTCGTCGCGAACGACAGGTAATTGGCCATTCGCTTGGCCATGCCGCCCGTCTTGGTGGCGTACAGCCACGTCCGGATAACCCGGATGCCGTCCACCTCCTCGTCGACTCGCAGCCGCCCACGGTAACCGGGCTTGATCCGTCCCTCCGGGTACCACGGCACGGCCGTCACGACCGTCATCCGGTGGCCGCGGGCGGCGATGCGGACGGCCAACTCGTACAGGCGGGCCTGGGGGGCACCCACGTCCGGGTAGAAGTACTGGGTCAGAAAACAGATTCGCACCCACGGTCTCCTGCCAACGCCCGACAAGGCGCGGGCCGTATTACAAATACCCGAACGTACGCAGCGTCGGCTCAATGTGCTTCATAAGCAGCGCGAGATCCTCGTCGCTGATCCGGTCTCGCCACGCGTCGATGCGCGAGGTGCGGATGTTCTCTTCTAACCAGGCATCCAAACCGGCGTCCGGCTGCAATTCGAGGAAGTCGAGGACGCCGTGGACCACGTCGCACGGCTGCCGGCAAAAGTCCTCGTACTTGAACTCATAGTAGCGTTCGGGACCGAGTTCGGTGCCTTCGCGGTGGCCGGTCTCCACGACCTCCCGCCACTGGATACCGCAGACCTCGATCAGGGTATGATCCCGCATGACCTCTTCAATGCCGGGAAAACACGGCCCCCAGGGCTGAAGGGACACGGTGCCGCCGAGCCGCTTCTTGATCCGGCGGCCGAAGTGGCGGACGCCCCGCCGCGCCAATTCGCCGAGCGGCAAGTCCAGGGCTTTGCGGTAGTTGACCTGCCCTCCCTTGATCCAATAATCTCGCGCACTGACGGCAGCCGCCCGCCCGTCGCGAATGATGTGCACGATCTTGGCGTCCGGGAACACGTGCCGGATATACGCCTCACGAAACGCGTTACCGCAGGTCTTTTCGGCCACGCGTTGGCTCGGGCCCGCCTCGGCCTGGTACTCCGCGAACTTCTCACGGATGTAGGCCACGTCCTGCGACCGGACATCGTCCGGCGTCACCCGGTCGCTGACCGTCTTCAGGAACCCGTGCTTCCAGACGTACTTCTGCTCGTATTCCTGCATGGCCAGCCGCGGATGCCGGCCGAGCACGGACCGCGTCATCTCCGTGCCGGAGCGGCAGGAGCCCACGATAAAGATAGGCCGGTCAACCTCCGTGGTGGTCCGCGTCATCTCCTCCACCCTCTTCATGATAATCCGCCCGAGAAGGGGCTATTCGACGGCCCCTCCGTGCCGCAAGCGGTAGTCTAGCACCCCCTTGGGGGGGCGTCAAGAACCCCCGCCCATCCGGCCCCGAGGGCTCACAGAGTTCTAACCTCTTCTTTCGGACAGGTTATCCGACGCAGTAGAGGAAAATCGGGGCCGGGATCTGCCCGCCACAAAGCGGGCCGGCGCCCGGCCGAGGGGACGCTTCCGCCCGAGCCCCAAAACCGCACCCCGGAGACACCGCCCCGGGGGGACGCGTTCCACCCGAGAACATGCGTCACCTTGGCAGGCCGGTTAGCAAGACACCTGGCCAAGGCTCAGCCGGCCGGCGGTGACTTGCGCTTCCGGGCCAACAGGACGAACGGCCGGTAGCACAGGTTGCGGTAGAGGAAACTGACGGCCAGGTTCCACGTCTCCCGCGGCGACTGGCGCGTGTCGGCGAACTCCGTCTCCACATCCTGCTCCAGCCTGGCCTCCCCATACGCTTCCACCTGTTGCGGCCAGACGGTGTCGATGGCATACTGATACAGTTGGATATCCAGTTCGCAGCGCCTGTGGAGCAGGGCTTCGTACCGGTCGAAGTTGTCGCGGATCTCCTGCCGCAGATTGTCCTGGGGGGCGGCATTCTTCGGCCGCTCGTACGCCACGCGCCACCCGTAGAGGCCGAGCCGCTCGCGAATCAGGAGGAGCGATTCCTTGTACCGCTCCAGAATGCCGACACACGCCAGCCGCGTCGTCAGGGCCGCCTTGGCCGCCTCGAGGTCGGGTTTGCCCGCCAGCATATCGACGTAAACGTTCGGGTGGCCGCGGTTCTCGATCCACTCCTTGAACGATCCGCCGTACCCTTTCGTTTGGACGAGGTACTGGTAGTGCGACAGGCAGCGGGCGACCGGCTCACGGAGCATCGTGAACCAGTACAGACGGTCGTCCAGTTCGCCGAAGTCCACAAACGCCCGGAGGCCGTCGCCGGCCATGCTTCGGACGGTGCCGTGGCCCGGCAATCGGAGGTCGGTACGCAGGTCCGCGGGCGTGTAATAGCCCATCGGTCTCCCTTCAATCATTGCGACGGCGCCGCGGTAAATGGCGTGGAGGTGGTGTCGGCCGAAGTGCCGGCGGAGAAGGTAGTTCATCGTCACGCCGCCGGTCCTCGGGGCGTGCGTGAACACCGCGATACCTGTTTGCTGCTTCGCCGTTTGCATGTCAGAGTCCCCGGTCCGTGGCGTTTTGATATTGCGCCTCGAAAAAGGCCTTCGGCGCCCGGACGATGACATCATCTCCTTCCACGGTCATGTGCAGGTGGAGGTAGACGCAGTCGCCGCCGCCCGCGTTGCGCGGGAACCGCAGAGACGGCCGGCGCGTCATGACCACCTCCCACCGAAGGATTTCCTTCCACGGCCCGCCCGGTCCGCCCATCCAGCACGAGACGTGCCGGTACCCCAGTCCGATCAGGCCGAGCCCGTCACCGGTATCGAGACGTTGGCCATAAAAGGCGACCGATGGAATGTCGGCGGCCTTGCGGAACTCGCCGGTGTCGCGCATCCACTGATAGATGGAGCAGGGGTCCGATCCGGGGGAGTCCATCCCCCAGACCACGCGGTCCTTGAAGAAGACGAGTTGCGTGGTGCGCCACTTCTGCCCGCCGGATCCGATCCAGGTGATGGTATTGAGTTCATCCTTAGAGAATCCGATTCGGGACTCGTCGTCAGCGTCTCCGGTCGTCAGCCATAAGGCCCGGTCGTACGGATCAAACTGAACCGCATGGAAGTGCTGAATCTCCGACGCCGGGATCTCAAGCGCCGTCCGCCACGTGTCGCCGCCGTCCCGACTGCACAGGACCCGCACCGACAGACCGTGCCGCAGGTTGTTGAACCAATCCCCCATCCAGATGGCGCCGGCATCGTCCCGCGTGATGCCCGTCCGCAGCACGCCGTGCCCCATATGAAGGCCGAACCGCAGGTCGCGGTAAACGACCCGCCAGCGGCGCTCACGAAGCCGGCCCTTGAGAATGCAGCGGCCGACAAACGCCAGGAGGATGTCTTCTTCAAGAGGGAAAACCTGGACCCATCGCACCGTCCGCCGGGTCAGCCGCCGGAGGAGCCGCGAGTGCCCGATAAAGGCCACCCCCGGGCGTGCGGGAACGTGGGCCACCCGGACGAAAGGCCCCTCGTTCCGGCTGCGATAGACGGCGTAGCCCCGCGTCGCCCACACCTCCGAACCACACTGGTGTTGGACCACCAACCCGTCAACCCGGTCCAGCGTCCAGCCGTTCAGGCGTGTCGGCCTCCAACGTACCAAGCGGGGCGTCCACGTATCGAATACGCCCAGCCAGAATACCAGCGACGCGAGCGCGGCCGCCATGGACCCCGCGAGCAGAAGAGGCCCTTCTGCCCGGCCGTTTAGGCATAACCCGAAACCCGAAGCCGACGCAACGGCGAGCACCAATCCGCCGATGCAGCAGAGAAACCAGATACGGCTTTGCCCGACGGCACACGCGTCATCCGACGTTTTCATCCCCTGCCCTTAAGCCGGTCTCTCGCTGAATGGCCACCGGAAGATACGGGTATTTTGACAGGCTGTCAAGAACCCCCGCCCATCCGGCCCCGACGGCTCACAGACGTCTAATCTTTTCTCGACAGGTTCCCCGACGGAATAGAGGAATTCCCAGAAGGCCGGCCTCTACAGCCAGACATGGCCGGAGCCTTCGGCACGCCTCACCGCCGGGCGACTTGCAGGCCGCCACGCATCCGCTATACTGCCCTGGTCACAGGTCGATCGGGGCGCGACCCGGTATGAACGCCAACCCAGGTCCAGCCAATCCGCTGCACGCCCTCTCCGTGGACGTGGAGGACTGGTACCAGTTGCGGATGGGCGGGGACACGCCCATCTCAGAGCGGTTCGAGCGGAGCGTGGAGGCGGTGCTGGCAGCCCTGGCCGAGCGAAACGTCCGGGCCACCTTCTTCGTCCTCGGCCGCGTGGCGGAGGACGCGCCTCACGCGGTCCGCCGCATCGCCGACGCCGGACACGAGGTCCAGAGCCACGGCTACGCCCACCGCCCGAACCACGACCTGAGCGAGGCGGAGTTCCGCCAGGACGTGACCCGGGCGAAGCAGCGCATCGAAGACGTCGCCGGCCGCGAGGTCTACGCCTACCGCGCGCCGCTCTTCACCATCGACGGGCGGAACCTGTGGGCGCTCGACGTGCTGGCCGAGACGGGCCACCGGTACGACTCGTCCATCTTTCCCCTGAAGACCTCGCGTTACGGCATCGACGGCTACCCGCCGGAACCTCGAGTCGTCGAGACGCGCTCCGGCCGGCGCCTCGTGGAGGCGCCGGTGGCGTGCGTGGACTGGCTGGGCCGGCGGTGGCCGGTGGGCGGCGGGGGGTACGTCCGCCTCTGGCCGTACGCCTTTCTCCGGAAGGCGTGGCGGCGGATCGAACGCGACGGCCGGCCGGGTATCCTGTATTTCCATAACTATGAATACGATCCCGGCCAGATGCGGGCCTACAGCCGGGAATTCCCGCTGCGGCTTCGGCTGCACCAGGGGCTCGGGCGAAAGGGGTTCCCCGCGAAAATCGACCGCTTGCTCAGCGAGTTCCCTTTTGGGAGGCTGGCCGACGTACTGGCACCGCTCCTGGAGAACCTGCCGTGAGGATCGCCGTCCTGACCAGCGACGAGCCGCTGTACCTGCCGCCCTTTCTCGCGCGGCTGCTGGACCGCCGCGCCCGGGACGTGGCGGGCGTGTTCGTGTGCCCGGCCCGGTCACGGGAAGGCGAGCGGCGCGGGTCCTGGGGCATGTTCCGCCGGTACGTCCGCTCGTTCGGCTGGTGGAACGGCCTGCGCCTGGCGTGGCGGGTGGCGGGGGCGAAGGTACGCGGGGCCCTCGGCCTCGGCAGACGGACGGGACGGTTCGCCTCCGTGGCCGATGCCGCCCGGCACTACGGCGTCCGGTGCGAGAGGTGCGAGGACGTCAACGCGCCCGCCTTCCTCGACCGCCTTCGGCGCGAGGGGGTGGACCTCGTGCTGTCGGTCTCGTGCCCGCAGATCTTCCGGGAAGATCTTATCAACCTGCCGGCCCGCGGGTGCCTGAACGTCCACGGCGCCGACCTGCCGCGCTACCGCGGCCTGCTGCCTAGTTTCTGGATGCTCCTCCACGATGAGCCGGAGGCGGCCGTCAGCGTGTTCTACGTCGACGCCGGCATCGACACCGGCCGCATCCTTGGGAAGCGGCGGTTCCCGATTCGCGCGGACGACACGCTGCACACCTTCCTGGTGCGGGCGAAGCGGGAGGCGTGCGACCTCGTGCTGGAGGTGCTGGAGGCGATCGAGGCCGGCACGGCCGAGGCCCGCCCGCCGGAGGGCGAGGGGTCCTACTTCGGCTGGCCCACACGGCAGGATTACCGCCGGTTCCGCCGGGCCGGCCGGCGCCTGTGGTAACGTCAGCCGGCGGCGTCGTTACCGGCCACCTTGTGGGCGGCGGGTCTCCACACCCGCCGCGAATGGGACCTGGACCCACGAGGCGCGGTGGTTGCGGAGAACCACCGCGCCTTGTTTCCCATGTCCTCAAGGTCGCTATTGAGACAGGTAAAACCAATGTTGCAGCCTTCAGCGGGTGCCACGCCTTCAGCGGGTGCCACGGATTGCTCGCAATCCGTGATTCCGGGGCCGCGGCGCACGGTTTGACAAGCAAACCGTGGCACCTTTCTTGTACCAGTGGTTTTACCGGTCTCAATAGCCGGTGGCGTCGCGGAAGACGGCTTCCAGGTCGGCCACGAGTCGGCGGCGGTCGAAGCGCCGGGCGGCCAGGGCGCAGGCCCGGCGGCCCATCTCGCGGCACGCGGCCGGGTCGGACGCCAGCCGGCGGACGGCGTCGGCCATGGCGGCCGGGTCGTCCGGGGGGACCGTCACGCCGCAGCCCTCGGCCTCGGCGACCCAGCCCGCCTCCCCCTCGAAGTTGACCAGCACGGGCAGCCCCGCCGCCAGGTAATCCATGAACTTGTTCGGGCAGGCGGTGTCGAAGACGGGCAGGTTCTCGAGGGTCATGAGGCCGAGGTCGCAGGCCTTCAGGACGCCGGCCAGGCGCGCTTTCGGAATCGGATCAAGAAACAGGACGTTCTCCAGGCCGTCGCGGCGGGCCCGGTCCCGGAGTTCCGGTTTGAGCGCGCCCTCGCCGATGAGGACGAACCGGACGGCCGGCTCGTCCTTCAGGCGGCGGGCGGCCTCCAGCACCCGGCGGAGGGCGTTGAGGCGTCCGTGGGCGCCGGCGAAGACGGCCAGGAACTTCCCCTCCAGGCCATGGTCGCGCCGCCACGCGTCGTCCGGGGCCGCGCCCTCGAACAGCGCCACGTCGGTGCCCAGGGGGATGACAACCACCTTGGCCGCGACGGTTCCCATGCGGCGGCGAAGCCGCTCGCCCATGCGCTCGCTGATGGCGACCACGCGCGACGCTGCACGGTAGCAGGCCCGTTCGAAGGCGCCCGCGGCCCGGATGAGGAGGGGGCTCGTGAGGGCGCCGATCTCGACGGCGGTGTCCGGCCAGATGTCGCGGACCTCGAAGACGAACGGTACCCGCCGCAGGTACCGGGCGGCGATGCCCGCCAGGCCGACCGTCAGCGGCGTGCTGGTGGCGAAGACGACGTCGGCGTCGCGCATCCGGAGAACCTCGAGCGCCGCGATGACCATGAATCGCAGGAAGGCGACCATCCGCCGGCGGAAGGGCAGCGTGTTGTCGTAGCGGACGTTGACCAGGCGGAGGTCGATGCCGTCCACCCGCCGCCGCTCAACCCGTCCGCGGACCCGTGCGTCGCGGAAATCGCCGGCGCCGTAGACGCCGGCCACGACCGTCACGCGGTGCCCGCGCTCCAGGAGGAAGCGGGCGAAATCGTAACTGCGTGTGCCCGTGGCGCCGCGGGCGGTCGAGAAGTGCTGGTGGACGTAGACGATGTTCATGGGGCCGATCCCGGCGGGCCGCTGCGTTCGACGAGGACCTGGAGAATACGGTCGGCCGCGTGGCCGTCGCCGTAGAGGTCGCCCCGGTCCGCGGCGCGGTCCATCGCCTCGGCCCACGCGAAGGCCTCGGCGATACGGTCGGGGGCGCTGCCCACGAGGCGGTTCCAGCCGGCGTCGACCAGTTCCACCCACTCGGTTTCGTCGCGGAGCGTGATGCACGGCACGCCGGCGAAGTACGCTTCCTTCTGCACGCCGCCGGAGTCCGTCAGGACGGCCCGGGCGGCGGTCTCCAGACGCAGCATGTCCAGGTACGAGACAGGCTCGATCACGCGCACGGTCTCGCAACCGAGGTTGTGAGCGGCCAGCACCTGGCGCGTGCGGGGGTGCACCGGCAGGATAACGGGGCGGGGGGCGCGGCCAAGCCCCTCGAAGATGCCGCGAAGGCGGTCGAGGTCGTCGGTGTTCTCCGCCCGGTGAATCGTGGCCAGGTAATACGAGCCCGGCTCCAGCGCCAGGTGGTTGAGCACGTCGGAGCGCTCGCGCGCCATCCCGGCATAGAAGAGGGCGCTGTCGTACATGACGTCGCCGGTCAGGACGACGCCGCGGGTTACGCCCTCGGCCTGGAGGTTGTCGACGGCCGTCTGCGTGGGGCAGAACAGGAGGTCGGCCACGTGGTCGGTCACCACCCGGTTGATTTCCTCGGGCATCCGGCGATTGAACGAGCGGAGCCCCGCCTCCACGTGGCCCACCGGCACGTGCAGTTTGGCCGCGGCCAGGGCACCTGCGATGGTCGAGTTCGTATCGCCATGGACGAGGACGACGTCCGGGTGCTCCTGGAGGATGACCTCCTCGAGACCCTCGATCATGCGGCCGGTCATCTGGCCGTGCGACCCGCCGGCGATGCCGAGGTTCACCTTCGGTTCGGGAATGCGGAGTTCGTCGAAGAAGACGCGCGACATGTTGGCGTCGAAGTGCTGGCCCGTATGAATCAGGACCTCTTCGACGCGCTCCTCGCGCGCGACGGCCCGGGAAACGGCGCTGGCCTTGATGAACTGGGGCCTGGCCCCGACGACGGACATCAGTTTCACGGCTATCCTTTCGTGTTGGGCGCTGCGGCGGCGCCGCATGCCTGCGCGAGGGCGTGGAGGAGCCTGTCGGCCTCGCGAGCCATGTCGCCGCGTTCTTCCACGATGCGGCGCGAAAGGGGGGCGGCGCGGGCCCGCAGGTCCGGTCGGGAGAGGGCCTCCTCCAGGCAGTCGGCCAGGGCAGCGTCGTCCCCTACCGGAAACAGCAGGCCGTTCGTCCCGTGCTCCACCCACGGCCGGTTGGCGGGGATGTCCGAGACGACCGGGAACAGGCCGGTGCTCATCGCCTCCAGGAGCGACTGGCTCGTGCCATCGTGCTCCGTGGCGGAGACGTACACGTCTGCCCCGGCCAACAGGGCGGGAAGTTCCTGGTAGTCGTACCCGGGGCGGAATATCACACGGTCTTTGAGGTCATGGTCCTGGACGAGTTGCTCGGTGCGCTCAACGTATGAGGTGTGCGTGAAGGTGGCGATGGCCTCGACGCCGCGGTCTCTCAGTCGCCCCAGCGCCTTCACAAAGGTGGCTTGACCGTAGCGCGGGGGGTGGGCGCGGGTGTTCAGGATATGCCCACGGTTCGGGCGGGCGGCGGGATCGACGAAGGCCAGCACCCCGGAGTCGACGCCGATGGGGGCGACGTGGACCTTCTCGTCCGCCAAACCGCAACGGGCCCGCAGCAGGTCGGCCAGGACGGTCCCCACGGCATGGACGAGGGCTGCCTTCCGGCATTCGTAGCGCAACACCCGACGCCACAGGCGGCTGCGGACCCCGCGCATCACGTCGGTCCCCATGGCGCAGACGGCGATGCACCGGCCGCCGCTGAGCGAGGCCAACAGCCCGCCCGAAGACATGGCCATCCCGTAGACCGCGTCCGGGTCGAACTCCCGAACCGCCCGGCGCAACGGCCGGATCATCTTCAGAAAGGGCCAGCGCGACTTCGTGAATCGCGGGTCGAAATCCCTCCGGCTGAGCGCCCGCGCCGCCACGCCGGGCACCTCGTGCTTGACGGGGGTGATCGAGAATATCTCCACCGTGTGACCGCGGTCGGCAAACAGGCGCGCATATTGGCGGCCGAAAGGACTCCACATATGTGTCACGATGCCGATCCGCATGCCGCTCCTCGGCCTAGGACGCCGATGCCCCTTCCCGCAGGGTGCGCCACATTGCATCCAATGACCGGCGCCAAGGGATGCGCGGCCGCCAGCCCGTGGCATCGCGCAGCCTGGAGGCGTCGCCGACAATCGTCTCGACGTCGACCGGGCGGAACCGGGCCGGGTCGCGCTGGACGGGAATCTCGCGGCCGGCCAGCGCCACACACGCATCGAGCATTTCCTGAACGTGCACCGCCCGGCCCGAGGCGATGTTGAACACCCGGCCGAGCACCTCCTCGCCCGCCCCCAGAACGGCCCACATGGCGGCGACGGCATCGCGAACGTCCAGGAAGTCGCGGCGGGTCGCCGTGTTGCCGACACGCACGCTCTCCGCCTTCCCGTCCACCACGTCGGCCACCTGCCCGAGGAAGGCGGCCGGCACGAGGGTCGGCGGCTGACCGGGGCCCATCAGGTTGAACGGCCGAACGCAGACGACCGGCACCCTGCCAAGCCGATGGTACAGCAGGGCCCACCGCTCCTGGAGGTTCTTGCTGACCGCGTAAGAGGTCGTTCCGGCCGTGGGCCGCGTTTCATCGACCTGTACGTGTTTGCCAGAGGTCACCCCGTACTGGGCCGCCGACCCGACGATGAGCACGCGCGGCGGGGTGGTCAACGCGGCCGCTGCCTCCAGCAGATTCGCCGCCGCATGGACGTTGGCGGAGAAATAGGCGGCCGGGTCGTCTCCCTGAGTGACCGAGGCAAGGTGGACGACGGCCTCGGGCCGCACGGCCTGGAGCAGCGAGCGGGTCCGCCCTATTTGCGTCAGGTCACACTCGCGCCAATCGGCCACGGGGGTCCGGCCCGCGCGCACATCGACCGCGACGATGCGCCGGGGAGGCGTTTCGTCCCCGCTCAGATGGGCCAGCAGGTGGGAACCCACAAACCCCGCCGCCCCGGTCACCAGCACCGTGTCGTATGCGCCGGAGGTCATTCGCGGGATGCTCCGCCGCCCGGGAACAGCGCCTGGAGGAGGGCTTCGATACGGTCGTTCGCCTCCTCGTAGTCGGCCGGCCGACCGATATCCAGCCAGTAGCCGCCGTGCGTATAGGCCACGGCCTTTCGCCCCTGGTTGATGCACGTATGCATCAGGTCATCGAAGCCGAACGGTTTATTCCGGGGCACCACCTCGAGCAGGCTGCGGCTGATGACGTACACCCCCATGCTGACCGTGAAATGGTAAGCGGGCTTCTCCTCGAAGCGAACCACGCGTCCGGCGTCGTCGGTGCGGAGGACGCCGAAATCGATCCGGGCGTCGCGTTCGAACGTGGCCACCGTGATCTCGGCGCCGGTGCGGACGTGCGTCTCGTAGAGGTCGCAGAAGTCCAGGTCCGTGAGCACGTCACCGTTCATCACGAAGAAGTGTTCGGGCAGGTCGTTGATGAGCGTGAGCGGGGCGATGGTGCTGAGGGGCTTCGGCTCGCGGCTGTAGTCGATCTCCAGGCCCCATCGGCTGCCGTCGCCGAAGTAGGCCATGATGAGGTGGGCCAGGTGATTGACGGCCATGGTCACGCGCGTGACGCCGACCTGCTTGAGTTGCATGAGGACGATGTCGAGGATGGACCGGTCGCCCACGGGCACGAGCGGCTTGGGCAGGGTGGCGGTATACGGCCGGAGCCGGGTCCCTTTGCCGCCCGCCAGGATCACGGCGCGCATCGCGTGCCTCCTACACGTTGTAAATCTCGGGCTTGTAGCGGTCGAGGTTCTCGCGGATGTAGGCGGCCACGTGGGCCAGGCCGTCGGACAGCGAGGTCTGCGGCCGCCAGCCGGTGCGTTCTTTCAGTTTATCGGCACAGCAGACGAGGCGCATGACCTCGCTCTTATCGGGCCGGACCCGCTGCTCGTCGCAGACGATCCGGGCCTCCCGGCCCACGACCTCCATGATGAGCCGCGCGAGGTCGCCGACGGAGATCCCCTCGCCCGTGCCCGCGTTGAACACCTCGCCGACGGTATCGGGGCTCTCGGCGACGGCCATGAAGGCGGCGGCGGTGTCCTGGGCATACGTGAGGTCGCGCACGGGGTCGAGCGAGCCGAGACGAATCTTGTCCGCGCCCCCGACGAGTTGGCTCACGATGGTCGGGATCACCGCCCGGGCCGACTGCCTCGGCCCATACGTGTTGAACGGGCGGAGCGTGGCCACCGGCGTCTCGAAACTCAGGTAGAAACTCTGGGCGATCTTGTCGGCCGCTATCTTGCTCGCCGAGTAAGGCGACTGGCCCTGGAGCGGGTGGGCCTCGTCAATCGGCACGTATTGCGCCGTCCCGTACGCCTCGCTCGTCGACGTATGGACCATTTTTTCGACGCCTACGTCGCGGCAGGCCTGGACGACGTTCAGCGTGCCGACGACGTTCGTGGCGACATAGTCGGCCGGCGCGACGTAGGAGTACGGGATGCCGATGAGAGCGGCCAAATGGAAGACGGCCTCGCATTCCTCGACGGCCCGGCGGCAGAAGAACGGGTCGCGGACGTCGCCGGCGACGACCTCGAGGGCCTCGCGGACGTCGGCGTCGAGCCGTTCGATCTGGCCCCAGTCGTTCCGGCTGTTGTAGTGGACCATCGCCCGGACGCGCGCCCCCGCCCGGACCAGCCGTTCGGTCAGGTGGCTGCCGATGAACCCCCCTGCCCCGGTCACCAGAACCCGTTTGCCGTCCCAGTATGCCATGCGTTCTCGCCTTTTCGGGGACGGGCCGGCAGCGGTGCGACCCGGTCTAGCGGTCCCCCAGTTTCGCGGTCAGGGCCTTCACCCGACAGCCGAAGCGCCGGGCGCAGGCGTCCCATCGGTCCGCCAGATCGCGGAACACCTCCTGCCCGGCGAGGCTGAACAGAATCCGCATCATGTGCCGGTGCTCGTGATGGTAATACATACTGGCCACGCGCGGCGGGTCGTGGTCGGGGCAATTGTAGCAGGACCAGTATCCGAGGTCAAAGGCCCCCGCGTGTCGCGCCAGGGCGTCCAGACCCGCCTCGTAGAGGTCGGCCGCAGAGGACTCGGTCCACAGCAGGCCGGCGTCCCGCAATCCCCACAAGCCGTGTATGAAACCGTTCAGGATGTGGCAGCCGCCCGTCGTGGTCGGGAACTCCTCGTACCAGGGGTCATCGGTGCCATGAAACCGGCTCCGGACACCGCCGTCCGCGCACGACCGCTGGAAGGGTGTCAGCCCCCGCCGCGCCGCCGCGGCGAACGTCTCGTCGGCGGTAAGCAGATAGGCGCGGGCTGTCGCGCTCAGCGCCATACCCTGCGTCAGGGCGCTGACCCAGGGGGCCTTTTGCACATCCCAATCGAACAGGAGCGGGAACGCGCCCGCGTGCTCGCCCTCGCGCACCTGGCGCTCGACGAGCCACCGGGCGCCGCGGAGGGCGGCCTCGCGGTCCTGCTCGTCGCCCCGCTGCACGTATCGCGTGGCGTGGGCCAGGCTGAACGAGGCGATCCGCGAGGTATGATAGACCACCCCCACGCCGCGCGGGAGCCTGAGCCGCGGGATGCCCGCCTCGTCGAACCGCGCATAATCGCCGCGCTCGATCGCGCGGCCCATGTCGTAGTACCACGGCCCGAGCGGTTCCAGGGGCACCGCGAACGGCCCGCGCCGGTCGAGCGAATCGTGCGGCCAGGGGGCCCCGACCAGCAGGTGCCACGCCGACTTGACCACGTCGCTCAGGCGGCCCATGGCCCGGTCACTCCTCCGCGGCTTCGCGTCCGACGGCGTCGGCATAGACGTCCAGGGTGCGCCGGGCCACAACGTCCGGGTGGAAGCGGTCCCGGGCCGACGCGGCCGCCCGCTCGCCCATCTCGCGCCGACGGGCGGCGCTGCCGAGGACGGCGGCCACCTTCTCGGCCATGGCGGCCATGTCGCCGGGCGGGACCACGTGCCCCGTCTTCCCGTCTTCCACCATGTACGGCACGCCGCAGACGGCCGTGGCGACCACCGGAACCCCCCCGGCCATGGCCTCGGAGATGACGACCGGGGCGGTCTCCTGAAACGAGGCGAGGACGAGGCAGGCGGCCTCGGCCAACTCGCGGCGAATACCCTCTTGGGACACCGGCCCCAGGAACCGCACCTCGTCCGTCAGCCCGTACGCCTGCCGCAGCCCCTCCACGCGGTCGAAATAGGCCTGGGGATGGGCCCCGCCCGCCACGTGCAGGCAGAACGGCACGTCCATCGCCTTCAGCCGCCGGGTCATCTCCAGGAGCCCGTGGATGTTCTTGCGAGGGCTGACCGACCCGATGTAGAGGAGCCGCCCGGGCACCTCGCAGCGCTGGAGGTCAAAGCAATCGGCGGCCACGGCGTTTTCGATGGGATAGGTGCGGCCGGCCAGTTCGCCCTTGAGGCGTTCCAGCACGTACGGGCTGATGACGATAACGTGTCCGTACCGCCGGCGGGACCGCGATTCCACGGCGTGGGCCACCAGCCGCTTCACCCATCCCAGTTTCCCCCCGCTGTACTTCAGGTCTTCCTCGATGATGCCGTGAACCGTCAAGACCGCGGGCACGTCAAGGCCCGGGCCGACCCAGCCGCCGAACCCCTGGACGTGCACCACGTCGGGGCGGAGACGGCGGATGGCTTCCTCGACGCGCCGCCGCGTAACGTTCCAGGAGGACATCAGGCCCAGCGGGCCGCGCCGAGTACGCCAAACCGTTGCCGGGGGACGGTCCCAGGCCTCCTCGGCGACCTGCCGCCGGCCCACATCAATCACGTGCAAGTCGGTCTGTCCCAGCGCGGCCAACCCCTCGGCCAGGTGCAGCGAGGCCGCCTCGACGCCGCCGCGCACCTCGGTGGGAGACCGCGGGAAATTCGTCACCATGGCAACGTTGAGCATGGGGGGCCTCGGCGGGGCCCGGCCGACCGGCGGCCGCACCCGTGCAAGCGTTCTATCGGACGCGCATCCGCGTCAACCTTAAGGAATAGAAAACGGGACGCGTTCGACAGGGCCCCGGCAAAGTCCTCATGTTCCCGCGCACGCCGCGGCCGCCCGGTAACGGCTGACCACGGGGCGACACCCGACGGTTCGCATCCTATGGCTTGCCCGCTGTGCCTGCCACACTATTCCAACGCCGGCCTCCCTGCTCCGGGGGCTATCGCCCGCCGCGCGGCCGGACAGCCATCGAACGAAATGCTGGCCCCTTCCCGCGCGGTGGACGATATACTCCACAGGCGGTTGCGACCCCCATCCACCAACCCTATAATGCCGACACCTTTTTGCCGCCGTCGGCCAACCCGATGTGGCCCACGGTCGACGGTTGACGGCCTCGCGGCCGCACGCCGGCACCCCCTGGGAGGCTCATGCCTCGACACGCAGCGCCGGCCGGACAAACGAACAACCCCGGACAAGGACCCGACGATGGCGAAGAAGAAAGGCATTCGCCGATTCATCCCCCAGCCGGCGAAGCGGGCCCTGCTGGCCGCCTGGTGGGGGCTGCATCGGGCCACCAGCCCCATTCGCATCCTGCCCGACTACATCGGCATCGGCACCCAGAAGGGCGGCACGAGTTCCCTCTTCTATCAACTCGTGCAGCATCCCTGCGTGGGACGGTCGCTGATCAAGGAGGTCGACTTCTTCGACAACAACTGGCACAAGGGTCTGGGGTGGTACCGGGCGTTCTTCCCGACGGTGTTTACGCGCTGGTATCACACCCGGGTGCGCGGACAGACGTACGTCACCGGCGAGGCGTCGCCGTACTACATGATGCACCCCCACGCTGCCCGGCGGGCGGCGTCGGCGTTTCCGGACCTCAAGGTGATTGCCATTCTGCGCAACCCCATCGACCGCGCGTATTCGCACTGGAACCGGTATCACATCTCCGGCATGGAGCCGCTCTCGTTCGAGGAAGCCATCGAGAAGGAGCCCGAACGCCTCCACGGCGAACTGGAGAAGATGCAGGCCGACGAGCACTATTTCAGTTACAACTACTGGCACTTCGGATACCTGGAGCGGGGGCTCTATGCCAAGCAACTGCCCCCGTGGCTCGAGGCGTTCCCGGAGGAGCAGATCCGCCTCTTCTCCAGCGAGGCGTACCGCGACGATCCGGCTGAGATCCTGAGAGAGGTCGAGGCGTTCCTGGGCATCCCGCCGATGGCGCGCCCGCCGGAAGAGGAATACAACGTCGGCCGGTACACGCAGCCCGTGGCCCCGGAGACCCGCGCGCGGCTGGCCGACTACTTCCGTCCCTACAACGAGCAACTCTACCGGTTGGTAGGCAGGGATTTTGGGTGGGACGCGTAGCCCCGCCCGCTCTAGCACTACAATGCTAAGTCGGCGTTCCGCGCGGCCCGTACGGGCCGCGCCGAAACCGCCCATGTTGGCCTTGCGCGGCGGGTACGGAGACCCGCCGGGCTGCCAGGCGAACAGAAAGCGCTTTAGCCGCCGGGCCCGGCATCCGCCCGGGCCTGCCGGCGCAGGGACGAGACGCCGAGTTGCGGGGTCGGCCCCAGCGGCGATGAAAGGCCGGACGCGGCCTGCGCCGGCCGGCCGCTGCCAAGCGGGCCCTTGCCATACAGTCGGCTGAGGGTCAGCAGGTACGCCGTCATGCCTCCCACGACCGGCAGAAGCACTTTCTCACCCAGATGGATAAAGAACAGCGAGCGGAACCACCAGAAGGCCAGGAACGCCAGGCAGATCCCCACCAGGGCGCGGTCGCCGGCGGGCACAAACGGGTTCTTGCGCAGTCGATTGGCCCGCACCGTCAGCAGAATGAAGGCGCCGAGCCAGAGAAAGAGACCGGGAAGCCCCGCGCCGGCGCCGGCCTCGAGCCAGGTGCTGTGGGTCTGCCGCATCGTCAGGGCCGGCGCGATGGCCTCGGCCACCGTGCCGAACTGGAGATAGCCGACGCCCACAATGGGATTCCGGGCGATGACCTCCCATCCGACCGTGGCCATATACAGGCGGCTCTCTGTGCGGTACGCGGCTGCGCCGGCATGCCCGATACCGAAGGTTTCCTCGATACGCGCCCACAAGGGGCTCGCCACAAGCATGTAAAGCACGCCGCCGATCAGCACAAGGCCCACCAGCAGACCGCCCAACCGCGCCCCGAGACTCCCCCTTTGTAACCGTTGGCGGATGTAGAACCAGTAGATGGCCCCGATGAACAGCAACAGGCCCAGCATCCCTGCCCGGGACCCGGAGTTGGCCACCATCCACACGAACGCGGGCGTCGGCAGCAGGAACAGCACCTTCACCCATCGCCGCTTCACCAGGTGGAAGCCAATCACGGAACAGGTCAAGGCGATCACGGCAAAGGCGGCCAGGCCGTTCGGGTCGCCCGACACGCCGCCCGCCCGCATTCCTTCCTCAACACGAAGGGCTTCTACCCCCAGAAAGGCGTACGAAACCACGGTCAGGAAGTACGCCGTCGCCATCCACAGCAGCATCCTCCGCGTGCGGACCAGGTTCACGAAAATCAGGTACAGGCCGACCGTCTTGACCAACGTCTCGTACCGGAAGAAGAAATACTGAAGTTGAGTCGACACGAACACGCCGGTCAGGCACCACGCCACGAACGCGACGGCCAACACGGACTCAATCGGAAAGTTGATCCGCCAGCGGGCCCCGAAGAAGCCGAAGAGCACCGTGGCCAGGGCCAGAAAAACCATAAAGATCTGGCTGCCCAACAGGGCCGATCTGGGCGAGGCCTGATTCATCGACACGAGGCTGAGTACCAGGATGCCGACCAAGAGAAGAATGCGAAGCGGAAGCGGCGAGCGTTCC
>CAYTJE010000024.1:0-24448 GCA_964437855.1 uncultured Anaerolineales bacterium | reverse complement strand
ACCCGGCGGCCGGGAAGAAAGGAGGCTCGCGTGCGTCAAAAGTAGCGGAGAGCCTGATATAATGTGCGTCGGCGCGATAACGCCCGGGGTTGAGCGAAGCGAAACCCCGGGAATAGAAGCGCAAGAACAAGCACAACAGCGCGAAAGGCCCCCCATGCCCCGCTACCACATCACGTGGGGCACGTACGGCAGTTGGCTGCCCGGTGACCCGCGGGGGTTCCGCACCCGCCACCACCGCCAGCACGTGGACGGCGATTACCGTCACCCGCCGCCGCCCGGCACGTATGATGGTCTGCACGCCCACGTCCGCCGAAACCTGAAGCAACCGCCCGTCGTCATTCCGCACGACCTCCGCGAGACCGTCGGCCGGGGGTGCCTCGCCCGCTTCGCCGAGGAAGGCGTCGCCGTCGCCGCCCTGTCCATCAGCGGCAGGCATGCCCACGCCGCGGTCGCGTGCCCGTCGGGGGGCTCAAACAGATGGTCGGCCGCGTCAAGAAGGTCTCGTCGCACGGTGTTCGCGACCGCCTGCCCGGCCGCCTCTGGCAGGGGGGATGCCGGCCCGTCCGCGTTCGCCATGCATCGCACTGGCGGAACGTAATTGACTACATTGCCGCCCACGCCCCGGGCGCGTGGGTATGGCTGGCAGATGAGGCTCGCGCCTGAAGGTCTGCCCAGTGGCTGAGCGCCTAACGCCCGGGGTTGAGCGCTTAAAGGTACGATTCCCGGGGATTCGCCCCGCTGCGCGGGGGCGCATCCCCGGGCGTTTGAGGGAGCCGCGGGCGTTTGATGAGGTATGATGAGGCTGACCATGCTGCGTATCGCCGTGGAAATCGGCGGGACGAAACTCCAGGCCGCCCTCGGCACCCCCGGCGGGCGCCTCGCGGAGACGGTCCGCGGCGGGTCGCCCGCGGGCGAGGGCGCCGACGCCGTCCGCCGGCGCGTCGCCGCGCTCATCGACGAGGTCCGCGCCCTGGCCGGCGAACCGCCCGAGCGGGTCGGCATCGGCTTCGGCGGCCCGGTCGATTCGACCACCGGGCGGGTCGTCCGCAGCCATCAGGTGGCCGGCTGGGACGATTTCGACCTGGCCGCCTGGGCCCGCGAGACGACGGGCCTGCCCGCCCTGGTCGAAAACGACGCCAACTGCGCCGCCGTGGCGGAGGCCCGCCTCGGCGCCGGCGCCGGCGCCGGACGCGTCCTTTACATGAACGTGGGCAGCGGTATCGGGGGCGGGTTTTGCGTGGGCGGCCGGCTCGCCAGCGGCCCCTTGGGCGGCGAGATCGGCCACACCTGGGTCTGGGACCGCGAGGCCGGCCGGTACGTCCACCTGGAGGACGCCTGTTCCGGCTGGTCCATCGGCCGGCGGGCCCGCGGCCGGACCGCCGGGGAGGCCGCCGGCCGCCTGCTCGCCCTGGCCGGCGGCGACGCCGAGGCCATCGACGCCCGGACCGTGGCCCGCGCTGCGGCGGAGGGCGACCCGGTGGCCGCCGGCCTCCTCGACGAGGTGGCCGAGACCCTGGCCGTCGCCCTCGCCTCGGCGTCCGCGGTCGTGGCGCCGGAGCGGATCGTGGTCGGCGGGGGTGTGGCGGGGATGGGCGAGGTCCTGTTCGGTCGTCTCAGGCCGGCGCTGGCGCGGCGGCTCTTCGCCCCGCTTGCCGGGCGGTGCCGGGTCGTCCCGGCTGCGATGATCGGCGAGAACGTGCTCGTCGGCGCGCTGCTGCTTGAGCCGCGGCCGTGACGCCGCCGCGCTGTGGCAGGGCATGCGCCGGGGATAAACCCCGGCGCTGCGCGTATGGTCGACTCTCGCCGGAATCGTTGTCGCACCCGCCGCTGGCGCCTCGGCCGTTTTTGCTTGTGCCCGCTGTCGGGCGGCTTCTATAATGGGTGCAATCGGGAGAGGCACCGGAAAGGAGACGCGCAGTGGCACTTGACGACGACCTGTGCCGCCTTCTGGCCACGGGCATCGAGAAGGAGAGGGCGGCCCACGATTTCTACGTCCAGGCCGCCGACCGGACGTCCAACGAACTCGGCAAGAAGATGTTCCGCCGCTTGGCCGACGAGGAAACCAAACACGAGGAACTCCTCAAATCCTGGTCCGAAGAGGGGACGTGCCCGGCCGACGCACCGGCGGGCGGTGTGGATCCCGACTTCGTCAGGACGGGGCGGGCGCAGGTGGCCGGGGCCATCCAGCCCGACACGGGCGACCTGGAGGCCCTGGAGTTCGCCCGGACGATGGAACGCCAGGCCATCGAGTTTTACCAGGCCGGGGCCGAACAGGCCGGCGATCAGGCCTCCAAGGACCTGTTGTTGACGCTTAAGGCCGAGGAGGACAAGCACCTGGCTTTGGTAACAGATTTATACGAGTACATGAAGGATCCGAATCTCTGGAGCGTCCGCGAGGGCAAGGCCCATTTCGACGCGTAATCGCCGACGCCGCGGGACTTTCCCTTGCATACCGCCGCCGGGGCGGTACAATCACGTGCCGACACGTGTTGGGGGGAGATGCCCCTTGACGCTGAACGGGTGAATGTGGATCGCAGCGGTTGTGGACGCACCGGGATCCCAGTGAAAGGAGACGCCGAATGAGGTACCTGTGCTTAGCGTTGCTGCTGGTGTTCGTGGGCGCTTTCGCCGTGGGCTGCGCCAAGACGCCGCCGCCTGAAGAGGAGCCCGCCGAAGAGACACCGGCCGCCGAGGAACCGGCCGAAGAGGCCCCCGAGAGCGCCACGGAGGCTGCCGAGGGCGCCGCCGAAGCCGTGAAAGAGGCCGCCGAAGGCATGGCCGAAGAGGCCAAGAAGGCCGCCGAAGAGGCCAAAGAGGCTACCGAGTAGACGTAGCCTCCGGCCACGGCCGATCAGCGGGCCGACCAGCGTTTTGTGCGAAGGCGGGTGCCGCCCGACCCTGCGGCGCCCGCCTCTGCGCCTTTCGTGGGTCGAGAGGCGGTGCCATGCCCACCTACGTCGTGACCGGCGGCGCCGGGTTCATCGGTTCTAACTTTGTCCGCCTGGCCCTCCGGCAGCGCCCCGACCTCCATATCGTTACCGTCGACCTGCTGACCTACGCCGGGAACCTTGAGAACCTGGAGGGCGTCCCCGGGGATCGGCACACCTTCGTCCGGGCCGACATCACCGACCCGGAGGCGATGCGGCGGGCGGTGCCCGAGGGGGCGAACGCCCTCGTCAACTTCGCCGCCGAGACCCACGTGGACCGCAGCATCCTCGGCCCGCTCGCCTTCGTCCGCGCCAACGTGACCGGCACGCAGGTGCTTCTCGACGTGGCCCGGGAGCGCGGCGTGGGCCGGTTCCTCCAGATCTCGACCGACGAGGTCTACGGCGCGCTCGAACCCGGCGACGCCGCGTTCACCGAGGACCATCCCCTCCGACCCTCCAGCCCTTACGCCGCCAGCAAGGCGGGGGCGGACCTCCTGGTCCTGGCCGCCCATCACACCTGGGGACAGGACGCGGTCATCACCCGCTGCTCGAACAATTACGGGCCGCGGCAGTTCCCCGAGAAACTCATCCCCCTGATGCTCTCGAACGCCCTGGAGGATGTGCCCCTGCCGGTCTACGGCGACGGGCAGCAGGTCCGCGACTGGATCTTCACCGACGACCACAGCCGGGCCGTCCTGGCGGTGCTCGACGGCGGCCGGCCCGGCGCCGTCTATAACATCGGCGCACGAAGCGAACGGAAGAACCTGGACGTGGTCCGGCAGATCCTCGCCGCCGTCGGGAGCCCTGAGTCGCTCATCCGGTTCGTCGAAGACCGTCCCGGCCACGACCGCCGCTACGCCATGGACCCGTCCCGGATCGAAACGGAACTCGGCTGGCGGCCGGAAGTGGCCTTTGAGGAGGGGCTTGAGCGTACCGTCCGGTGGTACCGCGAGCACGAGGGCTGGTGGCGGCGCGTGAAGGACGGCTCCTATCGCGATTTCTACGAGGCATGGTACGGCGGGCGGTAGATGAGCATGCGCCACGGCCGGTCTTGCTCCGAGCCGCGACCGTGAGGTCGCGGGTATCTGCATCTGCGGCGCGACGCTCGCCCTGGCGGCGCGACGCTCGCCCTGGCGGCGCGACGCTCGCCCTGGCGCGTGCGGCCCGGGCGGCGCATCGAACCTGACCGGCCGCCCGCCTCCGGCGGGTAAACTTCCGCGGCCGGCTCGAACTGCGAGGTCGCTTTCATGCCTGACGAGGTCCGTTACCAGATGCTTCGCCCCGACCAGATCCGCGCCCGCCGCGAGGCCTGCCCCGTCGTCTACATCCCCATCGGCACGCTGGAATGGCACGGCCGGCACCTGCCCGTCGGGGCCGACACCCTTCAGGCCGAGGGCCTGGCCGTCCGCTGCGCCCGCCGGGGCGGGGGCCTGGTCTTCCCGCCGCTCTATTACGGCGAGAGCCGGGTCGAGTCGCTCATGGACGCCGGCGCCGAGGACCGCGAAAAAATCGCCGAGGCCATGGGCCTGGACCCGGCGAACTTCACGCCCGGCCGCCATCCCTTCACCGCCACCGAGCAGGTCCTGGCATACCAGCGGCTGCTGCTGCACGTCCTGGCCGAGGCCGAGAGCCTGGGGTTCGAGATTGGCGTCCTTGTGGCCGGCCACTACCCGCTCATCGACCACGCCCGGGCCGCCTGCCACCTCTTCAACCAGCGGGCGTGGAGCAAGCGGCACGGGCTGATGGCCTGGGCCGCCCTCGATTACCTGCTCATCCGCGAGCGGTACCCGGAGGGCGGCGACCACGCCGGCCGGTGGGAGACCTCGCACCTGCTGGCCCTGCATCCGGAGACGGTGGACACCGGCGCCCTCGCGCCGCGCGGCGAGCCGCTCGTCGGCGTCATCGGCGACGACCCGCGCGAGGCGACCCCTGAGTTCGGCGAGGAAACCCTCGACGCCGCCGCCGAGGTTATCGTGAAGGAGGTCCGGCACCGCCTGGCCCATCGGCAGGACCTCTACCGCCCGCACGGCCAGTCGATGCAGGAAGGGCTGTGGCGCGAGACGTGAAGGCCTCACCCTCGGCGCCGCGACCGTCCGAGCCGCGACCGTCCGAGCCGCGACCGTCCGAGCCGCGACCGTAAGGTCGCGGGTATCTTCATCCGCCGCGTGATACCCGCTCTGCCAACCTGTCGTACCCGCCATCTTACGATGGCGGCTCGGGCAGGCGCCCTGCCCTTGACAAACGCCCCGGCCGGCGTACACTACGGTTGCTGTGGCAGCGTAGCTCAGGGGTTAGAGCAGGGGATTCATAAGCCCAAGGTCGGTGGTTCGAATCCACCCGCTGCCACCAGGGTAGCCAGAGGGTGGCGCGTCGCCTCGCGGGGTGGTGAGGTGGCGAGGGCCGCCCTTTTTCGTCGCCGGAGCCGGCCGGGGGCTGTCATTCCGAGCGAGCGAAGCGAGCCGCGACCGTAAGGTCGCGGGTATCTCTATCCGGAGGGTGATGTCCACCCTGCCAACCGATCGTATCCGCCATCTCGCGATGGCGGCTCGCCCCTGGCGCGAGAGTGCACGCATGCAACACGCGCGACTTACCCTTCGCTTCGCCGTTGCGGCCCTCGCCCTCCCGCTCGCGGCGTTCGGGGCCCGCGCGGCACAGGACGGCGCCGCGGGCGCGGCCCCGCCGGGCCGCATCCGCTACGCCGCGCCGCGCCGCATCGCCACCCTCGCCGACGGCCGCATCGACGAATCCAGCGGCCTGGCCGCCGGCCGGAACCGCCCCGGCGTCTTCTGGACGCACAACGATTCCGGTGACGCCGCCCGCCTGTACGCCTTCGACCGCAAGGGCCGGCGCCTGGCCACCTGCACGCTGGAGGGCGTGGAGGCCGACGACTGGGAAGACCTCGCCTCCGTCCGCCGCGGCGGTCGCAGCCTCCTCGTGGTCGCCGACATCGGCGACAACCTCTGGTCCCGCTCCGAGTGCGTCCTTTACCTGCTGGAGGAGCCGGCCGTCGGCACGGCGGCCGAGCCGGTGAGCGGTACGGTCCCCGTCCTGCGGACCATCCGCTTCGTCTACGAAGGCGGGCCGCGCGACTGCGAGGCCCTGGGCGTCGACCCCGCCACCGGCCGCTTCTACTTCGTCACCAAGGAGGGTATCCGCTGCAAGGTCTTCGAACTGGCCGTGCCCGACGAGGTGCTCGCCCCGTCGAAGACGGCGGACGAGCCGCCTGCGGCGCCAGGGGGCGCGGACAAGCCGCTCACGGCCCGGCTCATCGGGGAGATCGCGACCTCGCCGGTGGTGGCGATGGACATCTCGCCGGACGGCCGGCGGGCCATCGTCCTCACGTATGCCGATGCCCTGGAGTTCGTCCGCGCAGGCGGCGAGACCTGGCGGCAGGCGTTCGCCCGCAAGCCGCGCGCCGTCCGCATGCCCCGCCGCCGGCAGGGCGAGGCCATCTGCTACGGCCCCGACGGGCGGACCCTGTACCTGACGAGCGAACACATCCCCACGCCGCTGCTGGAGGTGCCCGTCGTCAAACCCGAAGAAGGGACACCGCCGTGAGAATCCCTCCGTTTCCGCAAGGCGCGTTTGGGCGCGGCCCGTACGGGCCGCGCACCGCGAGCACCTTTCATCGTGGCGCGGTGGGTACGGAGACCCACCGCGCCTTTTCGTTTTGCGCGCTCGCCGTTTTCGGTGCGCTGGTATTCCAGGTCTCAGCCGCCTCCGCCGGCGCCGCCGACGACTGGCACCATCCGCTCTACCTGGGCCGCGGCGAATACTGGCGCGGGCGGGTGCCGGTGCGCATCGCCAACCGCACGGAGCGCGACGCCGCCGGCTCGCCGGTCGCCGTCCGCATCGGCCCCGCCGAGGGCGAGGCGGACCTCGCCGGTGCCCGGGCCGAGGCCGTCCGCGCCGTCGCGGCCGACGGCACGGAACTCCTGTACGCCCTCGCCGACGCCGACGGGCAGCCCGTCCGCGAGGGGCCGATTCCCGCCGGCGCGTCGCTCACCCTCCCGGCCGAGGTGCCGGCCGGCGGTACCGTTACGTACTATGTCTATTTCGACAACCCATCCGCCTGGCCCGTGGCCGAGTACCTGGAGGCCGCCGTCGGCGTCCGCAACGGCGGCGTGGAGCGCGGCGAGGGCGGCGCGCCCGCCGCCTGGCGGCACGACTCCGGCGACGCGACGCACCGCGCCTCCTGGGTCGCCGAGCGGCCGCACGCCGGCAAGCGGTGCCTCAAGACCGTGGTCGCCGAGGGCGCCGAGCCGACCTGGATCTCGACCCGCCAGCGCGGCATTCACGTGGCCGGCGGCGCACGCTACCGCCTGACCGCCTGGGTCCGGGCCGAGAACGTTGACGGCCGCGCCGGCTGGTACGTCCACCTGGCCCCCGCCAAGGGCCGATTCATTGCCGCCCACCATGCCGGCGCCGGCGGCGGCACGTACGGATGGAAGCAGGTCTCGGCCGAGTTCACCGCCCCCGAAGAGGCCGTCCGCGCCAATATCGGCACGGTCCTTCGCGGGACGGGCACGGCGTGGTTCGACGACGTGCGCCTGGAGTGCCTGGACCCGCCGCGCCTGGCGGCGAGGCCCCTGCCTCGCGAAATGATGACTCTCCGCCGCGCCGGCGGTACCGGCGATTGGCTCGACCCCGGCCCCGGCAAGCCGTCCCCGCCGCACCGCATGTCATACCGCGCATTCAACTTTGCGGACACGCCCCGGGCCACCGGGCTGGTCTCGGCCGACCTCGCCGCGCTGGCCGGCCGGCTCCGCGCACCGGTGGACCGCGGCTCGCTCCTGGCGGCCCGCGGGGAGACGGTCCTCGCGCACGTGACGGCCGGCGACCGCCTGCTCTTCGAGACCCGTGTGCCGGCCCGCTCCGTCTGCGACTACCACGTCTACGTCGCTCCCGCGGACGTTGACGAGGGGGGTGACGGTGAAGGCGGCGCTGCCCGGGACGCCGACCGGGCCGGGTACCGTCGGCTGCTGGCGAGCCCGCGGAACCTGGTCGGGAACCCGAGTTTCGAGGCCGGCGGGCCGCTGCCCGATGCCTGGACCGGCGGCACCGAAACGCCGCGCGCCGGCCGTCCCGCCGCTGCGCGCGCCGACGGCGGGCCGTTCGGCGAGCGGTGCGTCCGCATCCACGTGCCGGAGGGCGCCAAGGCCGGATGGATCGGCTGGCACCAGTCCCGCCCCGTGGAAGCCGGTCAAACGTATCTCTATGCGGCGTGGGTGAAATGCGAGGCCATTCGCGGCGGCCGCGTCAGCCTGCACGCCCACTGCCGAACCGCCGACGGCAAACTGTGCGAGACCGGCGGGCACAACTCCGTGGGCCGGCCGCTGGAGGGCACCCACGACTGGACGCTCCTGGCGGGTGCCCTGACCATGCCGCCGGACTGTGCCGAACTGCAATTGCACCTGACGATGAACGCAACCGGCACCCTCTGGCACGACGGCGTGGTCCTGGCCCGGGTGACGGAGGCCGAGCCGCTGGCGCTCCAGGCTCGTCCCGGCGGGTCGCCGGACGGTCTGGCCGCCTGGCCCGTCAACCCGGTGGTGAAGGTTTTCCGGTGGGACGCGCCGCCGGAGAAGCCGGCGCCCGCCCGCCTCTTTGTCGCCCGCAATGAGGCGGAGCCGCTGCAACTGGCCGTCCGCGGGCCGAAGGCCGTGCCGGGCGTGCGGGTCGAGGTGGACCCGCCCGTCGGCCCCGGCGGGGCCGTCCTTGCGGACATCGAGACAGCGGTCGTCGGCTATGTGCCCATCGATCATCCGACGAATTATTACCGGAGCGAGTCGCCCCCCTGGCACCGCAAGTACCCGCAGCAGCCCGGCCGGTGCGACGGCTGGGCGGGGTACTGGCCCGACCCGCTCCTGCCGCGCGACACGTTCGACCTGGAGGCCGATCGGACGCAGCCCGTCTGGATTACCGTCCACGTGCTGAAGGATGCGCGGCCGGGCGACTACCGCGGGACGGTGCGGCTGGTGGCCGGGGGCGCAGAGGTGTCGGGCGGTGGGTCTTCGGACTCCACGCGCGCGAAGGACGCTGTGGCGAGCGGCGCGGCGGGTGCGGAGACCCGCCGCGCACCAGCGCGGGGCGAGTCCGGCGCGGCGGGTACGGAGACCCGCCGCGCGGGAATTGAAAAGAGGACCCGCGGCGGGGCCCGTACGGGCCGCGCAAACGCTGCCCCTCGCCTGCTCGCCGAGGTGCCCTTTACCGTCCACGTGTGGGACTTTGTGCTGCCGGACGAGGAGCACGTCAAGGCCATCTATGACGTGCGGCTGCACGGTCGGTGGTGGCGCGAGGACGTCGGCGAGGACCGCCAGGGCTACGTCCGGCGGTTCTGGACGTTCATGGCCGAGCGGCGCGTATGCCCGAACCGCATCCAGCCCGAGCCCCTCATCCGGTACAAGGATGGCAAGGTGGAGTCGGACTTCTCGGCGTACGACGAGGCGGCCGCGTATTACTTTGATGTCCTCGGCGCGGGGCACACCTACACGCCGCGGTGCTTCTACTGTTTCGGGTGGGGCCATCCGCCGAAGAAGGCGTGGGGCGAGGCGCCGTACCCGGGCGAGTACCCGTACGAGGGGGCCGACCGCTCCCGCCTCCGCCCCGAGTACAAACGGGCGTACCAGGCGTGCCTGCGGGCGTACTGGAACCACATGAAGGAAAAGGGCTGGGCCGACCGCGTGGTCCTGTACATCTCCGACGAGCCGCACGACCATCGGCACGAGTACGTAGTCCGGCAGATGAAGGCGCTGTGCCGGATGATTCACGAGGTGGACCCCGCGATCCCCATCTACTCGAGCACGTGGCACCACCAGCCCGCGTGGGACGGTTCGCTCGACGTCTGGGGCGTGGGGCACCAGGGCCGGACGCCCGTCGATGCGATGCGGGCCATCCGCCGACGGGGCGACCGTGTCTGGTTCACGACCGACGGCCAGATGTGCACCGACACGCCGTACTGCGCCGTCGAGCGGCTCCTGCCGCACTACTGTTTCCACTACGGGGTGGAGGCGTACGAGTTCTGGGGCATCGACTGGCTCACCTACAACCCCTATGAATATGGCTGGCACGCGTATATCCATCAGAGCGACCGGCCGGGCAGCGAGTTTTACGTGCGGTATCCGAACGGCGACGGGTACCTGGCGTATCCGGGCTCGCCGGTGGGGGCGGGCGGGCCGGTCTCGACGATCCGCCTGGAGCAGGCCCGCGAGGGCGTGGAGGATTACGAGTATCTGTACCTGTTACGCCATCGCATCGCGGAGGCGAAGGCCGACGGCTGCGACGTCGCCCGCGCCGAGGCGGTGCTGAAAGAGGCCGCCGCCCTCGTGAGCATCCCGAACGCGGGCGGGCGGTACGCGACCCGAATCCTGCCCGACCCGGACGCGATGCTGCGGCTGAAGCAGCGCCTGGGCCGTGCGATCGAGGCGCTTGGCGACCAGCCCGGCGACGCGGGAAGTGGTCGGGCCGGCCGCCGCACGGGAGGCCACAGAGCCGATCTTCTCCCGGCCGGACAAGCCGGCCGGGCCACACGCGCGGCGGGGCGAGACGCGGACAAGTAGGAGTAGGAGGAGACTTTTTATGAACCGCAGAACATTTCTCGGAGGGCTCGGCCTTTGCGCCGGGGCCGTGGCGCTTGGGCGTGGCCCGGCGCCGGCGAAGCAGGCCGCCGGCGCGCAGGCGGAGGCCGCCGGCGAGCAGGCGGAGGCCGCCCGGCCGAACATCCTCTTTATCATGGCCGACGACCACACCTCGCAGGCGTTCGGCTGTTACGGGTCGCGGTTGGCGCCCGTTGCGCCCACGGCGAACATCGACCGGCTGGCCGAGCAGGGGGCACGCCTCGCGAACTGCTTCTGCACCAACTCCATCTGCGTGCCGAGCCGGGCCAGCATCCTCACCGGCCAGTACAGCCACGTCAACGGGGCCTACACCCTGGGAGACAAACTGGATCCGAAAGCGCCGAACGTGGCCAAGGAACTCCAGCGGGCCGGGTACCAGACCGCGATCATCGGCAAGTGGCACCTGAAGACCGAGCCCGCCGGCTTCGATTACTGGAACGTCCTGCCGGGGCAGGGGCGGTACGTGACTCCCCGGATGACGGAGATCGGTGGCACGAAGCGTACCTACAAGGGGTTCTCCGCCGACGTCGTGGCCGACCTGTCGCTCGAGTGGCTGAAGGAGCGGCGCGACCCCGCCAAGCCGTTCTGCCTGATGACGCACTTCAAGGCCTGCCACGAGCCGTTCGCCTACCCGGAGCGCAACGCCGACCTGTTTGCCGATGTGACGATCCCCGAGCCGGCGAGCCTGTTCGAGGACAAGCGCCACCGTTCGCCGGGCTCGCGGGAGTACGGCTTCACGATCGACACGATGGCCGACCGGCTTCGGCGGAAGTCTCACGGCGGGTGGGAGCCGCCGGACGGCCTGTCGGGGCGGGACCGCCGCCGCGCCGCCTACCAGCGGTTCGTGAAGCGGTATCTGCGGAGCGTGGCGGCGATCGACCAGAACGTCGGCCGCCTCCTCGCCTGGCTCCACGAGGCCGGCCTGGCCTCCAACACCGTGGTCCTGTACACCTCGGACCAGGGGTACTTCCTTGGGGAACATAATTACATCGACAAGCGGTGGATGTACGAGGAATCGCTCCGGATGCCGATGCTGATCCGCCACCCCGGCGAGATAGCGCCCGGCACGG
The DNA here is from genome assembly GCA_964437855.1 of uncultured Anaerolineales bacterium. Classification (GTDB taxonomy): domain Bacteria; phylum Planctomycetota; class Phycisphaerae; order FEN-1346; family FEN-1346; genus BS750m-G62. The sequence goes on along the minus strand of CAYTJE010000024.1, from coordinate 12,835 downwards.
TCGTCGACGATATCGTGCTGAACGTGGACTTCGCCCCGCTGATGCTGGATTACGCGGGCGCGAAGGCCCCCGATTACATGCAGGGCCGCAGTTTCCGCGCCAACCTGCGCGGCCGGACGCCGCCCGACTGGCGCGATGCCATGTACTACCGGTACTGGATGCACGGCAGCGGGGCCCGCCGACCCGCGCATTACGGCATCCGCACCCATCGGTACAAGTTGATTTTCTTCTACGGACTGCCGCTGGGGCATACCGGGAGCAAGCCGACCGAACCCGGCTGGGAACTCTACGACCTCCGGCGGGACCCCCACGAACTCAGGAACGTCTACGACCACCCGGACTACGCCGACGTGGTGAAGCGGCTCAAGCAGCGTCTCCTGGAACTGAAACGCGACCTCGGCGACACCGACGAGGCGCACCCCGAACTCATGGACCTGCGCCGCCGGATGGGGTGAGGGTTATCCGCCGAACACGACGATGCTGCGTCCCGCACGGCCCGTCCGGGCTGGGCTGTGCTTTGGACGGTTGGTGGACGTTGCCGAGATAACACTACCGCGCTACTTCCCGCGCGGCGGTCCTCGGCATACGCCTCCGTATGGACCGGACCGCCGCGCAGGGCCAGGACAGGCGTTTCCGGCGCGGTGGGCCGGGTGACCCGCCGCGCACGAGATAGCGTTGTAGTGTCAGTCGAGGCGGTCTTCGAGGTCGTCGACGCGGTCTTCCAGGCGGTCCTTTTCGGCGTCGAGTTGTTTGTTCTTGCGTTTCAGGTCCGCCACCTCTTTCCGGAGGCGGTCGTTCTCGGCCGTCAGGCGGAGGACTTCCCGCTCCAGTTCCGATTGGCTCATGCCTTCCACCCGCTCGCGGTCGGCCTTGGACGGGGCGCTCGACCCGGACGACCCGCCGGCGGTAACGTACGGCCCGTCGGGCACGTCCACCTTCACGCAGCCGGCCACCAGGGCGGCCACGGCGACCAGAATGGCCGATGACCAGAGAATGAGTTTCTCCCACACGGCTCTTCCTCCCGGCGATGGTTTGCGGCATCAGTATAGCGACTCGGCCCGTCGGGTGCAAGCGCCTGCGCGGGCCGAGCCGCCCGTACGGGCGGGCATCTTCACCCGGGACGTGATGCCCACACGGCGGATCGACCGTACCCGCCATCTTACGCTGGCGGGTCGGGAAGCGCGGCTCGGGGCGTTGATGCCCCGAACATCCTTGACTTGTCCGCCGCTGCCGGGCACCCTGATGCTATGGCGGAGGCGACGCCCATCCTGGTCATCACGGGCCCCACGGCCGGCGGAAAGGAGCCACTGGCCCTGGCGCTGGCGGAGCGGGTGGGCGGCGAGATTATCTCGGCCGACTCCATGAAGGTCTACCGCGGCCTGGACGTCGGCACCGCCAAGCCGTCCGCCGAGCGGCGTGCGGCCGTGCCCCATCACCTGTTGGACGTGGCGGACCCGGACGAGACGTTCTCGGCCGCCCGCTGGCTGACCCTGGCCGAGGCCGCCATCGCCGACATCCCCGCCCGCGGCCGGGTGCCCATCGTTTCGGGCGGCACGCCGTTCTATCTCAAGGCCCTGCTCGAAGGTCTCTTTGAGGGCCCGGACGCCGACCCGGCCCTCCGCGGCCGCCTGCGGGCCGAGGCCGAGGCCTGCGGCACCGAGCCCCTTCACGCCCGCCTCGCCCGGGTCGACCCGGAGGCCGCCGGCCGCATCCATCCCAATGACCTGCGGCGCATCGTGCGGGCCCTGGAGGTGCACGAGAAGGCGGGCCGGCCCATCTCGGTCCTCCAGCGGCAGTGGGGCGAGCGGCGGCCGGAGTATCGCGCGCTCCTGGTGGCCATCCGCCGCAGCCGGGATGACCTGACCCGGCGCATCACCGACCGCGTCCGGCGGATGCTGGAGGCCGGCCTGGTGGACGAGGTCCGCGGCCTCGTCGAGCGGTACGGGCAACTGGCCAAGGGGCCGTGCCAGGCGCTCGGCTACGCCGAGGTGCTGGCGCACCTGGCGGGGGAGTTGACGGAGGCCGATTTGCCGGGGGCCATCGTGGCGCACACGCGGCAGTTCGCCCGCCGGCAGATGTCCTGGCTCCGGCGGTTCGAGGGCGCGAGGTGGCTCGACGCCGCCCCCGACACCCCGACCGACACTCTCGCCGACCGCGTGGTCGCCCTGTGGCGCGAGCACATCAATCAAGAGTACGGCATTTAGCCCCCGCGCTTGCGCGGCGCGCCGTTGTGCCTGTCGAACGCGCCCGTACGGGCTCAATAAGTATGGCGTGCGACGCATGGTCCGAAAGGAACGCACATGGACACCCATCAACCCAGCCGTGACGAAGCATGGCAACTGCTCAATGAGTATAACTCCGGCGAGGGACTCATCAAGCACGCCCTCGCCGTCGAGGCCGTCATGCGGTACATGGCCCGCAAGCGCGGCGAGGACGAGGACACGTGGGGCCTCGTCGGCCTCGTCCACGACCTCGACTACGAGCGGTTCCCCGACCAGCACTGCGCCAAGACGGCCGAGATCCTCCGCGAGCATGGATGGCCCGGCGACCTCGTCCGGGCCGTCGTCTCGCACGGGTACGGCATCTGCACGGATGTGGAACCCCAGAGCGAGATGGAAAAGGTCCTCTACGCCGTGGACGAACTGACGGGCCTGGTCGTCGCCACGGCCCTGGTGCGCCCGTCGCGGTCGGTCATGGACATGAAGGCCAAGAGCGTGAAGAAGAAGTGGAAGGACAAGTCGTTCGCGGCGGGCGTGAATCGCGAGATTATTGAGGACGGCGCCCGGCGCCTGGGCGTCGACCTCTCGGACCTCTTCACCGACACCATCATGGGCATGCGCGAGGCGGCCGACGCCCTCGGCCTGGCGGGCGATGCGGATACGTAGGGTGGCTGCTTGTCGAAGCGAAGCGTTGACCCGTATGGGCACCCACCGCGGTCCTGGGCCCTTGTGTGGAGGACGACCATGCGACTTGCGACGCGGGCACCCCTGACCCTGGCGGTGCTGCTATGGGCGGCCGCCTCGTGCGACCTGCGGGAGGGCGGGGGCCCCGCGGCCGGCGGACCGGCGGCGATGCCCGGCGGCCCGCTCGGCCACCTGGCCCGGTTGGCCCCCGGACGGTCGGCGCGGGTCTCCTCGGCCGCGCCCAAGCGGTCGAGCAATCGCGACAACCGTCACCTCGCCCCCGGCGAGACGCTGACGATGGCCGAGATCGACGGTCCGGCCACCCTCACACACATCTGGCTCACCTTCCCGACGCCGGAGCCGAGTTGGCTTGGCCGCCACGGCAACGCCAATCACTCGGAAATCGTGCTGCGGATGTACTGGGACGGGGCCGAGGAGCCGGCCGTCGAGTCGCCCGTGGGCGACTTCTTTGCCGCCGGCTTCGGCCGGCGGGCCGAGGTCCGCTCGATGCCCGTCCAGGTCCAGGGCGGCGACGCCTACAACTGCTTCTGGCCGATGCCGTTTCACACCTCGGCCCGCATCACGCTCGAGAACCAGAGCAAGAAGCCGCTCAACTCCTGTTATTACCACATCGATTACGTCCGCGAGGCCTCCCTGCCGCCCGACACGCCCTACTTCTGCGCCCAGTACCGTCAGGCGTTTCCGACCGCCTCCGGCCGCAACTACCTCGTGCTCGACGCCGAGGGACGGGGTCACTACGTCGGCACCGTCATCAGCGTGCGGTCGCGCAGCCCCGCGTGGTTCGGCGAGGGCGACGAAACGTTCATCATCGACGGCGAGGCCCGGCCCAGCATCTGGGGCACCGGCACCGAGGACTACGTCCTGAACGCCTGGGGCATGGGCGTCGGCACGTTCCCGTACTTCGGCGTCTCGATCCTGGAGGGCGAGGGGCGCATGGTCGGCTGGCGGACCACCGTCTACCGCTGGCACGTGCCCGACCCGATCCGCTTCACGCGGTCGCTGCGCGTTGAATTCGAGAACGCGGGCTGGATCAGCAAGGATGAATTGGCCGAGGGGGTCCACCGCGGGTTCGTCCAGCGCAACGACGATTACGCCACCGTGGCGTTCTGGTACCAGGTGGGCCAGCCCAAGCGCTTCACCGAACTCCCCCCCGCGGACGAGCGTAAACTGCCGAATCTCGATATCATCATCGAGGGTAAGGCCCTGATCGCCTCGGGCCGGGCCGAGGGCGGCTCGTTCGTGCGCCAGAAGGGCTACCGCTGGACGGGCGACGGCCAACTCCTCTTCCGCAACACCCGCGGCGAGGGCGCCTGGTTCGAGGTCGACTTCCCCGTCGAGAAGGAGGAACTGCGCCAACTGACCCTGCGGGCCACCTTCTCGTACGACTTCGGCATCTGGCGCATCCTGCTCGACGGCGAGGAGATCCGTCGAGGGGTCGATTTCTACAACGAGGACGTCGACGTCCGCGAACTGAACCTGGGTCAGCGCCGTCTCTCCACCGGCACGCACACCCTGCGGTTCGAATGCATCGGGCGGAACGTGGCCTCCGGCGGCACGCGACTGGGTGTCGATTCGGTCCGGCTCCGCCGCCGGTGGGACGTCCGACGCAAGCCCCCGGCCGACCCGTGACCCGCGCGACCGACCCGCGGCGTCAGCCCCGTTGCCTGGCCGTCTGATTCCCCTTATAATCGGTCATGGCGGCGAAGAGGGCTGCACGGCGAGATGCGTTGCTCCGCCCAGAATGACGACGAGCCCACCGCCGGTCACACTCGGTGCCCAAGACGCTGCGTCACCCATGGCCAAACGCGACTACTACGAGGTCCTCGGTGTCCCGCACGATGCCGACCAGGATGCCATCAAGAAGGCGTACCGGCGCCTCGCGCGCCGGTATCACCCCGACCTGAACCCGAACGACTCCGAGGCCGAGACCAGGTTCAAGGAGATCGGCGAGGCCTACGAGGTCCTCTCGGATAAGAAGAAGCGGCAGGCGTACGACCGTTTCGGGCACGAGGGCGTCCGCATGGGGGCCGAGGCCGCCGGCGCGGGGGCCGGCCCCGGCGGTCGGCGGTACACCTACACCTGGTCGTCGGAGGGCGGCGGGTCGCCGTTCGAGGACATCGCCTTCGAGGCGTTCGCCGGCTCGGGCGGGCAGGGGGCGTCGTTTATCGAGGAACTCTTCAGCCGCCTCGGCGGCAGGCGGGGTCGGGCGGCGCCGGGCGCCGCGGGCCAGCGGGCCGGGTTCCGCGGCGCGGGCGTCCGCGGCCAGGACCTCGCCAGCGAACTCTCGCTGTCTCTCGAACAGGCCGCGCGCGGCGTGCGGACGAGCCTGGCCCTTCAGCGGCCGGGGCCGGACGGCTCCGCCCGGACCGAACGCATCGAGGTCAACGTGCCGGCGGGCGTGCGCGACGGCCAGCGGCTCCGGCTCAGGGGACGCGGGGCGCCCGGCCCGGCCGGCGGCCAGGCCGGCGACCTGTACCTGACGGTCCGCGTCCGGCCGCACGCCTTCTTCCGGCGAGACGGGCGCGATATCTATCTTGATCTGCCGATTACCGTGTCCGAGGCGGCCCTCGGCGCCCCGGTCGAGGTTCCGACCGTGCACGGCCGGCGGACCTCGGTGCGCATCCCGGCGGGCACACGGGGGGGCCAGCGGCTCAGGCTGAAGGGACAGGGTGTCCGGGGGCCGGGCGACGCCGGCGCCGGTGACCAGTACTGCGTCCTCCGCATCGTCCCGCCCGGCAGCCTGGACCCGCGGCAGAAGGAACTGTTCCAGGAGTTGCGCGCCCGCGAGGAGAACCCCCGCCGTGGTGAACCGTGGGGCAACACTTAAGGCTACTTTGTCAACTCTTACCAACCGACAACGACTCTAGCGCGGCGGGCCGTCTTGCCCACCGCGCGGTGCCCACGACGGGGCACCGCGCCACGGCCTTTGTGGATGATGGCGAAGTTGACAAAGTAGCCTTAACCGCGGGGGAAGCGAGATGAGTGCCGCGCGGTGTATCTCCTGATGCACCGCGCGCGACGCGCCGTTGAGGGAGGTGTGTGGCCCGGTCGGGGAATCGAGACGCCGGGTGCCACGGATTGCTTGCCAATCCGTGTTCTCCCGGCCGGACAAGACCGGCCGGGCCACACAAGAACCACGGTTTGACAAGCAAAGCGTGCACCTCCGCGATCGGCGCGGCGGGCGTGGAGACCCACCGCGCCACAGATGCCGTCGAACCGACACGCACGGGCTTGGAGGTCATCATGGCGGAGACGGAGCCGGACACCTATACGCTGGGTCAGGCGGCCGGGTCGCTCGGCGTCTCGACCGGCGACGTCCGGGCCTATATCGAGGAAGGCCTCGTGACGCCGCAGGAGGGAGCGGCCGGCGAGGCGGCCCTCTCGCGGGCCGACATGCGACGCCTCTGGAGCGTCGTGACGCTGCACCGCGATCTTGGCATCAACCTGGCGGGGGTCTCGGCGGTGCTCCGGCTCCGGGAGCAGTACGAACAGGTTCGACGCGACCTCGCCACACTGGTCGAGATCGTGGAACGCGAACTCGGCCCGGACGTGTGGGACCGCCTCTGGCCCGACGACCGTCCCCCGCCGCACGCCAACGTGTCGGTGGAAGGGATGGCCGACGCCCCCGGCCCGGGCGGGGGAGAGGCCGGCCGCGCCGGCGACTCGTCCGGCGATGGCCCCGACGCCCCGCCGCCGGCTGAGGAGGCTGGGGGCGGCGAGCACCCCCCGGATGAGGAGTCCCTCACGTGACCCCCGGTGCCGTCCTCCCGCTGGCCGCGCCCGCCGAGGCGTGGTGGCTTTGGCTCCTGGTCGTGGGCCTGGCGGTCGTCGTCGGCCTGCTGGTGGCCTGGCTCCGGCGATGGTTGCTTCGGCCGATGCGGCACACGCCGTCCAGCACCACGGATGCCTGGACGGAGGCCGGCCGGCGGTTTCACGTGATGGACGAGTCCCAAAGGGATCCGAACGGACCGGGCAGGGACGAGACGCCTGCCGACGACGAGGACGCGCCATGAGCGGTCCCAAAGGGATCCGAACGGACCGGCAGACGGGACGGGCCACCCTCGGCCGGCGTCAGCGGCTGCTGAAGGCGGGCCAGTTCCGGGCCGTCTATCGGGCCCGGGCCCGCAGCGGCGACGGCCGGCTGGTGGCGTACGCCCGGCCGAACGGCCTGGACACGTCGCGCCTGGGCGTCAGCGTCGGCCGGCGGTGCGGGGGCGCGGTCGAGCGGAACCGCATCAAGCGGCTGCTGCGCGAGGCGTTCCGGCGGGCCCGGGACGACCTGCCGACCGGGTACGATGTGGTCCTGGTTCCCCTCGGCCGGGATTACACGTTCGCGGAGGTGGACCGGCGGGTCCGCGCCCTCGTGCCGGAGGCCGTCCGTCGGGCCCGGCGCAAGGGCTATCGATCCCAGTAAAAGTAATGTCCTCTTTGCGATGATGTCATTCTGAGACCCCTCTTGCGGGGCCGAAGAATCTCGCCGTGGGAACGGCAAAACGAGGGTCAAGGCGAGATTCTTCGTCGCGGCTTCGCCGCTCCTCAGAATGACAACTGGCGGGCCACGCCACAGTTGTTTTACCGGGCTCAATTGCCGGCCTCGCGGGAATTGCGATGAAGATATCTCTGGCACGCGTCGGGAAGACGCTCGGCCGGGTCGCGGTGGGCGGCCTGGTGTTTCTTGTGCGCCTGTACCAGGCGGGGGTCAGCCCGCTGCTCGGTCCGTGCTGCCGCTACGCCCCTTCGTGCAGCGAGTACGCGGTCCGGGCGCTGCGGACCCATGGTGTATGGCGCGGCCTGGTGCTGGCGGGCCGGCGGGTGCTGCGGTGCCATCCGTTTGCCGAGGGCGGGGACGACCCCGTGCCGCCGCCGGCGCGGGCGGGGGAGGCGCGGCGGGGTTGAAGCCTGCGGCCGGGGGACGGCTCAGTCGGCGACGCCTGCGCGGGCCTTGAGTTGGTCGAGGTTCTTTCGGATCTCGTCGGCCTGGGGCGAGTCGGGGTATTTCTCCATCAGTTCGACGGCCAGTTCGTAGGCCTGGCGGTGTCGGCCGGTCTGGATGTGTTGGGTGATCCGCTCTTCCCACTCGCGGCGTTCGCCGATGGCGGCGTTTCGGCGGAGTTCGTCGATCTGGTCGCCGAGGGCCTTGGCTTCGGGGCTGTTGGCGTGGTTCTGGAGAAGGGTCTCGGCGGCGCGAAGGGCTTCGCGCCAGTGCTTGCGGGCGACGAGGTGTTCGATTTCGCGGTAGAGCCGCTGCTGTTCCTGCCGGCGGCTGGCGCCTTGTTCCAGGCGGACCGTTTCGGGCAGGCGGGCGGCGTCGGGGTGTTCGGGATACTGGTCGGCCAAGGCATGGGCGGTCTCTGTGGCGCGTTCCCACAGGCCGAGGCCCATGTACCGCTCGACCTGCTCGGCGACGCTGGCGATCTCGTTCTGCTCGTGTTGGCGGAGGGACTCGGAGAGGTCCTGCTCCATGCGGCGGACGTCGTCGCTGTCGGCGTAGCGGGCGCGGAACTCCTCGAGGCGTTCGCGGGCCTCGCGATGTTTGCCGGTGTGGATCAGGGCCTCGATCTCGCGCCGCAGCGTCTGCTGCCGATGCTTCTTGGCCAACTGGCGTTTGGCGGCTTTATCGGATTCGTCCAGGAGGGTGTTCTCCATGATCTCGGAGAGGAGGCTGATCACCTCTTCGTGGCCGGCGCCGGCCAGGCTGGACGCCGGCCGGTCCACCTCCATCTTCTGGAGGATTTCCCGCAGGGCGCGCTCGGTCAGTTTGACGGTGGCGGCCGTGCTGAACGTGTACTTCAGGAGCAGGGCCAGCCCGATGGCCGTCGCACCCAGCAGCAGACCGGCCACCGCGCCGACGCCCGTGAGGACCCAGAAGGTGTCCGAGGCCCCCGCGGGGGGCGGCCGAAGTGCTACCAGGACGATGCCGGCCGCCGTCGCCGCCCACAGTCCGAGCCCGAGCACCCACAGGAGCGCAACGGTCCAGGAGGGTCGTGGGAGTTCTCTTCCAACCGCACGGCCACCCAATCGCAGCGCCATAGTGACCTCCTTACCGGGTGGAATCGCGGTTTTTCGCACATGAGGGGCTTTCTTTCATCACATCGGCTTTTGGCCGGCCGCGGTTTTGTCGGAAAACCCCAAAAAACCCAGCGTTTTGACTTGACAATTTTCCACCGTCCGCCATGATTATGTTCGACGTACCTTAAAGAACCCATCCCAGCGCAAGGGCCTCACGCACGCGTCAACGAGACGTGTGTAGTGGGGCCCGATTATTGCGCCGCCCGTATTGTAGCATCCGCACGCCGGGGCGACACCCTTTTTCGTCCGGGATTTCTTGGCGGGAAGACCGTCGGTGGGGCGCTCCAGGCCCGGTAGGCACAAGGGCGACCGGCACGCGACGGCGCGCCGGTCGGGGTCGAACGGGCCGGGTGGTCGGGTTGAGCGTTACCGGCGCCGCTTTCTGCGGCCGGCGAGGAGGGCGGCGGCCCCCCCCGCCAAGGCCAGGAGTGTGGCGGGTTCGGGTACCGGCGGGTTCGGCGTGATGGGCGTTTTGCCGTTGCCCCCGCCGCCGTTGCCATCCTCGGGCTCTCGGCCTTCGCCGGGGGTGTTGGACGGGTACAGCCACGGGTTCGTGGTGACCAATTCCGTTCGTCCGGCGCCGGCGGGATGGAGGTACGGGCGTTCGATGGGCGTCCAGTCGACCGGCAGTTCCGTCGTGCCGACCAGGGCCAGGCGCAGGTTGCCGGTCTCTTCGCCTCGCGACGCCACGACCGAGAGGCCCATGCCCATCTGGGAGAGAAACGTGGGCAGGAGGCCGAGGTCGAGGCCGGCCGCGACGGCCGTCTGCGGTTCCTGCTGGGGGTCGGCCCGGACGGGCCGGCCGAACCGGGGGGTGGTCGCGCCGATGTCGGCGGAGTGGACCTCGGTGTTGCGGTCGATGGCAAGCAGCGCCTTCGGCGTGACGGCGGGTCCCTCGAACTCGCCGCCCAGCGCCCCGCCCGGAAGATCCAGCGCCAGCATCATCTGGACGTTGACGTTCGGTCGGATGTAACTGATGGCCGTCCGCGTCACGTGGCTCCAGTTCTCCAGGCCGCCGGGCGGAGGGCCGGACAGGACCGTCCCGTACCCGCCGGGGCCGCTGTTGAAGTACCGGGCATCGCCCAGCGGCACGTCGCGGCCGCCGGAGCCGAGGTCGGCCAGGCCCGTTGCCTCGGGATACGTCAGCGACGCCAGCCGGGTCGGCGGCGGGGCCGGGGGCGCGGGCGGGACCGGCGGTGGCACAGCCGGCGCGCTGAAGGTCCGAATCACCGGCTCGTGGGCGGCGAGCGCCGGCAGAGGACCGGCCTCCGGCCAGGGGACGGACCGCGCCAGGACGTGGACGTCGATCTCGGTGATCGGGGCCAGCGTCTCAGCGCCCAGGTAGGCCGCCACCGGGTCCTCGGTGTCGGCGGTCGGCAGTTGGCCGATATGATCGTCCCAGGAGATGGCGAACTCGGAGGTCTTGACCGGTCCCGCGTGGGCCCAGGCGGCCGGTGCCAGCAGGACGGCCGTCCAGAGCAGGACCGTGGGTCCGTAGGTCGTAATCCGCATGCTTCGACTCCCCACACACCGCCCGCGGAGCCGTACGCCCCTCGTGTCGGCGGACCGAGACAGGGATCGCCCGGATCGGCTCTGCGCGTGCGTTATGCCCGTTTTCCCCGGGTGCATTGGCGGAAATCCGTCTCTTCCGCCATCCCTATTATACGCGAAAATCGGCATGAAGCAAACAAGTGCACCGTCTGTGCGGGGAAATCGGGATGCTCCGGGTGGGAGGGAGGGGCAGGATGGACCGCAGACCGCCGGAAACCAACCGCAAACCACGGGCGTCCGCCGGGGTCACGGCCGGCCACCGGGCCGCTAACACGACAACGCGATCTTGAGCGCGGTCCATAACACGACAACGCGATCTTGAGCGCGGTCCATACGGGCCACGCGGCTCCAAGCACACCTTTTCTTGCGCGGTGGGTGCGGAGACCCACCGCGCAACATGCAGGCGAGCGGGCCGCTGAACGGGCGGGCCGCTGATCGGCCGAAGGGGCCCGGCCGGCCGCGGCGGGGACGGGTGCGGCGTCACGCCCCGTTCCGCCGCGGGTGTCCCCGCCGACCGGCCTGGCGATGGTTTCGAGAGGCAGCCGCGATGGCCCGGGAAGGGCATCGCGGCGGGCCTTGGTGTCGTCAGGACCCGGAATCGTGGATTCCGGAGCCGGTGTTGATGACGTCGCGGACGGTGGAGTCTGTCCGGTTGATCTCCTGGACGCGGCGGTTGGAGAGTTTGTTGGGGTCGTCCTTGGGGCCGGCCGTCAGGCCCAGTCCGCTCCGCCGCCGGCGGACGGCCCGTTTCTCGTGCTTCTCGTGGCCGGCCCGGTCGAGGGCGACGGGGATGTAGCGGTCGGCCAGGTGTTCGGAGGCGAGGGTGGCCCGGTCGTCGGTCTCCTGGCCGGGCCGGACGCCGGTCTCGCGGCCGGTGAGGCCGTCGATGATGGCAATCAGGCCGCGGTCCGCCAGGCCGTAGGTGCCGCCCGTGTCCGGGAAGTAGCGGCAGTTGATGCCGCGGGTGCCCCGCACCGAGAGCGTGGCCGAAGGGGTGACCATGGCGAAGTCGCTCTCGAGCCGCTGCTTTTCGACGACGGCCTGGGCGTTGCCCTGTTTGAGGTGGAGGCGGGTCCGGACCGTCTTGCCCGCCTGCTCCAGTTCGGCGATGCGGACGATCGAGAGGGGGTCGATCTGGACGAGGCTGTCGACCATGTCCAGGAGGCACCGGGCGCGGAAGCCGGTCCGGAGGTCGGCGCCTTCGGGCAGGACCATCCCCGCCTTGACGGGCCGCCAGGGCTCGCCCTTGTCGGGCCGGGCCTCGACCGTGCCGGCCACCGTCAGGACACGGGCGGCGAGCGTCTCGGCCGGCGTGGCGGGGCCGTCGGCGGCGGCCGGCGGCAGGCTCACGATAAGCGTCAGAAGGGTTGCAAGGGTTGGTAGCCGCGTCATCTCGGTTCCTCCGCTGGGGGTATGTGCCCCGGGACGGCGGAGAAGGGGGGAGCGCCCCGTCGTCCCGGGGGTACGCCGTCGTCAATGGAGAGGGTACGGATAGGGAGAGGCGGGTCAAGCCGTGCGGCGCGGGCGGCGGGGGAGGCTCCCTAAGTGCTTGTGACTAAGTGGGTTGCGCGTGGCGTGGCGGCGGGCTACTTGCCGCCGGCGCGCCGAACACGCCCCGAAACCGGGTGAAAATGCCCGGCGGGCAGCACGGCCGCCCTAGGCTCAGTGCCGCGAGGCGTATCTCCTGATGCACCGCGCGTGGCGGGGGAAGGCGCGTGGCCCGGGCGGCTTCAACGTGTCATTCCGAGCGAGGTCGCCGAAGGCGACCGAGTCGAGGCATCTCGCCCTGCGAAGCGCGAAACGGCGCCGACCACGGCGAGATTCCCCCGCTCGGCCCCGTCGGGCCTCGGTCGGAATGACAACGCGGAGTCTGCCGCGCGCAATCCGACGGAAACGCGGCGGCCTGGGAAGGCCGCCGCGCGGAACAGCCGAGTATCTCGAAACGCCCGGCCCGTACGGGCCGTGGCACAGGCAGGCCTAATCCACCAGTTCCACGTGCCAGTAGGCGGCGTCGAGGAACTGCTTCCAGGAGCGGTACTTGTCGCTGCCGGCCCGGATGGTGATGACGGGGCTGAACCGCGGCTGGCGGGGCGTCTTCACGAGGTGCATGCGGGCCTCGCGTGGCGTCCGGCCGCCCTTGCGGACGTTGCACGAGAGGCAGGCGCAGACGACGTTGCCCCACTCGGTCCGGCCGCCGCGGCTGCGGGGCACCACGTGGTCGATGGAGAGGTCCGAGGTCTTGAACTTCCGGCCGCAGTACTGGCACCGGCTGCCGTCGCGGGCGAAGAGGT
>CAYTJE010000023.1:0-24647 GCA_964437855.1 uncultured Anaerolineales bacterium | reverse complement strand
ACGCCGCCGCCACCACGCTGCCCTGGCACGGCCACACGATCAACCTCATCGACACCCCGGGCCACGTGGATTTCACCGTCGAGGTCGAGCGCTCCCTCCGCGTCCTCGACGGCGCGGTCGTCGTCTTCTGCGGCGTGGGCGGCGTCGAGGCCCAGTCCGAGACCGTCTGGCGCCAGGCCGACCACTACCGCGTGCCGCGACTCGCCTTCGTCAACAAACTCGACCGCGTGGGAAGCGACTTCGACCAGGTCGTGACCGAGATGCGCACCCGCCTCCACCCCAAGGCCGTGCCGATCCAACTGCCCATCGGCTCGGCCGACGGCTTCCACGGCATCGTCGACCTCGTCCGCATGCGGGCCTTCTACTACCGCAACGACATCGGCACGCAGATTGAGGAGGCCGACGTCCCCGACGAAATGCGCGCGCCGGCCGACGCCGCCCGCGAGGCCCTCATCGAAATGGCCGCCGACTTCTGCGACCACCTCATGGAGCGCTACCTCGAGGAACACGACGTCGGCGTCGACGACCTGAAGCGCGCCATCCGCACCGGCTGCCTCCGGAACGAACTCGTGCCGGTCCTGTGCGGGGCCGCCCTGAAGAACAAGGGCATCCAACTGCTCATGGACGCCGTCTGCGACTACCTGCCGACGCCCCTCGACCGCGGCGCCGTCCCGGCCCAGGCGCCCGGCAAGCGCGGCCAGACCCACGAGGTCCAGGTTGAGCCCGACCCCGACGGGCCGTTCGTCGGCCTGGTCTTCAAGATCGCCGGCGACGCCCACGGCGACCTGCACTGGGTCCGCATCTATCGCGGCCATATCAAGGCCGGCACGCGGGTCCTCAACGTCACCCGCGACGCCAAGGAGAACGTCCAGCGCATCTGGCGCATGCACGCCGAGGAGCGCATCCGCGAGGACGAGGCCGCCGCCGGCGACATCGTCGCCCTGGTCGGTCTCAAGGACGCCTCCACCGGCGACACCCTGACCGATACCCACCACCCCGTCCTGCTCGAAACGATGGGCGTCCCGAAGACGGTCATCTCGATGGCCATCGAACCCCGGACCAACCAGGACCGCCAGCGTCTGGGCGAGGTGCTCGCCATGCTCGCCCGCGAGGACCCCACGTTCGAGTACTACGTGGATGCCGAAACCGGCCAGACCCTTATCGCCGGCATGGGCGAGTTGCACCTGGAGGTGCTCATCCACCGGATGTTTCGGGATTTCAACCTCCAGGTCAAGGTGGGCCGGCCGCGCGTCTCCTACCGCGAGACCATCCGCGAGGCCGTCGAGGCCGAGGGCCGCTTCGTCCGCCAGACCGGCGGCCGGGGGCAGTTCGGCGTCGTCAATCTTCGCGTCCAGCCGCGCCCCGGAGGCGACCTGGAAGCCGACCCCGTGGACTTCGCCTGGGAGGTCAAAGGCGGCGCCATTCCCGACCAGTTCCGCGGCGTGATTGAGCAGGGCATCCGCGACGCCGCCTCCAGCGGCATCATGACCGGCTACCCGCTCATCGGCCTCGCGGTGACCGTGGTCGATGGGAAGTACCACGAGGTGGACTCCTCGGAGGTGGCGTACGAGGCGGCCGCCAGCCTCGCCCTCCAACGGGCCGTTGAGAAGGTCGGCATCCGCCTCCTCGAACCGATTATGCGCCTCCAGGTGGTGGCCCCGAACGAGTACTTCGGCGACGTCTCGGCCGACCTGATGGCCCGGCGGGCCGAGATCCAGAAGACGGTGCTGCGCGGCACGAGCCGGGTCATCACGGCCGTGGTGCCCCTGGCCGAGATGTTCGGCTACGCGACGACCGTCCGCAGCCTCACCCAGGGCCGCGCCACCTACTCCATGGAGCCGTCGCACTACGCCGTCGTGCCGGACCACGTGGCCAAGGAGGTGCTGGCCTGATCCGGCCCCGGCGGCGCGGTAGGCCGTGGGCGGCAGCGCCGGGCTTTACGGCCGTCCCAACGGGATCCGTATGGAGCGGCCGGGGGCCGTGGGCCAGGCGCCGGGGATAAACCCCGGCGCTACGAGCCGTGAGGGTGATACGCCGGGGATGAAGCCCGACGCTACCAAGGGGGTTCGAATCTCGCCGGAAAACGTGGCCACATGCCGCGGGGGAACCCCGGAATTCTGCCCAAGAAAGAGGTTGACAGGGCCGACATGGCTGGTACACTCCCTGTTCTCGACGTTATAAGCCCCCGGCTGACGAGCGCGGGGACAGCGCGTAGGGTATGCGGCGGCCGGGCTTGCCTTGTGCGGGCCCGAAGGGCCGAAGGTGGGGGTGTGTTTTTAATGCAAAAACCGCACGAGGCACGGCGCCCATGGTAGGTGACCGAATCCGCATCCGCATGGAGGCGTACGACCACCGCGTCCTCGACCAGAGCGCGCTGGAAATCGTCGAAACCAGCAAACGGACCGGCGCACGGGTCAAGGGGCCGGTGCCCCTGCCCACGCGCATCGAGCGGTACACCGTCCTGCGGTCGCCCCACGTGGACAAGAAGAGCCGGGAGCAGTTCGAGATCCGCACACATAAACGCGTCATCGACATCGAGGAGCCGACCGCCAAGACCGTCGACGCACTCAATAAACTGAATATGCCTGCGGGCGTCTTCATCAAGATCAAGGCATAAGGCCATGCCGGCGATTCTGGGAAAAAAGATGGGCATGACCAGCGTGTACGATGACCGCGGCCGGCAGGCCCCCGTCACCGTCATCGAGGCCGGCCCGTGCCAGGTCCTCCAGATCAAAACCGTCGAGACCGACGGCTACAACGCCGTCCAGTTGGGTTTCGAGGACCTGGCCGACCGCGCCGCCGGCCGACCCATGGCCGGACACGCCAGAAAGGCCGGCACCGCCCCGAAACGCTTCGTCCGCGAGTACCGCACGGACGACCTCGACGCCTACGACGTCGGCGCCACGGTAACCGTCGAGGCCTTCCAGGACGTGCAGAAGGTTGACGTGACGGGCGTCACGAAGGGGGCCGGCTTCGCGGGCGTGGTCAAGCGCCACGGCTTCCGCGGCCAGTCGGCCTCGCACGGCACGGAGCGCAAGCACCGCTCCTCCGGCGGTATCGGCGAGGGGTCCGGCATCCCGGCCCGCGCCGTCCGCAAGGGCAAACCCATGGCCGGACACATGGGGCACCAGAGGCGCACCGTCGAACGGCTCGAGGTCCTCAAGGTCGACCCGGAGGCCAACCTCCTGGTCGTCAAGGGAAGCGTGCCCGGGCCCAGCGGCGGGTACGTCTTCGTCCGCAGCGCCAAGAAGATGGGAGTCGTCAAGGCGTAGCCGGGTTTCCGCGGCCGGCCCGGTCGGGCCGGGCCGAGGTGCGGAGACGGCCGGGTCGCCATAGATGAGTGGTCATGATCGAAGTCAAGATCTACAACCCGGACGGCCGGGAAACCGGCCAGGTGGACGTCGACGAGGCGTGGTTCGGCGGCGAGGTGCACGCCGAGGCCCTCCGTCTGGCGGTCCGCCGGCACGAGGCCCGACAACGTGTCGGCACCGCCGCCACCAAGAGCCGAAGCATGAAGCGCGGCTCCGGCCGCAAAATCTTCCGCCAGAAGCACACCGGCCGGGCACGCATGGGCACCGTCCGCAACCCCATCCGCCGCGGCGGCGGCACGACCTTCGCGAAGCGTCGGCGAGACTTCGGCATCCGAATGCCCAGGAAGATGCGGCGGCGGGCACTCGACAGCGCCCTGCTCGCACGGCTCCGCGACGGCGAGGTCCTGGTCCTCGACGGACTGGACCTGGCCGAACCCAAGACACGCGAGGTCGCCCGCGCCCTGGAGGCCCTGGGCGTGGAGCGGTCCCGTCTCCTGGCCATCCAGCCCGGCGACGAGGTCCTCTACAAGTCGGCCCGCAACCTGCCCCGCACACGCATCCGCCGGGTGACCGACCTCAACGCCTACGACGTCCTCTGGCCCGCCCGCGTGGTCTTCACGCGGCCGGCCTTCGAGGCGCTGCTCGACGCAAGGAAGCCCTGATGGACCCGTACCAGGTCGTCATCAAGCCGCTCATCACCGAGAAGGGCACCCTCCAGAACGAGGCGCTGAACCAGTACTCGTTCCAGGTGCACATGCGGTCCAACAAGGCCCAGATCAAGGAAGCCGTGCAGCAGATTTACGAGGTCCGGGTCCTGAAGGTCCGGACCATGAAACGTCGGGGGAAGATGAGGCGGGTGCGACGCACGGCGGGGCGAACCGCCGGCATGAAGAAGGCCGTCGTCACCCTCCATCCCGACGACCATATTGACCTCTTCTAGCCGCGCCCCCGGGCCACGCTGAAGGGACGGGAGAGACATGGCTGTCAGGAAATACAAGCCGACCAGCCCCGGCCGGAGACGCTCCACGGTCCAGGACGCGTCGGACCTGTCGAAAAAGCGCCCCCAGCGCGGCCTGACCAAGCGAATCGGCCGAAAGGGCGGCCGGAACAACCAGGGCGTCACCACCGCACGGTTCCGCGGCGGGGGCGCACGCAAACTCTATCGGCTCGTCGACTTCCGGCGCGACAAGGACGGCGTGCCGGCCAAGGTCGCCGCACTCGAATACGACCCGAACCGCAGCGCCCGGCTGGCCCTGCTCCATTACGCGGACGGCGAGAAGCGGTACATCCTGGCCCCGGCGGGCCTGGAGGTGGGCCACACCGTCCTCAGCGGCCCGGACGCCGAGCCGCGAACCGGAAACGCCCTCCCCCTCGAGAAGGTCCCCACCGGGATGCCCATCCACAACGTCGAAATCCAGCCGGGGTCGGGCGGCAAACTGGTGCGGGCGGCCGGACGCGGCGCGCGCCTCAGCGCCAAGGAGGGCAAGTGGGCCTACGTCACGCTGCCCAGCGGCGAAATGCGACGCGTCAGCCTCCGCTGCCGCGCCACCGTCGGCGTGGTCGGAAACAGCGATCACGCAGCCGGCCGATGGGGCAAGGCCGGACGACGACGACACAAGGGACGCCGACCCCACAGCCGCGGGTCCGCCATGAACCCGGTCGACCATCCGATGGGCGGCGGCGAGGGACGACGGTCGGGCGGCCGACCGCCGTGCTCCCCCACCGGCGTCCAGGCCAAGGGCGGACGCACGCGCAAGCGCCGCAAGCCCTCCAACGTTCACATTATCCGCCGACGCCGAACCCGGCGCTACGGCGAGGCGAAGATTCGCAAGAAATAGCCCCCTAGGAACCCATTGGCATGGGACGTTCGACCAAAAAAGGCCCCTACGTGGACCGGAAACTCCTCCGCAAGATCCAGAAGCAGGATCGCGAGGGCACCCCCGAACCCATCCGGACCTGGGCACGGGCCTGCACGATTGTGCCGGAGTTTGTCGGCCGGACCTTCCTGGTCCACAACGGCAAGACCCATCAGCGGGTCTTCGTGACCGAGGACATGGTCGGGCACAAGTTGGGCGAGTTCGCGCCGACGCGTTTGTTCCGGGGTCACGGCGGCCGGCGGGCCGCCGCCCCGACCGGTCCCGGCGGCGCGCCGCGGCCCAGAAAGTAGCCGCGGCGGCGAGGCAGCCGGCTCCGGACACTCCGACCCGACCGGCCCGGCCGCAGCGCGGAGATGAACCATGGGCTACCAGGCCAGTCATAACTACGCTCGCATCAGCCCGCGAAAGGTGGGGCTGGTGATGGACCTGATCCGCGGCAAGCCGTTGGAGGACGCCCTGCGGGTGCTGGACTTCAGTCCCCGCCGGGCTTCCAAGATGGTGGCCAAACTCCTCCGCAGCGCCATGGCCAACGCCGACGAGCAGGAGGCCGACCTCGAGGCCCTGTATGTCCGCGACGCCCGCGCCGACCAGGGGCCGGTCATGAAGCGCCTCTCGCCCCGGGCGCGGGGCGCGGCCGACATCCTGCACCGGCCCACGTGTCACCTGACGGTCGAACTGGAAGAGGAAAGCGAGGCCTGAGCCCTCGCCTGAGAGGCGGACCCGCATGGGACAGAAAATCAACCCGACCGGTTTTCGGATCGGCATCACCGAGCCGTGGCGGAGCCGATGGTACGCCCCGAAACGGGCGTTCGGCCAACTGCTCGTCGAGGACGAGAAGATCCGCACCTACATCAAGAGCAACCACGGCTTTGCCGCCATCGCCAAGATCGAGGTCGAGCGGACCCGCGAGGAGGTCAAGGTGATCCTGCACTCGGCCCGGCCGGGTCTCATCATCGGCCGAAAGGGCGCCGAGGTCGACCGGCTCCGCGGCGAACTGGAGGACCTGACCGGACGCCGCATCACCGTTAACATCGTCGAGATCGCCAAGGCGGAACTCAGCGCCCAACTGGTGGCCGAGCAGGTGGCCCAGCAGTTGGAGAAGCGGTCCTCCTTCCGCCGCACCCTGAAGCAGGCCGCCGACGCCACCATGGCCGCCGGCGCCAAGGGCGTCAAGATTCGCGTCGCGGGGCGCCTCGGCGGCACCGAAATGAGCCGGTGCGAGACCACCGCCCGCGGCAGCATCCCGCTCCAGATGCTCCGGGGCGACATCGATTACGGACTGGCCGAGGCTTACTGCACCTACGGCGTCATCGGCGTGAAGGCGTGGATCTACAAGGGCGACCATCTGCCCGCCAAAGACCAGGAGGACGCCGATGGCGCTGATGCCTAAACGCGTTAAGTTCCGCAAGAGCCATCGCGGAAAGATGAAGGGCAAGGCCGGCCGCGGCAACTACGTCGCGTTCGGCGAGTGGGGCCTTCAGGCGATGGAGTCCGGCTGGATCACCGCCCAGCAGATCGAGGCCGGCCGCGTGGCCGCCACACACTTCCTCCACCGCGAGGGGAAACTGTGGGTCCGCGTCTTCCCGGATAAGTCGGTCACCAGCAAGCCCCTGGAAACCCGCATGGGGAAGGGCAAGGGCGAACCCGACCATTGGGTGGCGGTCGCCCGGGCCGGCCGCATCCTCTTTGAACTCGGCGGCGTGCCGGAGGACCTGGCCCGACAGGCCCTTCGCCGCGTTGCCCACAAGATGCCCATCCGCACCCGGATGGTCCCGCGCCGGCACAGGCTGTAGGAGCGAACCGGCCGCACGCAAGCGGCAGACCGTGAAACGGAACCGGACCCATGAAGGCGCAGGAAATCCGCGAGATGTCCGACCAGCAGATCCACCAGGAGCTGGCGGCCCTGGAACGACGGGTCTTTGACCTCCGGACCCAGGCCGCCACCGAGGAACTGCACGTGCCCAGCGAACTCCGAAACGCCCGGCGCGACATCGCGCGCATGCGGACGGTCCTCCGACAGCGCGAACTCGCCACCACGCCGGACGCCGACCGGGAGAAAGCGACGCCATGAGCGGACCCCACGGAACACGCGGCAACCGCCAGCGCCTGCGAGGCGTCGTGGTCCGCGACAAGGCCGCCAAGACCATCATCGTGGAGGTGGCGCACCGGTTCCGGCATCCGCGCTATGGCAAGATGGTGCGTCGGCACACGCGGTTGGCGGCCCACGATCCGTCGGGCGAGGCCCGCGTGGGCGACACGGTCGAGATCATGGTCTGCCGGCCGCTCTCAAAGACCAAGCGGTACCGCCTGCTGCGGGTCCTCCGGCGGGGACCCGGCGAGGCCCTGGTCGGCCAGCCGCCCGACCGGGCCGAACCGCAGGCACCCAGGGCGCCCGAGGCCCCCGCGGCGCCGCCCACGGGCGACATGGCCGAACCCGCCGACCAGGCCGAAGCGGCTCCGCAGCCGGGGGCCGCGCCCGACCGCCCCGGCGAGGACGACACCGCCACGCCGGCCCCGGAGACGGCCTCCGGTACGCCGCCGGCCCCGACGGGGTCCGAACGGACCGACCAGAACACCACCGACGCCGCGGACTCGCCGCCGGCGACGTAGGCACCCGGAGACGGCCCCGATGATCCAGATGCAGAGCGTGCTCGACGTGGCCGACAACACCGGCGCGCGGACCGTCCGGGCCATCCGCGTGCTCGGCGGGTCCACGCGCCGCGGCGGGTACACGCGGTCCACCGCCGGCATCGGCGACGTGGTCATCGGCTCGGTCCAGAAGGCCATCCCCAGCGGGGAGGCCAAAAAGGGCGAACTCGTGCGATGCGTCATCGTCCGCACGAGGTACCCGACCCGCCGGGACGACGGCTCCTACGTCCGGTTCGACCGCAACGCCGTCGTCCTGATCGACCGCGACGGCAACCCGCGCGGCACCCGGGTGTTCGGGGCCGTGGCCAGGGAACTCCGGACCAAACGGTACATGCGAATCGTCTCGCTCGCCAGCGAGGTCGTCTAGGGAATCGAAGTTCCGCGCGGTGGCCTTCCCAGGCCACCGCGCCAGGAGCAAGCAGAGAAGCGCGGCAGCCTGGTCCATACGGAGGCGTATGCCGAAGGCCGCCGCGCGGCAACCGGCGATGACGCCGGTTCAAGAAGGTCCGGAGAGACAGATGCATATTCGGCGGGACGACACGGTCGAGGTGATTGCCGGCGAGGACCGGGGGGTCCGCGCACGCGTCCTCCGCATCGACCGCGCCAAGGGTCAGGCCATCGTCGAGGGCGTGAACCGCGTGTACAAGCACCTGAGGCCGTCGCGGCGGAACCCCCAGGGCGGACGCCTCGAAATCGAGGCCCCCATCAACCTGTCGAACCTGAAACTGGTCTGTGCCAAGTGCGACAAGGGCGTCCGCGTGGGCGTCCGGCGCGACGACGACGACGCCAAGCACCGCGTCTGCCGGACCTGCGGCGCCGACCTCGGAGAGTTGTAGGCATCCATGGCTCGATTGCTCGAACGGTATCGCGAAGAGGTCGTCCCGATGCTGCGGGAGCGCCTGGACCGGCAGAACGTCCACAGCCTGCCGGTGCTGGAGAAGATCGTCGTCTCGATGGGGCTCGGCAAGTCCCGCGACGAGCCGAAACGCATCGACGCCGCCATGGAAGACCTGGCCCGGATTGCCGGCCAGCGGCCGGCCCTGACCAAGGCCACCAAGAGCGTGTCGGCGTTCCGCATCCGCGAGGGCGTGCCCATCGGCTGCAAGGTCACGCTCCGCCGCGAACGCATGTACGAGTTCCTCGACCGCCTGATCAACCTGGCCATGCCGCGCATCCGCGACTTCCGCGGCATGGACCCGGACGCCTTCGACGGCCGGGGCAACTACTCGATGGGCGTCTCGGAGCAACTGGTCTTCCCGGAGGTTCACGTGGACGACGTGAAGTACCAGCAGGGGATGAATATCACGATCGTGATTGCGAACAGCCGGTCGGACGCGGAGAGCCGGGCCCTGCTGGAGGGCCTGGCCTTTCCCTTCCGCGGCGAGGGCTGAGTGACGCTGGAGACCTCATGGCCACCAAAGCCCAACGGCTCAAGGCCAAACGCGAACCCAAGTTCATGACCCGCCGCCTGCGCCGGTGCGAACTGTGCGGCCGGCCGAGAAGCGTGTACCGCAAGTTCGGCATCTGCCGCATCTGCTTCCGCCAACTGGCCCACAAGGGCCAGATTCCCGGCGTACGCAAGGCGTCCTGGTAGCACCCAAACGGAGATTCGGCCGGTGAACAACGACACCATCGCCGACATGCTCACGCGCATCCGCAACGCGCTTCAGCGCCGCAAGGGCACGGTCGACGTCCTCGCGTCGAACACCGTCCGCGGCATCCTGGCCGTCATGCGCGCCGAGGGCTACATCCGCGAGTTCGACGAGATCGAGGACGGCCGGCAGGGACTCATCCGGGTCCACCTGAAGTACGGCCCCGACGGCGAAGACGTGTTGACGCACCTCCGGCGCGTCTCCAGGCCCAGCCGCCGCGTCTATTACAAGGCCGACGACGTCGAGCCGGTCCTCGGCGGCCTGGGCGTCGGCATTTACACGACCAATCAGGGAGTGGTCAGCGATCGGCAGGCACGACGCCTCAACGTGGGCGGCGAGTTGCTCTGTACCATCTGGTGACCACGCGAACGAAGGGCGGACGCACCCCACCATGTCGCGAATCGGGAAACAACCGGTCGCCCTGCCCGACGGCGTGACCGTCGCCGTCCAGGACCGGACCGTCCGCGTCGAGGGGCCGCTCGGCACGCTCGCCTGGGAGTTTCCTTTCGGCATGGCGGTGACCGTGGACGCCGACGCCGTCCGCGTCGAGCGGCCCGACGACCAGCGCCGCAACCGGGCCATGCACGGCCTGACGCGGTCCCTTATCGCCAATATGGTCGAGGGCGTCACGAAGGGCTTCACCCGCGGCCTGGAGTTGTACGGCACGGGGTACTCGGTCCAGCAGGAAGGCGGCCGCCTGGTGTTCCAGTGCGGCCTGTCGCACGCCGTGACGAAGGAGATCCCCGACGGCATCGAGGTGGAGATTCAGACGCCGAACACGCGCGG
This sequence comes from uncultured Anaerolineales bacterium, assembly GCA_964437855.1. Taxonomy (GTDB): domain Bacteria; phylum Planctomycetota; class Phycisphaerae; order FEN-1346; family FEN-1346; genus BS750m-G62. The sequence continues at coordinate 14,372 of CAYTJE010000023.1, read as the reverse complement.
CAACGAGACGCCGGCCCGGTTCGTCGTCAAGGGATGCGATAAGCAGCAGGTCGGCGAGATTGCCGCCGAGATTCGGCACCTGCGGCCCGCCGAGCCGTACCTCGGCAAGGGGTTCCGCTACGCGGGCGAGCAGATCCGCCGCAAGGCCGGCAAGACCTTTGTGAGCGGGGCCGGCGGACCGTAACGCCGCCGACCGGAGGAACGGGGTATGACGGACGTCAGGCCGAAACGCGCCAGGCTGCGGCGCCGGAAACGGCACGTACGCCGCCGGGTCGTGGGCACGCCGGACCGACCCCGGCTCAGCGTCTATCGCAGCCTCAGGCATATGTACGCCCAACTGGTTGACGATATCTCCGGCCGGACGCTGGCCTCGGCCAGCACCCTGAGCAAGGACGTCAGGGACGAGGTGGCCGGCACCGGAAACCGCGACGCCGCCGCCAAGGTCGGCGCGCTGCTGGCCCGGCGGGCCAAGGAGGCGGGCATCACGGCCGTCTGCTTCGACCGCGGCGGCCGGAAGTTCCACGGCCGGGTCAAGGCCCTGGCCGACGCCGCCCGCGAGGGCGGACTCGAGTTTTAAGCACCACGCGGTTCGAATCGGAGGCACAGAGAGCGTGGCGAAGTCCGACGATAAAAAACGCTTCTTCGGCGAGGAGGGCGACCTCCGCGACACCGTCGTCGCCATCAACCGGTCGGCCAAGGTCGTCAAGGGCGGGCGCCGCTTCAGTTTCAGCGCCCTCTCGGTCGTGGGCGACGGCCGGGGACGGGTCGGCATCGGCTACAAAAAGGCCAACGAGGTGCCCCCCGCCGTCGAAAAGAGCATCAGCGAGGGCAAAAAGAGCCTCGTCCGCGTCGCCCTCAAGGGCGACACCATCCCCCACGCCGTCACCGGCCGCTTCGGTGCCGCGCGGGTGTTCATGCGGCCGGCGGGGCCCGGAACCGGCGTCATCGCCGGCGGCGGCGTCCGCGCCGTCTGCCAGATGGTCGGGATCCGGAACATCCTGACCAAGTCGCTCGGCTCGAACAACCCGGTCAACCTGGTCAAGGCGGCCATGGACGGGCTGATGAAACTCAAGGATGCCAAGGAGGTGGCCCGGCTTCGCGGCGTGCCGATCGACGAACTCACCGGACCCAAACCGTCCAAGGACGCCGACCGCGCCGACCGGGCGCCCGAGCCGGAACCCGAGACCGCCGGCGACGCCGAGACCGCCGCCGAGGCCGAGACGCCACAGGCCCCGACGGCGCCGGAACCCGCCGACGCCTCCGCCGACGCCTCCGCCGACGCCTCCGCCGACGCCTCCGCGGCCCCCGCGGATACCGCCCCCGCGGACGAGACCGACGACGCCGAAACCAAGGAACCCTCCGCGTGAACCTGACCGACGTGAAAAAGAGCGCCAAAGGCCACCGCAAGCGCAAACGCGTCGGCCGCGGCATCGGCAGCGGTCGGGGCAAGACCTGCGGCCGGGGACACAAGGGCGCCAAGTCGCGTTCCGGCTACAAGCGTGCGCCGACGTACGAGGGCGGCCAGATGCCCCTGTTCCGCCGACTGCCCAAGCGCGGGTTCTCCAACGCGCCGTTCGCCCGGCGCGTGGCCGTCCTCAACGTGGAGGCCCTGAACCGCTTCCGCAAGGGCACCGAGGTGGACCCCGAACGCCTGCGCCAGGCGGGCTTCCTGAAGGGCCGTATGGACGCCGTCAAGATCCTGGGCCGCGGCGAGATGAGGAAGGCCCTCACGGTTCGCGCCCACGCCTTCAGCGCCTCGGCACGCGAGAAGATTGTTGAGGCGGGCGGCCAGGTGGAGGTGATCGGTCAGTGATCGGCTCCCTGGTCAACGTGTTCAAGATTCCGGAACTGAGGAGGAAGATCCTCTTCACGATCCTGATCATTGCCGTCTACCGGCTCGGCATGTATATGCCGATTCCCGGGACGGCCCCGGACCTGCTGACCCGGTTGGCGGCCCAGGAGGAGGCGGCCGAGGCGTCCGGCCTCGGCGGATACCTGAACTTCATTGCACGCATCACGGGCGGGAGTTTCGGACCGTTCCTCTTCTCGCTCGGCATCATGCCGTACATCAGCGCCTCGATTATCCTCCAGTTGCTGACCCAGGCCGTCCCGGCGCTCGAGAAACTTGCCAAGGAGGGCGAGAGCGGACGGCGGAAAATCAACGAGTACACCCGGTACCTGACGGTGCTCCTCTGCCTCATCCAGGCCACCTTCATCGCCAAGACCGGCGTGTACGTGTCCGGCGCCGACGTCGGAGACGCCGCCTGGCGGGGCAGCGAGGTCAGCCCCGTCATGTTCCGACTCGTCTGCATGGTGGCGATGACCGCCGGAACCATCCTCCTGATGTGGCTGGGGGAACTCGTGGACGAATACGGCATCGGCAACGGCATCAGCCTCATCATCATGGCCGGCATCGTCGACCGGCTGCCGGCCGTCGCCGTCTACATCAAGCAGAACGCCACCCTCGAATTCCTGGGGTTCTACGGCGGGGCGGGGAAGATCGGCATCGAAACCCTACTGCTTATCCTGTTGATGTTCGTCGGCGTCATCGTCGGCGTCGTCCTGGTCACGCAGGCGCAGCGGCGCATCCCGATCCAGCAGGCCAAGCACACGCGCGGCCGGCGGACCTACGGCGGCCAGCGACAGTACCTGCCGCTGCGCGTGAACCAGGCCGGCGTCATCCCGGTCATCTTCGCCTCCAGTCTCCTGTTTCTGCCGATGAGCCTCTTCAATATGCTTCATCAAGCCACCTCGGACACCTGGGCCGGGCCCATTATGCTGGAACTCGCGAAGGGCTTCGGGGGCGGACCCATCTACGTCCTCACATACGTCGGGTTGATATTCGTCTTCTGCTATTTCTGGACGGCCATCACGTTCCAGCCGCGCGAGATCGCCAACAACCTCCGCGACTACGGCAGTTTCGTGCCCGGCATGCGCCCGGGCCGGCGAACCGCCGATTATCTCGAACGCGTGGTCAACCGGATTACCTACGTGGGGGCGGCGTTCCTGGCGGCGGTGGCCATCCTCCCGATGGTCGTCTCCTGGCTGACCGGGGCCAGCCGACTCATGACCGGCTTCCTGGGCGGGACCGGGCTGCTCATCATCGTCAGCGTGGCCCTCGACCTCGTCCAGCGGATCGAGTCGCACCTGATCATGCGGCACTACGAGGGCTTCCTGGCCGAGGGGCGCGTCCGCGGACGGCGCGGCTAGTACGACGACGCGACTTCCCGCGCGGCCCGGACGGGCCGCGCGACAATGACGATGGCCGAAAGACGACGGGTAAGATCCATGTGGCGAAGGATCAAGCCCCTGGGTGAAAGGAAGGGCGCGCGTGCGACTCGTCTTCATGGGACCGCCCGGAGCGGGAAAGGGAACACAGGCCAAGGCGACCGCCGGGCGCTACGGCGTGCCGCACGTCTCGAGCGGCGATATCTTCCGCGCCGAGATCGCCGACGAGACGGACCTCGGCAAACAGATTAAGGGGTACCTCGACGCCGGAGACCTGGTGCCCGACTCGATGACCGTCCGGGCCGTCGTCGGCCGGCTTCAGGCCGACGATTGCCGCGACGGCTGGCTGCTCGACGGCTTCCCCCGGACCGAGCCGCAGGCCCGCGCCCTGGACGAGGCCCTCGAGCAGGGCGGCCATACGCTCGACGCCGTGGTCTACCTGTCGGTGGACCCGGAGATCATCGTCCGGCGGATGAGCGGCCGGCGGGTGTGCCCGGCGTGCGGGCGGTCGTACCACGTGGAGCACATCCCGCCCAAGACGGAAGGGACGTGCGACGCGTGCGGCGCCCGGCTCGTCACGCGCGAGGACGATAAGCCCGAGACCGTCCGCCAGCGCCTCGCCACGTACGAGGAGGCGACGGCCCCGCTCGTCGAGTACTACGACGGGCGCGGCCTCCTGCTCCGCGTGGACGGCAGCGGGACGCCGGAGGAGGTCAGGCAGCGGCTCTTTGAACAATTGGACCACCAGGTGACGAGCGGCTGACGGACCGGCCCCGTTATGAGCATTCGCCCCAAGCGCGCCGAAGACATCGAGAGGATGCGGGCCGCCGGGCAGATCGTCGGCGAGGTGCTCGCCCGGCTCCGGACGATGGCCGAGCCGGGCGTTACCACGGCCGACCTCGACGCCGAGGCCCTCCGAATCATCCGCGACCGCGGCGGGACGGCGCTGTTCCACGGGCAGCCGCACCCGCGCAGCGGGGAGGCCTACCCGGGCAACATCTGCGTGTCGGTCAACCAGGAACTGGTGCACGGCATCCCGGGGCCGAGGCGCCTGGCCGACGGCGACATCGTCAGCGTCGACGTCGGCGTCAGGAAGGACGGCTGGTGCGGCGACGCCGCACGGACCTTCGCCGTGGGCGAGGTGGCCCCGCGGGTCCGCCGGCTCCTGGAGGTGACCGAAGAGGCGTTGGAGATCGCACGGCGCGAGGCGCGGCCCGGACTCCTCTGGTCCGCCGTCGCCGGCCACATGGAGGAGTGCGTGACCGGGGCCGGCTTCTCGGTCGTCCGCGAATACGTGGGCCACGGCATCGGCAGACGGATGTGGGAGGAACCCCGCGTGCCGAATTACGTGGGACGGGCCATGATGCGGGACGACTTCCTCCTGGTCGAGAACATGACCTTTGCCGTCGAACCCATGGTCAACATGGGCCGCCGGCACGTCCGGGAGACCGACGACGGCTGGACCGTCGTCACGGCCGACGGCAAGCCGTGCGCCCATTTTGAGGATACGTTGGTGGTCCGCGGCGACGGGTGCGAACCCCTGACCCGCTGGACGGAACGCGATAACGGAGGATGAGTCCAACACCATGGCCAAGGACGTCATCCGAATGGAAGGGACGGTCACCGAGGCGCTGCCCAACGCCATGTTCCGGGTGGAACTCGAGAACGGGCACAAGGTGCTGGCGCACGTCTCGGGGCGGATGCGGATGCACTTCATCCGCATCCTCCCGGGCGACCAGGTCACGGTGGAACTGTCGCCCTACGACCTGACCAAGGGCCGCATCGTCTACCGGTCGGGGTGACGCCGGCGGAACCGGCCCGGGCAGCGAGGTGGAGTGCGATGAAAGTACGGACCAGCGTCAAACGGATCTGCGAGAACTGCAAAATCATCCGGCGCCACGGCGTGGTGCGGGTCATCTGTTCCAATCCGCGCCACAAGCAGCGCCAGAAAATGAAGGCAAGGAGGAAGTAACCCATGCCCCGTATCGCCGGCGTCGACGTCCCGGCCGACAAAACCGCGTGTGTGGCGCTGACCGCCATTCACGGCATCGGCCGGACCAGCGCCCTGAGGATCTGCCGGGAGGCGGGCATCGACCCCCAGGGCCGCATGAAGGACCTGACCGAGGATGAGATCGGCCACATCGCCACCATCCTCGACCGCAGTTACGTCATCGAGGGTGCGCTGAGGCGGCAGGTGCTCCAGAACATCGCACGCCTCCGCGACATCGGATGCTACCGCGGTCGCCGGCACCGACAGGGGCTGCCCGTACGCGGACAGCGGACACGGACGAACGCCCGAACCCGCAAGGGACCCCGCAAGACCGTGGCCGGCAAGAAGGGCGTCAAGGAACTGCGCTAGGACCCCGACGGGATCCCGGCGAGCGGCCGGGCCCGACGCGACGGTCCGGCTTCGCGGCATCGGACGGAGACCACATGGCCAAGAGGAAGAAAAAACGCAAAGCCCGACGCGGTGTGGCCAAGGGCGTGGTTCACATCAAGGCCACCTTCAATAACACGATCATCACGATCACCGACCCGGCGGGGAACGTCCTGTGCCAGGACTCCGCCGGCAGCATCGGCTTCAAGGGCAGTCGGAAATCCACCCCCTTTGCCGCCCAGCGCGCCGCCGAGGCGTGCGCCGACAAGGCCAAGAAGATGGGGATGCGCGAGGTCGAGGTCCAGGTCCGTGGGCCGGGGTCCGGCCGGGAGTCGGCCATCACGGCGCTCCAGGCGGCCGGCCTGAAGGTGACCACCATCGAGGACGCGACCCCGATCCCCCACGACGGGTGCCGACCGCCCAAACGCCGACGCGTCTGACGGGTTGCATCCGGGAGGTTTTTATGGCTCGATACACTGGACCCGTGTGCCGGCGCTGCCGGCGCGCCGGCATGAAACTGTACCTCAAAGGCCTCCGCTGCGAGACCGCCAAGTGCGCCATCGAAAAGCAGTGGCGCAACAAGCCGCCGGGCATGCACTTCTGGCGCCGGCGCCGGCAGAGCGAGTACGGCGTCCGGCTCCGAGAAAAGCAGAAACTCCGCTGGTACTACGGCGTTCTCGAAAAGCAGTTCCGGCGCTTCTTCGAGGAGGCGTCGCGCGGCAAGGGGTCCACCGGCGAGCGGCTGCTCGTGCTCATGGAACGGCGGCTCGACAACGTGGTTTACCGCCTGGGGTTCGCCCCCAGCCGGAACGGCGCCCGGCAACTGGTACTGCACGGGCACGTCCGCGTCAACGGCCGGCGGTGCAATGTCGGCAGCCGCAAGGTCGAGGTCGGTGACGTCATCGAGATCCGGAACCGGCCGGCGAGCCGCGACCTCGTCCGCGGGTGGATCGAGGCCGAGGAGGACCGCGTCGTCCCCCAATGGCTGGAGGCCGACCCCGAACGCTTCCGCGGCGAGGTCCGGGCGCTGCCCGCCCGCGACGACGTCTCCATCCAGATTAACGAGCAACTGATTGTCGAATTCTGCAGCCGATAGCCCATAGGCGAGGAGGCACGAATCGTGATGCGGATCAGATGGAAGGGGCTTGAACTCCCCACACGCGTGGTCTTGGATGACACCACCGAGACCCCGACCTACGGGCAGTTCATCGCCGAACCGTTCGAACGCGGCTTCGGCGTGACCATCGGTAACAGCCTCCGGCGCATTCTGCTCTCGAGCCTCGAGGGCGCCGCCGTCACCGGCGTCAGGATGGAGAACGTCCTCCACGAGTTCTCCACCATCGACGGCGTGACCGAGGACGTGACCGACGTCATCCTCAACCTCAAGGGGCTCGTCGTCCGCCTCGAGGGCACCGAACCCCGAACCATGACCCTCGAAGCCGACCAGGCCGGGCCCGTGACGGCCGGCATGATCCAGGCCGACCCGAACGTCGAGATCCTCAACCCCGACCATTACCTCTGCACCCTGTCCAAGGACACCCACCTGGTCATGGAACTGAGGGTCGAGAAGGGCCGCGGCTACGTGACCGCGGAGGAAAACACCCCGGAGGGCGACCAGGACATCGGCTACGTCCCCATCGACAGCCACTTCTCGCCCGTCGAACGCGTCCGGTACCGGACCGAGGACACCCGCGTCGGCCAACGCACCAACTACGACCGCCTGGTCCTGGAGGTCTGGACCAACGGCACCACCTCGCCCGATATGGCCCTCGTCGAGGCCGCCAAGATCATGCGAAAGCACCTGAACCCGTTCGTCGAGTACTTCCAGCCGGGCGAGGAAATCGTGGCCGAGGCCGAGGAGGCCGAGGAGACCGTCGGCGCCGAAGAATACGTCTCGGAACTCGAACGCAAACTCGCCATGCCCATCGCCGAACTCAACCTCTCCGTCCGCGCCGGAAACTGCCTGGAGTCCGACAACATCATGACGGTCGGCCAACTGGTCCGCCTCTCCGAGGACGAGTTGATCGAGATCCGCTCCTTCGGCAAGACCAGCCTGCGGGAGGTCAAACGCAAACTCGCCGACCTCGGCCTGAGTCTCGGCATGGACCTCGAAGGCGTAACCGCCGGCGGCACGGGGAGCACCTGATATGCGCCATCGGAAGCACGGACGAAAACTCGGACGCACCGGCAGCCATCGCACCGCCACGCTCCGCGGGCTCGCCGCCGACCTCATCCGGCACGAGGCCGTCACCACCACCGTTCCCAAGGCCAAGGAGGCCCGGCGCTTCGTCGAACGCCTCATCACCACGGCCCGCAAGGGCACGCTCCAGTCCCGTCGGCACGTGGCTTCCCGCCTCCAGGACGAGGAGGCCGCCAAAAAACTCGTCGACGAGGTGGCCCCGCGCTTCGCGGACCGGCCCGGCGGCTACACGCGGGTCATCAAACTCGCCCGCCGGCGCGTCGGCGACGGCACCCAACTCTGCCGCCTCGAACTCGTCGAAAAACGCGAAACCGCCCAGGCCGAAGAGTAGGGGCCGGACGGCCGGACGCGGCTTTTTCCGCAAGGCGCGCAGGCTGACGTGACCTGGCAACCGTATAGCGATGTCATTCTGAGGGCCATCCGGCCCGAAGAATCTCGCCTTGGTCTTCGTGCTTACGTTGCCGGAACGGCGAGATCCTTCGCTGCGCTCAGGATGACAGGTATCTGGCCTGCTTGCCCGACACGTCCCGCGCGGTGGGTCTCCTGACCCGCCGCGCGGAGCAGGACGAGTATAAAGCGCGGCGGTCCCTTCACACGGAGGCGTATGCCGGGACCCTCCGCGCGGGAAGTACGCGGGTGGCACCAGGCGCCCCGCCCCGCTCAAGAGAGGACCCACCATGCCCGACGATTGCATCTTCTGCAAGATCGCCGCCGGCGAGATCCCCTGCACGCGCGTCTACGAGGACGAGCGGTGCCTCGCCTTCATGGACATCGGCCCGCTCGCCGACGGCCACACGCTCCTGGTGCCCAAGAAGCATTACCAGGTCATCGGCGAGATGCCGCCGGACGAGGTCGCCCACCTCGGCCGGCAGATTCCGGCCCTGGCCCGCGCGGTGCAGCAGGCCATGGGCGCCGACGGCCTCAACGTTCTCCAGAACAACGGGCGCGTGGCCGGCCAGGCCGTCGGACACGTCCACGTCCACTTCATCCCCCGCGTGCCGGACGACGGGCTCGGCTACCGCTGGCCGGCCGGCGAGTCCGACCCGGAGACCCTCCAGCGCCACGCCGACGCCATCAAGGCTGAACTCGGCGCCTGATCGGGCGGCTGCGGCCGTAAGGCCCTGCACGCGGTCAGTCTGAGGAGCCCGTAGGGCGACGAAGTGCTGTACCCCGAGCGCGTACGTGTTGAGCGTGGGCCCCAAGTTGTCACCCTGAGCGAAGCCCGTACCCTTTTACAGCGCGGGTCCGTATGGACGGGCCGTGCGAAGGGCGAAACGGAAACGGCCACGGCGAGATTCTTCGGGCCGTACGGCCCTCAGAATGACAGCGCTAAACACGTACCCGAGCGCAGTGAGGAATCTCGCCGTGGCTGTTGTCGTTTGCTTTTCCCCCGCGCAGGAACTCGGCCCATTGCCGCGCGGGGGGTCCCCTGACCCACCGCGCGCAGAATTGGGCTTGTCGGCAGCGCGGCGGGTGGGGACACCCGCCGCGCGGAAACAGTCCCGCACGCTCACGCAGCCCTACTTCGCCCCCTCCTCCACCTTCCGGTGCTCCACCACCTCCCAGTCGTCCGGCACCGCGGGCCGGGTGAACGCCTCGGCCGCCACCTCCGTGTTGGTCTCGATGTGGTGGAAGTCCACGGTCGTGATGTTCTCGCTCGCGTCCAGCAGCCGCGCGCGGGTCGGTATCCATCGCCGGGTATCGACCCACAGGAGGATCCGCACGTAATCCTCCGCCAGCGTCGTGCCCTTGCGCGGGACGAGGGTCAGGACCGCCCGCTTCTTCGGGTCCGTCTTCTCGGCCTTGGCGTTGCGGCTGACGCGGAAATGCTTGAGCACGGTCGCCTTCTTCTGCCCGAAGGGCAGGGGAAACGGCGTCTTGCCGAGCGTCAGGGCCTCGACGGGCGGCTCGTCGGCGGCCCGCGTCTCCCACAGGATGAGTTGATGCGTGGACGGCTTCACGTGATAGACGATTCGCCCGTCGAAGACGAACGTCTCCTTCGGCCGGTCCGTGAACTCGAACCGGAGCAGGTTCGGCGCCTTGTACGCCAGCCGGCCCTTACGTTTTTTGATATCCTCGTATAGGGTCTGATTCAGTTCGTAGTCGAACCGGGCGCGGAGGGTGCGGATGGCCTCGCCCGCCGCCTCCATCTTCTCGAGGACCGTGCGCACCTCCGGGGCGAGGGCTTCGGCCGTTTCGGATTTCGCCTCGGCCGGAGCAGGGGCGGCCAGCATGACGACGTTGCCCGACCTTCTTGCGCGGCCCGTACGGGCCGCGCCGTCCGTGTCCGCGCGCGGTGCATCCGGAGATACACCGCGCGGGACCTTGCGCGTGGCCGCGCTCGAAAGCGAAGAACCCGGCGGGTGCGGCGACCCGCCGCGCACCACGCCGGACGCCGGCAGACACAGGCCCGCACACCATACCAGCAACGCGAAACGTCTCATTCCGATATCTCCTCTGTCACGTCGCTTCGCTCACGGCCCCGGCCGCGGAGGCGCCGGACGATCGGCGGCAGACCGCGCCACAGGCCCAGGCACACCGTCGCCCCCAGCACCCCCACGACCCACTGCCAGCCGAGTTCGAACGCGTCGGCCAGGATCGCGAACAGCAGATACCGCGGCCAGCGGCCCACCAGCGACCCCAGGGCGAACCGCCATCGGCTGTATCCCTCGCTGATGGCCAGCAGCCGCACCACGTCCACCGGGATCGGCAGAAACGACGCCGCCGCCAGCGTCCCGAACGGCGCCCGGTTGTACCACGCGGCGAACCGGCGGTACAGCCGCGTCCGCCGAACCCGCCGCACCGGCTGGTACCGGTGCAGGAATGTTAGTAAATAGTAATCGTGCATGTTGGCGGCGGCGGTGCCGGCCGCCCCCACGCCGGCGACGACCCACGGGTCGAGGCCCAGGCCGCCCTTCGCCGCCGGTGCCGCCGCCCAGATCACGATCCACGCCGTCGGCAGCGGCAGGAACGTGCACGCCAGGCTCAGGTACCCGAACAGCATGGCCAGGCCCGCCGCCGTCGACCCCTCGCCGCCCAGCAGATACACCCCGCCCACCAGGGCCATCAGCAGCGCGAACGGCACGAACCAGCCGGTCAGGCTCAGCCGCTCGTGCTGCGCCAGCCGCAGGTCCCGGGCGTCGGCGGGGGCGTCAGGCGTCGAGGAGTCGGCCATCGCGCATCCTTATGAGGCGCTCGGCGCGCCCGGCCACCTGGGGGTCGTGCGAGATCAGGACCACCGCCTGACCCCGATCGCGGTGCAGCCGGCCCACCAGGTCCATCACCCGTTCCGACGACTCCGAGTCGAGGTTGCCCGTCGGCTCGTCCGCCAGGAGCACCGTCGGCCGGGTCACCAGGGCCCGGGCCACGGCCACCCGCTGCTGCTCGCCCACGCTGAGCCTGCCGGGCCGGCGGTGCCGCTTCCCCTCCAGGCCGACGGCCCGGAGCATGTCTCGCGGCGTCCCGCCCGGCCGCTCGCCCCGCAGCCGCAGCGCCAGGGCCACGTTCCCCTCGGCCGACAGCGTCGGCAGCAGGTTGAACCGCTGGAAGACGTACCCGATGTGCCGGCGCCGCAGCCGGGTGCGGCCGGCGTCGCCGAGGGCGGCGGTATCCTGCCCGGCGATGCGGACGGTCCCCTCGGTCGGCGTCGCCAGCAGGCCCACCAGGTACAGCAGCGTGCTCTTGCCGCACCCCGAGGGCCCCATGACCGAGACGAACTCGCCGGCCTCCACGGTCAGGTTGGCGCCGCGCAGGGCCGGCGTCGCGACGCCGTCGCTCCGGTACACCTTCGTCAGGTTGCGGGTTTCGATGATGGGGGTCATGGGTTGTATTTGGACGCCTCGCTTGTGTGTCGATTCATTCGGCTGTTTCTCATCCCTCTCCCCTGGCGGGAGAGGGTAGGTGAGGGGGAACCTCTTGCGATTAGCGCGGCGGGCAGTCTTGCCCGCCGCGCGGTGCCCAAGACTGGGCACCGCGCAATATCTTCACCCTCACCTGCTACTCTGCGAAGCGGCGCTTCGCTGCGAAGCACGAGCCGTCCCTCTCCCATCAAGGGAGAGGGAGGTCGCGTGTCATTCCTCCCGCAGACTCTCGACGGCGTCCTGCCGGGCGGCGCGGGCGGCCGGGTGCAGGGCCCCGAGCAGCGTGCCGCCCGCGGCCAGCAGGGCCGCGTACGCGTGCCGGACCGGCGGAATCTCGACCGTCCACAGCGGCTGGACGCGGAGGATGACGGCCCGGGCGACCCAGGTCAGGCCGAACCCGGCCACGATGCCGCCCGCCGCAATCAGGCCCGCCTCGGCCAGCACCAGGCCGAACACCTGGAGGCGGGAGGCCCCGATGCCCTTCAGGATGCCGATCTCCCGCGTCCGCTCGATGACCATCGTGTACACGGTCAGCAGGATGACCAGGAAGCAGACGAACCCGGCCACGAAGACGACCGCACCGATGACCTTGTCCATATCCACGAAACTGGATGCAAGCACATCATAGAACTCGTCCATCGTGAAGACGTTCAGCCCCCGCCCGCGGATGGCCTCCCGCACCGGCTCCACCTGCCGCGCGTCGGCCGCCCGCACGTAGAAGAACGACGCCCGCCGGCTCGCCTGGTGGAGCGCCTCGCCCACCGTGTCGATGGGCATGAAGACGCGGCCGGCCACGCCCTCCCGCGCGATGCCCACGATCCGGTACGTCCGGCCCCACCGCTCGATGGTCTGGTCCACGTCGTACCCGCCGGCGTCGGCCAGGCGGGTGTCGATGACCATCTCGTCGCCGCCCTCCAGCGGCCGGCCCGCCACCATCTGGCCCGCGGAGGCGAAGTACCGCCAGTCCCCCGGACGGATGCCGTACACGTTCTGGACGCGGCCGGCCATCTTCAGCGGCCAGCGGAGCACCGGAATGGCGCGGGCGACGCCGGGGATGCCCTCCAGGTCGCGCTCGACCTTCTCGGCCGGCAGGCCCCCGCTGACGACCACCTGGTCCGACGCCGGCCAGACCATCAGGTGGGCCTCGACCTGCGTGGTCCGCCGGGCGATCTCGTCCAGCATGCTCGTCAGCCCGACCAGCACCAGGAACAGCGCCACGCCGACGCCGACGGCCAGCATGCTGATGGCCGTCCGCAGCGGCCGGGCCAGGATGTTCGCCAGCGGCAGCATGGAACCTCCCGCGAGGGGGTGCGCCCCGCGCTCGCCGGGTGGCATGCTTTCGCGCCTTCGCGAAAGCATGCGCTCTGTGTCGGGGTACACGCGTACGCCGCGAAGGCGTGCCACCCGCCACGTCGGCCGCGACTCCGGGACCAAGGCTGGGCGGCGATTATAGGGGCGGCGGCCGAGGGCGGCAAGGCTTCCCCTCGCGCCCTCCGTGCCCCCCCCCGTAAGGCCCTACGCGCTGTCATTCTGAGGAGCCCGTTCGGGCGACGAAGAATCTCGTCGTGGTCGTTATTGTGCCAGATGCACACGGCGAGATTCTTCGCTGCGCTCAGAATGACAAACGGGGATTGCCCCGCTCTGCTTCGCCGCCCCGCCGCGCACACTCGGGCCCCCTCAGCCGTCTTCGAGCAGGCCCGCCAGGATGCCGCGGACGGCGGCCAGGTCCGCCGCCTGCCACGTCGCCCCGGCGGACCAGTGGGTCGGCTCGGCCGCGACGGCGACCGTTCGGACACCCGCAGCCGCGCCCGCCTCCACGTCGAACCGATAATCGCCCACCAGGACGGTCTCCTCGGCTCCGGCCCCGCAGGCGGCCATCAGGTGCCGGACGCCCCGCGGCGAGGGCTTCGGTTCATGGTCCTCGCGGGTGACGGCGGCGTCGAAGACCAGGCCGTGCCGGCGGGCGGCCGCCTGGACGCTGGCCCGGCTGTTCCGCGTCAAGAGCGCCACCTTCAGACCGCGTGCCCGCAGCCAGGCCAGGAGGTCGGCGGCCCCGGGGATGAGCCGCGACGCCGCCACCGCCTCCGTCTCGTGCCGGTCGAGGACGGCCTCGGCCCGGCCGCGCTCCGCCGGCGGGAGGCGGGCCAGGGCCTCCAGGATAGGCTGCCCGTCGGGCAGGCCGATCTCGGCCCGGACCGCGTCGAAGTCGAGCGGCGAGGCGAGCAGCGTGCCGTCCAGGTCGAAGATCACCAGTTTCAGCGCCATGGCGGTCCATCATGCCGGGCGGAGCCCGGCCCGTCAACCGGAAGGCGCGGGCTTAGGCTCGCAGATGTCATTCCGAGCGAGGCCCGTCCCTACGGACCCGTTCTGTAAAAGGGTACGGGCCGAGTCGAGGAATCTCGCCGTGGTCGTTTGCGTCTTATGAACCACGTTCAAGGCGAGACCTCTCCGCTCGCCCCGGCCTCACTCACGCGAGGCCGGGGACTCGGTCGAGATGACATGGTTCTTCCTTTGCTGGGGACTTGACAGGGCGGCCGTAAGCGGTAATCTATAAGTGGAACGTGCGCGGGTGGTGGAATTGGCAGACACGCCAGCTTGAGGTGCTGGTGGCCACAAAAACGGCCTTGCAGGTTCAAATCCTGTCCCGCGCACCATGTCTTACGCCGCGTTCGGTGTGGCTTGTGCTGCGGTTTCCCCGTTTTGGACG
>CAYTJE010000022.1:0-24846 GCA_964437855.1 uncultured Anaerolineales bacterium | reverse complement strand
GCGTTGTAGTGTTAGACGCCCCCGCCGGAGAAGCGGTTCCATGCTCCTTGCCGTTCACTCCTCACTCCGCATTCCGCATTCGCTACATCCACACCCACCACGGCGCCCGGACCGCGTCGCCGTAGGCCACGAGATCGAACGCCACGTGGGCCGCTACGGCCGGCCAGACGCTGCCGGCCCACGCCCGCAGGGCACCGAACGCCGCCCCGCCGACGAGCGTCCAGAGCACGAGAAACCCGTAATCCACCTCGATACCCGCAGGCGGGAAGGCGAACAGGGCCGTCTTGTACGCCGTGTGCGCCCCGGCCGCCAGGAGGCTCGCTGCGACTATCGAGATGATGGCGCGCGGCGGGTCTCCGCACCCGCCGCGCGCTTCCCTGCTGTGGCGCGGTGGATACGAAGACCCACCCCGCCCGGCGCGGCCCCATGCTGAATACGCCCGGCGGGTACGAAGACCCGCCGCGCTATGCCTCGTCAGCGCCGCCGCCACCCGCCCCTGGACGTACCCGCGATAAAGCATCTCCTCGGCCGCCCCGATGGCCATTGCCACGAGCACGAACGGCCGAAGGTCCGCCGGCAGAGGCGCCGGCATCCAGGCCCACCGGTACGCGGCGCCCAAGCCGAGCCCCAGCGCAGCGCCCCCCGCCGCCTTCAGCCACGCCCGCGGGGGAAAGGGCACGACGCCGAAGAGGTCCGCCGGCCGGTCTCCGGACCGAAGCGAGAGATAGAAGGCCCCGGCAACGAGCACGAGCCCCGCGGCCGCCCCGCGGCCAGCACCCGCTGCCGAGAGCAGCGCGAAGGCCACCATCCCGACGGCCACCAGGGCCGCCTCGGCTACCCCCTGGCCACGCGAGGACCGCAGGGTACGCTCCGGGTGGAGCGCGGCGGGTCTCCGCACCCGCCGCGCGTGTTCACAGTCTCGCGCGGTCGGTGCGGAGACCGACCGCGCACCCCTCACGGGTCACTTGGATACACGCCGTTGCTCCGCGCCTCGGCGGCGTGCCAGGAGCCAGGCGGCCAGGCCCAGCGGAGCCAGGGCAAGAATCCACCCCGACCCCAGGCAAAGCGGCCCGACCTCGACGACGACCAGGTCGGGGTTGGCCTCCATCACCCGGACGATGGCCTGCTCGGTCTTCTTCCGGTCGACCTCCGGCTGATCCTTCGGCGTGTGGACGCCGAGGAGTTTCAGCGACCCGGCCCCGGCCAGCGGCTCAAGCGGCGCCGCCGGGCCCGCGCACAGCACCCGGAGCCGTTTCAGCCCCGCCGCCGGGGCGAGGTCGGTCACCTTCTCGCACCCCACGGCCTGGAGCACGAGCAGGTCCGGGTGCATCGAGCAAACCTGCTGGAACTGTTCCTGCGTGGTTTTCGGCGGCAGGGCCAGCCACCGCAGGCGCTTCAGGGCCGAAAGGGCCGAGAGGTCCGTGACCTGCTTGCAGCCCTGGAGCGAGAGGGCCCGCAGGCCCGGCATCTTCGCCAACCCGCCCAGGTCCGTCAGCGTCTCCGATAGAACCATCACGAGTTCCCGGAGGTTCGGCTGGCTGCCCACGGGCCCCAGGTCCTTCATCTCGGCGCCGAAGACGATGAGCGTCCGCAGCGAGGGAATCGTGGGCAGGGCCACAGGCGGCTTGTCCTCCTCCGGCCCTTTCCAGTTGGTGATGGTAAGCGTCCGCAGGCCCCCGAGCCGCGAGAGGAAACCGAGACCGTTCTGCCCCTTGCCGCTCATCATCAGCGTGTGCAACGCCGGCTCGGCGGCCAGCAGCGCCTTGTCCTCTTCGGTTAACTTGGCGTCGCCGACCGAAAGCCACGGCGGGTCGAGCGTCTCGAGCACCGGCCGCACGGCCGACGCGTCATCCAGCAGCACGCCCAGGTGCGGGTTGGCTTTGGCCAGCCGGGCCAGCGCCTGGCGAGCCTCCGCGGCGGCGGCCTCGGCATCGCCGCCCTCCGGCGCCGGACCGTCCACCTGAACCAGGCGGAGGGCCGCGAGGGACTCGTCCGGGGCATCGCGCAGCCAGGTCCAGCCTTTGCCCTCCGCGGCGTCGAGTTTGATCGCGACGGTCTTGCCGCCCAGGACCACCTTCCCCTCGTCGGCCTCGACCGAGAGGGTCGTGCCGTCGCCGGCAGCGTAGGGGAACGGCATGCCATCCACGGACGCCACCAGTTCACCGTCCCGGACGAGGACGTACGTGGCGCCCTCGTCGGCCTTCAGTGGTTGGTCGCCGCCCTCCGTCGGGTGGACCGGGCTGCCGAAAAGGGTCCCGTACATGGGCGAGACGCTGTAGGCGCCCTTGACCCCTTCGATGCGGACGATTCGCGGCGGCTGCCAGGTGTCGCCGCCCGTATCGGCGCAGGAGGCGCAGAGAAAAGCGGTCAGGGAAACCGTCAGGACGGCGGCGAGCGAGCGGCGGAGAGACATGGCCAACCCCTTTCGCATGGAATCGTAGATGCGCGCAGCCTACCCCCGGGCCGCTGCGATATCAAACCAATTCGCGAAACAAGCCTGTCGTGCCGTCGGCCCCGGCAGGGGCGCTGCGCTGTAGTCCCGGGCGCAAGCCCGGGATACAATGGTCAGTTCGGAATATCATGAGCCCCGACAGGGGCGACTGAACGCAATCGCCCCTGACGGGGCTCCGCTTTGCTAAAGGCCCTCTTGTTCCACGGGCTCGCGCCCGTGGCTATAGTACAGCCGTACCTCTGGCACTGGACAACCGCTTGCGTCACGACGCGCCCCGCGGTATGACAGTACCTGCCCTGCTCGGCGCGGTGGGTGCGTCCATACGGAGGCGTATGCCGAGACCCACCGCGCAGGAACCTTCTGACAACGCGTCTGCACCGGCCGCCGAACCGGAGGAACCGACCATGCCCCGAATCCTCGTCACCCACTTCTCCCGCAGCGGAAACACCGAGGCGATGGCCGGGCACGTGGCCGAGGGCGCCCGCGAGGTCCCGACGGCCGACGTGGACCTGAAGCCCGTCGACCAGGTCGACGCCAAAAACCTCGCGGACTACGACGGCCTGATCGTCGGCAGCCCGACCTACTACGGCCAGATGGCTGCCGAGGTCAAGGCCCTCTTCGACGCCAGCGTGGTCCTCCAAGGCCAACTGGAGGGGCGGGTCGGCGGCGCGTTCACCAGCGCCGGGAACCTCGCCGGCGGCAACGAGACGTGTCTGCTGTCGATCCTGGAGGCGATGCTTATCCACGGCATGGTCGTCCGGGGCACGTCCGAGCGGGACCATTACGGTCCGGTGGCGATCGGCGGCCCCGACGAGCGGGCCGTCGGCGAGTGCCGCAAACTCGGCCGGACCGTGGCCGAACTCGCGGCCGCCCTGGCCGGCTGACCCGGCACCGGCCCCCCGGACGGCGTGTGCTCCGGGCCCACCTGCACAGGCCTTCTTTTGCGTTGACAAGCGCGGGGGGCTTAACTAGCCTGTCGGGTTCCGCGAGGCCGTGCCCGAAGGGAGAGTCCATGCGCCTTATCCTGGTCGACCGGAGCCACGAGGTCCGAAGCCGGTTCCACCCCCTGACGCTCAGCCGGCCCCTCTGGGACCTGCGGACCGGGATCACGACCCTCGGCGAGAAACTCGACCGCCGGGTCGCGGCGGACGACGTGGCGTGCTTCGTGCCCGACTACATGGCCGAGGCCTACCGGGCCAAAACGACCTGGCCGGTGAACGAGGCGTCGTCGCTGGCGGGCGACGACCTGCTGCTGGTGGACGCCCGCGTCCGGGCCGACACCTTCGACGTGCCGACCGCAGAGACCGGCCGCCTCGCCCTCGACGCCGAGGGGCATCTCCTCTATGCCCGGTTGAGCGAGGCGGAGGCGGCCGCCCTGCCCGCGGGCGATGTCGACGCCTTCCTCGCCGCGGCGCGAGACCGCCTGCCGGTCCGAAGTCTGGACCCGTCCCGGGCCGAGCAGCCGGCCGTGGCCACGTACGAGTACATCTGGGACCTGATGCTGGCGGGCCCCGAGCAGTTGACGGCGGACTTCGCGGCCGCCGGCCGGAGCGGCATCGAGGGCACCGTGGAGGACCCCTCGGCCATCCGCGGCAGCCGAAAGGACGTCTACGTGGCCCCGAAGGCGGTGGTGCACCCGATGGTGGTCATCGACGCGACGGAAGGGCCCGTGTGGATCGACGAGGGCGCCGAGATCCACCCGTTCACCCGGATCGTGGGACCGTGCTACATCGGCCCCGACACGGTCCTGCTGGGCGCCAAGTGCCACGAGGGCAACTCCATCGGCCCGCATTGCCGCATCGGCGGCGAGGTCGAGTGCTCCGTCATTCAGGGGTACACCAACAAATATCACGACGGCTTTTTAGGGCATGCCTACGTGGGCGAGTGGGTGAACCTGGGCGCCCTGACCACCAACTCCGACCTGAAGAACGATTACGGAAACGTCTCGGTCACTATGTACGGGCACCGGCCGACCGATACGGGCTCGAACAAGGTGGGGGCCTTTATCGGCGACCATACGAAGACCTCGATCGGCACGCTCCTGAACACGGGGGCGTACGTGGGCGCGATGGGGCTGATCATGGCCACCGGCAAGCCCCTCCAGAAGTTCATCCCCTCGTTCGCCTGCCTGCTGGAGGGCGTGGTGACGAAAGGGTTCGGCAAGAAGGCGCTGTACCGGACCGCCGCCCAGGTTATGGGGCGCCGGGGCCGGGAGTGGACCGAGGCCGACGAGGCCATGTGGAACCACGTGTTCGCAATGACCCGCCCCCAACGCGACGAACTCATCAAAAAGGGCCGGCGGGCCATGCGGAAACTGTAGGGCGCCCGACCCGGCGAGACGCAAACGCGAGTTCGCGGGTACGTAAGATGTGTGGGCGAGAGGGTCGCCTTGCTGCGCGACCTTGTGCCGGAGAGTACCCGCGATCTTACGATCGCGGCTCGGTCCGCCCGGCGGGTTCGAAAACGCAAAGCGACAGCAACAGGAGGAAAACGATGGCCACCGTCGAAGAGCGCGTCAAGCAGGTGACCGCCCAGGTCCTGAACGTCGACCCCGCCGAGATCCGACCGGAACACCACTTTGCCGTCGACCTGGGCGCCGAGAGCGTCCAGTCGATCGAACTGGTGGCCATGTTCGAGGAGGAGTTCGGCATCGACATGGAGGAAGAGGCCGCCCTCTCGGTCGAGACCGTCGGCGGCGCCGTCGATTTCATCACGAAGTGCTGCAAGGAGCAGGGCGTCGAGATCGAGGAGTAACGGAGCCGTATTCCCTCTCCCCGGGCGGGAGAGGGTTAGGATGACCGGGTGGCCATGCGAGATATCGCGCGGTGCTCAGTCTTGGGCACCGCGCGGCGGGCAAGACTGCCCGCCGCGCTAAGCACATGGCCACGACAAGCGTGACCATGCCACCCGGTCGCGTCGACCTGCGATCGACGGCAGAGCGAACTTGTTTGACAGGGAGGTCCCATGTCTGACCCGCAGAAACCCCATCCCCTCCAGGACACGACCGAGCCGAACCTGGTGCCGGACACGTATCCGTACGACCTGCCGCCGCTCATCCACTTCGAGGGGCCGGTCACGGAGATGATCGACGGCGAGCCGGTGACGTTCGACTTCCGGAGCGTGGCCGACCGCGACATCGCCATCACCGACACGACGTTCCGCGACGGCCAGCAGGCTCGCCCGCCGTACACGACCGAGCAGATGGTCCGCATCTATGACCTGCTCGGCCGCATCGCCGGCGCCAGCGGCGTGGTCCGCCAGACCGAGTTCTTCCTGTACACGAAGAACGACCGCGAGGCGCTGGATGCCTGCCGGGACCTCGGCCACCCGTATCCGGAGTGCACGGGCTGGATCCGGGCTGAGAAAGGCGACTTCCGCCTCGTCCGGGAGGCGGGCCTGGCGGAGACCGGCATGCTGACCTCCTCCAGCGATTACCATATCTTTCATAAACTCGGCTTCAAGAGCCGCCGGGAGTGCATGGACCATTACTGCGAGGTCGTGGACGCGGCCCTGGAGGCGGGCGTCCGGCCCCGCTGCCACCTGGAGGACGTGACCCGGGCCGACATCGAGGGGTTCGTCCTGCCCTTCGTCGACCGCCTGATGGAGATGTGCGAGGGCGTGCCGGAGGAACAATCCGTCAAGATTCGCCTGTGCGACACGATGGGCTTCGGCCTGTCGTTCCCGGGTGCCCGCCTCCCGCGCAGCATTCCCAAACTCATCTACAAGTTGAACCGGGAGTGCGGCGTGCCGAGCAGCCGGCTGGAATGGCACGGGCACAACGACTTCCACAAAGTGCACGCGAACGCGGCGACGGCGTGGCTATACGGATGCGATTTCGTCAATACGACAATCTTCGGCTTCGGCGAGCGGACCGGCAACCCGCCCCTGGAGGGCTCGGTCATCGAGTACATCGCCCTGAAGCACGACCTCTCGGGCATCGACACCCGGGCCATTACCGAACTGGCCGAGTATATGCGCTCCATCGGGTTCCCCATCCCGGACAACTACCCGCTGGTGGGCAAACATTTCAACACGACGCGGGCCGGCATCCACGCGGGTGGCTTGAGGCGGTACGAACAGATCTACAACATCTTCGATACAGGCGCCCTCCTCGACCGCCCGCCGCGCGTCGCCATCACCGACAAGAGCGGCGCCGACGGCGTGGCCCACTGGGTCAACTCTTTTCTAGGCCTGAAGGGCGATGAGCGCATCTCGAAGATCAAGTGTGCCAAACTCGCCCGGTGGGTCATCGACCAGTACGAAAAGGAGGGGCGCCTGACGGCCATCAGCGATCAGGAAATGGAGGCCAAGACCCGCGAACTGATGCCCGACTTCTGGAAGCAATACCGGGGCGACGAGGCGTAAGCGCCGTCCTCTGCGGCGTTTGCGCTGCGAGCGCTTCCGCCCTGGCATGAACCTCTTGAAATGCAGGCGCACCCCCGGAGCCGTCACGCACGGAACACGATCTACGAAGGAGACATCGATGCACGTCATCATCTGCCCCGACTACGACTCCCTCAGCCGCAAGGCCGCCAAGCGCGTGGCCGACCTCGTCCGCGCCAAGCCGGACGCCGTCCTCGGATTCGCCACGGGCTCCAGCCCGGTCGGCCTGTACACCGAACTCATCCGCCTGCACACCGAGGAGGGGCTGGACTTTTCGGGCGTCACCACGTTCAACCTGGACGAGTACGGCGGCCTGCCGGGCGACCATCCGCAGTCGTACCGCTATTTTATGAACGAGAACCTCTTCAACCACATCAACGTGCCAATGGAACGGACGCACGTGCCCTCCGGCACGGAGGAGGACTGGCGGGCGTTCTGCGCCGGCTACGAGAAAAAAATCGTGGAGGCGGGCGGCATCGACCTCCAGGTCCTGGGCATCGGCAGCGACGGGCACATCGCCTTCAACGAGCCCGGCAGCAGCCTGGGTTCCCGCACCCGCCGGGTGTACCTGACGAAGCAGACCATCGAGGACAACAGCCGCTTCTTTGAGAAGGCGGAGGACGTGCCCACGTCGGCTATCTCGATGGGCGTGGGGACCGTCCTGGAGGCCCGCACGTGCGTCATGGTCGTGGGCGGGGCGAACAAGGCCGAGGCGCTGGCGGCCGCCGTCGAGGGACCCGTCACGAGCATGATTACCGCCAGCGCGCTCCAGTGGCACCCGGAGACGCTCGTCTTTTGCGATGACGCGGCGGCGGCGAATTTGACGATGCGCGAGTATTACGACTGGATCGCCGGGCAGATGGAAGGCGATTGACACCGATAAAACCCACGCTTGTCATTCTGAGGAGCCCGCAAGGGCGACGAAGAATCTCGCCGCGGTCGTTGCCGTTTTGCCGCTGGCACGGCGAGATTCCTCGACTCGCTTCGCTCGCTCGGAATGACAATCTCGAGCGGCGGCGCGGCGGGCAGGACTGCCCACCGCGCAGGCAGCGCCGCGCCCACGCGCATCGGAGACCACCATGAACGAGACCCAGGTGCTGCCCCCCGGCTCGCTCGGCCGGAACTTCATCACCGGCCCGCACGTGCCCGAGGGCTGCGACGAGTACTACCTGCGCAACCAGCAGAGCCACCGCGAGCCGGGCGAATGGCGCAACCTCCGGGCCGAGGAAATCGAGACCCTCGTCAAAAACGGCAACGTCTGCGACAACTGGGACGACATCCTCGTCACGGACGAGTTCGACGCCACCCACGTCCGCAACTGCGAGTTCCACGGCCTGGTGCGCATCGGCCGCCTGGAGCACGTCTACCTCCGCCACCACGACCTGACGGTGCCCGTGGGCCTGACGAACAGCCGCATCATCTCCTGCGACCTCGGCGACAACGTGGCCGTCCATAACGTCGATTACCTGGCCTACTACATCATCGGCAGCCGGGTCATCCTGGCCAACATCGACGAGATGTGCTGCACGAACCACGCGAAGTTCGGCAACGGCATCGTCAAGGAGGGCGAGGACGAGGACGTCCGTGTCTGGCTCGACCTGGTGAACGAGGCCGGCGGGCGCAGCGTGTTGCCGTTCGACGGCATGATCGCCGCCGACGCCACCCTGTGGGTCCGCTTCCCTGACGACGCGGACCTGGCGGCCCGCCTCAGCGAGATCACCCAGCGGGCGTTCGACCCCCGGCGGGGGTTCTACGGCACCGTCGGCGACGACTGCGTCATCAAGAACTCGCGCATCATCAAGGACGTCCGCGTCGGACCGTGCGTCTACGTCAAGGGCGCCAACAAACTCAAAAACCTGACCATCAACTCCAGCCAGGACGAGCCCAGCCAGATTGGCGAGGGCGTCGAACTCGTCAACGGTATCATCGGCCGCGGATGCCACATCTTCTACGGATGCAAGGCCGTCCGGTTCGTCCTGGGCGAGAACTCGAACCTGAAGTACGGCGCCCGGCTCATCCACTCCTGCCTCGGGGCGAACTCCACCGTCTCGTGCTGCGAGATCCTGAACAACCTCATCTTCCCGGCCCACGAGCAGCACCACAACAACTCGTTCCTCATCGCCTCGATGGTCATGGGCCAGTCGAACATCGCCGCCTGCGCCACCATCGGCTCGAACCACAACAGCCGGGCCCCCGACGGCGAGATCCACGCCGGTCGAGGCTTCTGGCCCGGCCTGTGCGTCAGCCTCAAGCACAACTGCCGGTTCGCCTCCTTCTGCCTGGTGGCCAAGGGCGACTACCCGGCGGAACTGGACGTCCCCCTGCCCTTCTGTTTGGTCTCGCAGAACGAGTCGGGGGCGCGGCTCCAACTCATGCCTGCGTACTGGTGGCTTTATAACATGTACGCCCTGGCCCGAAACACCTGGAAGTTCGGCCGGCGCGACAAGCGGGGCTTGAAGGTCCAGAACATCGAGTTCGACTCCCTCGCCCCCGACACCGCGGAGGAGATGCTGGCCGGCCGCCGGCTCCTCGCGATCTGGACCGCGCGGGCAGCCCTGGCCGCCGAGGGCACCCGCGCCGACGACCTCACGGACGACGCCTTGGCCGACCGCGGACGGGACCTCCTGGCCGGACCCGCCGACGCCTTGGCCGGCCTCGAGGTCCGCGCCGAGAGCGTCGAGAACAGCCGCCGGCCCACCGTCGTCCTCAAGGTCCGCGAGGGCTACGACGCCTACGGCCGGATGCTTACCTACTACGCCGTGAAGAACCTCCTCGACTGGTTGGACGCCCATCCGGACGCTGACTTTGCCGCCATGGCCCAGGCCCTCGACGGCCCCCGCGAACCCCGCTGGATGAACCTGGGCGGCCAACTGATACGGCGGGAGGACGTGGACACGCTCCGGAAGCGCATCCGCAACGGCGACCTCGATTCCTGGGACGCCATCCACGCCGCCTACGATCGTCTCTGGGCCGCCTATCCGGAGGCGAAGCAGCGACACGCCTTCGCGACGCTCCGCGACCTGCTCGGCCTGGAGGCCCTGACCGCCGAGGCGTGGGCGGGCGCGCTCGATTCCGCCGCCGAGGTCCAGCAGGAGATCGCCGACCAGGTGTACGCCACCCGCAAGAAGGACTTCGACAGCCCGTTCCGGCGGATGGTGTACGAGAGCGAAACCGAGATGGAGGCCGTCCTCGGCACGATCGAGGATAACAGTTTCGTCGCCCAGACCCGCGAGGACACCGAGCGGTTCAAGGCCCGCGTCGGAGCTGCCCGCGACCGCGCGTGACGGCGGTGTTCGTCCTATCGCCCACACGACCGAATTCCGGGAGGCTCATTGTGCGGTTACTCGTTCTCTGTCCTGTCGTCCTTGTCGCCGGCGCCGCGGTCGGCGCCGCCGAAACTGAAACCGTCATCGTCCGCCCGCAGGACACCCGCGAGGCGCTCGTCAATCCGATGATGGGCTGGACGTTCCACTACTACTCCAACGTACCGAAGAACTACGGCTCCCGCCTGGCGCCCTCGGACACGCTCCGCGACTGGCCGGGCCTCTCGGTCATCTACCTGCGGCTGCCGTGGGCCCTGCTGGAACCGGAGGAAGGCCGCCTCGACTGGTCGTGGCTCGACACGCCGGCTCGGCGGTTCGGCGATGCGGGGGTGCAGATCGCCCTGCGGATCACGTGCTCCGAGAGTTGGATGCGCTACGCCACCCCCGAGTGGGTCAAGGAGGCCGGCGCCAAGGGACACGACTTCACGCCCGGCAAGGGGGCTCACAAGGGCGGCCCCTTCTGGGAACCTGACTACGGCGACCCGGTCTTCCTGGCGAAACTGGAGAACTTCCTCGTCGCCTTCGCCCGCCGGTACGACGGCAACCCGCACATGGCGTTCATCGACATCGGCTCCTACGGCGTCTGGGGCGAGGGGCACACTGGCGCAAGCACCTGGCTCCAGGTGCCCCTGGACGTAAAGAAGCGGCACGTGGACCTCCACGTCAAGCACTTCAGGCGGACCCTGCTGGCGATCAACGACGACTACGCCGGCCACGACGCACGCCAAGGGCGTGCCCCCATTACCGACTATGCCCTGGAGCGCGGCGTGGCGCTCCGCGACGACAGCATCATGGTCCAGCCGCCGCCGAGGTCGTGGTACCACGCGGACCTCGCCCAGGCGTTCTGGCCTCGGCTGCCGGTCATCCTGGAGCACCAGCATTACGGCCCCTCGAAACACAAGAAGGCATGGGATCCCGACCTGCTCGTCAAGGCCGTCGAGGAGTACCACGCCAGTTACATGTCGATCCACTGGTGGCCGCGCGTCATGCTCGCCGAGAACCGGGAGGCCGTCCGCCTCATCAACCAACGCATGGGGTACCGCTTGCACCTGCGCGAGGCCGCGTGGCCGAAGCAAACCCGCCTGGGCGAACCGTTTGAGGTGAAACACACGTGGGCGAACGCCGGCGTCGCGCCCTGCTATCCCGGCGGGTTCGTCGCGTTCACCCTGAAAGACGCGGACGGCGGCATTGCCTTCGTCCACGTGCAGCCCGGCGCGGACCTGCGGTCGCTCGAGGTCGGCCCGCCCGGCCAAGCGCCCACGCGAACGCTGACGTCGCGCCTGACGGTCCCGCGACTCCACCGCGACGGCCCCCGGCGGTATGCCATGCCCGTGACGCCGGGCACGTACACGCTGTGGGTGTCCGTCGGCCGGCGCGACGGGGCGCCCGTCATCGCCCTGCCGCTGAAGCACGGCGACGGCCATCGGCGGTACCGTCTCGGCGAAATCATCCTCCAGCCCAAGGCCGACGGGTCATAGCCGAACGCCGCGACGGTTGCATCTGCTCCAGCCACGTGGTATAGACGCGGGCGTTTCGCCTCCACACCCACGCAAACCAAAGGATCCGCGCCAATGGACGATAGCATTGCCAGCCTCGAAGCCCGCCTCGACCACTTCGACCCCGCCGTGCGCGAGCAGGCACTGGCGGACCTCATCGACCGCGCCCGCGCGGGAGCCGTCACCCTGCCGGAGCCCGAGCCGAAGGTCAACCTGCACGCCCATTCGTTCTACTCGTACAACGCGCTGGGCTACTCGCCGACGCACATCGTGTGGCGAGCCCGGCGCGAGGGCCTCCGGGCCGCCGGCCTCGTGGACTTCGACCTGCTGGACGGCGCCGACGAGTTCCACCGCGCCGGCCGGCGGCTCGGCATCCCGACCGTCGCGGGCCTGGAAACGCGGGCGTACATCCCCGAATTCTCGACGCGCGAGATCAACTCGCCCGGCGAACCCGGCATCGTCTACCACATGGTGATGGGCGTGGCGGGCTCGGCGGTCGAGGATCCGTGGGCCCGGGAGTTCGCCGAGATGCTTCGCGCCAGCGCCCGCCGGCGCAACGAGTCCGTCGTCCAGCGCGTCAACGCCTGCCTCGACCCGGTCGTCCTGGACTACGCGGCCGACGTGCTGCCCCTGTCCCCCTCCGGCACGCCGACCGAGCGGCACCTCTGCGTCGCGTACCAGGCCAAGGCCGAGGCCGTCTTCCCCGACCGCGAAGCCCGCGCGCGGTTCTGGGCGGACCGTCTCGGTGCGGCCGCCGACGAGATGGCCGACCTGCTGGATGACAGCCGACGCCTCCAGGCCCTCATCCGCCGCAAGACCATGAAGCGCGGCGGGGCGGGGTACCAGGAACCCGGGCCGGACACCTTCCCCCTGATGACCGAGGTCAACCGCTTCGCCCTGGCGGTCGGGGCGATTCCGACCGCCACGTGGCTCGACGGCACGCGGCAGGGCGAGACGGACATCGAGGAACTGCTGGACCTGCACCAGGCCGCCGGCTCGGCGGCCCTCAACGTCATCCCCGACCGCAACTGGAACGTGCCCGACCCGGACACCCGGGAGACGAAACTCGCGAACCTCTACGACATCGTCGAGCGGGCCGAGCGGCGGCACCTGCCGCTGGTGGTCGGCACGGAGATGAACGCACCGGGCCAGCGGTTCGTGGATGCGTTCGAGGCGGCCGAACTCGCCCCCGTCCGGGAGGCGTTCCTACGGAGCGCGGACGTGCTGCTCGGCCACTCGGCGGCCGTCCTCGCCGGCGAGCCCGGCTACGCCAGCGACTGGGCCGACGAGCACTTCGACACCCCGGCCGAGAAGAACGCCCACTTTGCCCGCCGAGGACGGGCCTGGCGCGAGGAGGTCTTCGGCGGTTCCTGAACGCGCAGGGAAAAGGGGCCTCACGCCCTCCAGGGGCGGGGACGGTTCCGGGCTTTGCGGATGGCCTGGCGTGCCAGGCGCGCGTCTTCCTCAATCTGAAAATCAAACATCCCCACCGCGATGCAGTCGGCCCCGCCGGCGAACGCCCACGGGAACGCCTTCTTCGGGTGAATCGCCCCGGCGGCCAATACCTTGAAGGCGATCCACGGCTTTGTAACCGTCTGCATAAAGGCAATGGTCTCCTCGGCATTGATACACCACATGTTGTCGTACCAGCCCTTGCCGCCGGTCATCCAGCCGAAATCCTTCCGACATTCCTCGGGCGCCGCCGACGGGTAGTCGTCGCGGTGGAGCGTCTTGACGTAAAAGTCGCAAGGCACCCTGGCCTTCTCACAGGCGACCGGGACCCTGTGCGAATGGCCTCCCACGCCCACGGGCAGGGCGTGCGCCTTGGCCAGTTCGACGGCCCGCTTGATGCGGTCCACCCGGCCGACCATCGTCAGCGTGTCGCCCGACACGCCCCAGACGTACAGGGCGGAGGCCCCGGAATCCACCTGCCGCTGAATGTGGTCCTCCAGGTCGCCCTCCTTCTGCTCTTCAAGCACCTTGATATGCGGAATAAACTGCATATGACCGCGGCACTCCCTGTTGTACCGCCGGACGTACTGCGCGCCGGTCTCGAAGACGGTGTTGACACCGTGGCGCTCGGCGACCCGGAGCGTCTCGAGGATCTTCTCGTCGTCCACGTAGGCGTGGAACAGTTGGCCCACGTACTTCAGGTCCCGGCAGTGCATGTATCCGGATATCAGGTTGCCGCCGACGAGCAGCCGGCTGATGCGGGCGTTGCCGATGGTGGCAAGCGGCATCGCGTCGGGGGCGTCCGGCGCCGGTCCGGCAGGGGGCTTCGGTGCCGCGGGCGCAGCGGATGTCGCGTTCCCGCCGCCGGCTCCGGCCGCCACGCCAAGTGCCCCGGCCGCCGCCAGCGACTCCGTCAGGAAACCACGCCGATTCACGTCTTTGGAGTTCGCCATACCGTTCTTCCCCTCCTGCGGAGGGTCCGCGAGCACGCCCCTGAGCCCGGCCGCGGCGTCACCCCGACCGTCCCGCTTTTACCGACTGCATTCTACTGGGCGCCCCGGCCGTGGCAAGGCAGAACGGCTGCGGTGGCACAAGCGCCCAGCATCCGGGAAGCGGGCAAGGCCTGCCAGGATGGCAGACCGGGAAGCGGGCAACGTCCATTTTGGCACCCTGGCAATCGGCGGTCCAAGCGGCCGCCGGGACGCGAGTCGGTGGCAGCAAACGCAACTCCTTTACTGAAAGGAGGTTAGGCGTCCCAACCCCTGCCCAGCCCCCCGCCCTGCCCCTTTGGCACAGCCCTTGCTCCTGGCCATGGGGAAGGAAAGGGTATAGCGCGGGTGGTTGCACCCCCGTGGGAGCCGCCCTCCCGGCGGCAGGGGGAAGAGAGGGCCCAGCGGAAGCGAGCAGCCCCATGGTCGCCTGGTCCAGAGCCCTTGCGGACACGCACCCATCGGTCCTCGTCGCCGACGACAGCGACGCGTGGCGCGGGGCCGTCGGCGACGTCCTGGCGCGGGCGGGCTTCCGGACGCTCGAGGCGGCCGACGGCCAGGAGGCCGTCGAGGTCGTCCGCGGCGAACGGCTCGACGTGGTGCTGATCGATTTCCACATGCCGCGGCTCGACGGCCTTCAGGCCCTGCGGATCATCCGCCGGGAACGCACACGCCTGCCGAGCGTCCTGATGACCGCCCACCCGAACGACGTGCCCCCCGACCAGGTCCGGGCCCTGCGGATCGCCACCGTGCTGGCCAAACCCGCCGACCGTCGGGTCATCGTCGCCACGGTCACGCGCGTGATGCGGGGAGAAACGCTCGACGGCGAGCCCCTCTAGCGAATTGGGCGCGGTGGGTCTCCGTACCCACCGCGCGTGAAACCGCGTTTGTCGCTCTGCGCGGGGGGTGCGGAGACCCGCCGCGCACAGAGCCTGGGAAAGCCGGCCCGTACGGGCTACGGAAACAATGGAAATCAGCGCACAGAGATCAAGAAGAATCGAAAGGAGGCACCGGTGAAACTCAAACCGCTGGGGGACAAAGTCGTGGTGAAGCGCCTGGAGGCCGACGAGAAGACCAAGGGCGGCATCGTCCTGCCCGACACCGCCAAGGAGAAGCCGAAGCGCGGTAAAGTCGTGGCCGTGGGGCCCGGCAAAACGCTGGAGTCAGGCGAGACGGCCAAGCCCACCGTCAAGAAGGGCGACCAGGTCATCTTCGCCAGTTTTGCCGGCACCGAGATCACCGTGGACGGCGAGGAGATGCTCATCATGAGCACCGACGACATCCTGGCCGTCCTGAAAAAGTAGCCCGGACCGGGGCCGGTCCGCCGACGGCCGGCGACCGCCCCCGATCCCAACCGCACCGCACTCAACAGAAGGAGAGCCTACCGTGGCAGCGAAGAAGATTGCGTTTCACCAGGAGGCCCGCGAGGCCATCCGCCGGGGCGTGGAGAAACTCGCCCGCGCCGTCCGTGTGACCCTCGGACCCAGCGGACGCAACGTGGTCCTGGAAAAAAGTTTTGGCGGCCCCACCGTTACCAAGGACGGCGTGACCGTTGCCAAGGAAATCGAACTGGAGGACGCCTGGGAGAACATGGGCGCCCAGATGGTCCGCGAGGTCGCCTCCAAGACCAGCGACGTGGCGGGCGACGGCACCACCACCGCCACCATCCTGGCCGAGACCATCTTCTGCGAGGGCCTCAAGAACGTGACCGCCGGCGCCACCGCCATGGAACTGAAGCGCGGCATCGAGGCCGCCGTCGACCAGGTCGTCGCCCAACTCCAGAAGATGACCAAACCCATCAAGTCCTCCAAGGAGGTGGCCCAGGTCGGCACCTGCGCCGCCAACCAGGACGAAGAGATCGGCAAGATGATCGCCGACGCCATGGACAAGGTCGGCAAGGACGGCGTCATCACCGTCGAGGAAGGCAAGAGCCTGGAGACCAGCGTCGACCTGGTCGAGGGCATGCAGTTCGACAAGGGCTACCTCTCGCCGCACTTCGTCACGGACTTCGAGGCCATGGAGTGCGTCCTGGAGAAGCCCTACATTCTGATCCACGAGAAGAAGATCTCCAGTGTCAAGGACATGCTCCCGCTGCTGGAGAAGGTGGCGCAGGCGGGCAAGCCGCTGCTCATCGTCGCCGAGGACATCGAGGGCGAGGCCCTCGCGACCCTCGTCGTCAACAAACTGCGGGGCACGTTCCAGTGCTGCGCCGTCAAGGCCCCAGGCTTCGGCGACCGCCGCAAGGCCATGATGGAAGACATCGCCACGCTGACCGGCGGCCGGGCCATCTTCGAGGACCTCGGCATCAAACTCGAAAACGTCGAGATCAGCGACCTCGGCCAAGCCAAGAAGGTGACCATCGACAAGGACACCACCACCATCATCGAGGGCGCCGGCGAGGAGGCGGGCATCAAGGGCCGCATCGACGCCATCCGCAAGGAAATCGAGACCACCACCAGCGACTACGACCGTGAGAAACTGGAGGAGCGGCTGGCGAAACTGTCGGGCGGCGTGGCCCAGATCAACGTCGGCGCCGCCACCGAGAGCGCCGTCAAGGAAAAGAAGGCCCGCGTCGAGGACGCCCTGCACGCCTGCCGGGCCGCCGTCGAGGAAGGCGTCCTGCCGGGCGGCGGCGTGGCCATCCTCCGGGCCCGAAAGGCCCTGGACCGGCTCAAACTGACCGGCGACCAGAAGATCGGCGTGGATATCGTCCGCCGGGCCATCGAGGGACCCATCCGCCAGATCGCCCAGAACGCCGGCACGGACGGCTCCATCGTGGTCGAGCGCGTCGAGAACACCGACGACGTGAACTTCGGCTTCAACGCCCTGACCGGCAAGTTCGGCGACCTGGTCTCTGGCGGGGTGATCGTGCCGATGAAGGTGGAGCGGATCGCCCTCCAGAACGCCGCCAGCATCGCCGGCCTCCTGCTCACGACCGACGCCCTCGTCTCCGAGATCCCCGAGAAGAAGAAACAGCCCGCCGGTGCCGGTATGGGCGAGGATATGTATTAACGGCAGGGAGCGAGGAATCAAGGGAGAGAGGCAACGGCAAAGACGACGGCAACATCAGAGCCAGGTGCGCGGCGGGTCTCCGTGCCCGCCGCGCACGTTTTGCCAAAACGCGCTGCGTATCTCCGGTCTTTCATGAACTTTGACGGACGCTATCCGGACACCTAATACAACCACAAACCCCACGGCAAGATTTCTCAGCCGCCTTCGGCGACCTCGGAATAACGACCCTAATCGCCTCATCCTTCAATCCCGTAGTGCTTCATCTTCTTATATAAGGTCGTCCGATTGATATCAAGCGCATCCGCGGTGGCCTGACGGCTGCCGTGGAAGGCCCGCAGCGCCCGCTCGATGATCTCGCGTTCGGGTGTCTCGAGCGCCTGCTTGAGGGGCAGGATCCGACCGTCGCCGTCGCCGCCGGCCCCGACGGCTCGCATGTCGTCGGGCAGGTCGTCGGGCGTGACCGTGGCGTGCTTGGTCAGGATGACCGCCCGTTCCAGCACGTTCTCCAATTGCCGCACGTTGCCCGGCCAGGTGTAGGCCTGGAGACGCCGCATGGCCTCGTCGGTGAAGCCGACGACGCGTCGCCCCGTCCGCTCGCAGTGCCGGGCCAGAAAGTGGTCGGCCAGGAGGGGGATATCGCCCAGGCGCTCGCGGAGCGGCGGCAGGTGGACCGTCACGACGTTCACGCGGTAGTACAGGTCCTGCCGGAACGTGCCCTTGCGGACCTCGGCCTCCAGGTCCTGGTTGGTGGCCAGGATGCAGCGGACGTCCACCCGCTCGGTCTTCGTGCCGCCGACCGGCTCGAACTCGAAATCCTGGAGCACGCGCAGGAGTTTGACCTGGAGGGCCGGCGTGGCGGTCGAGATCTCGTCCAGGAAAATCGTGCCGCCGTCGGCCTGCGTGAACTTGCCGGCCTTATCGCCCACCGCCCCGGTGAACGCCCCGCGCACGTGGCCGAAGAGTTCGCTCTCCAGGAGCGTCTCGGGCAGGGCGCCGCAGGCAACCTCGACGAACGGGCCGTCCCGCCGGTTCGAGTGCTGATGGATCGCCCGCGCCACCAGGCTCTTGCCCGTCCCGCTCTCGCCCGTGATGAGGACGGTGGTGGGCGTATCGGCCACGGCCTCGATGAGGTCGAAGACGCGGAGCATCTTCGGGTCGTGCCCGACGATGTTGTCCAGGCTGTACCGCTCCCCGAGTTGGCTCCGCAGGGCGCGGTTCTCGGCCATCAAATGCTGCTGGCGCAGGGCCCGCTCGATGACCAGTTTGATCTCGTCATCGATGATCGGCTTGGTCAGGTAATCGAATGCCCCGTGCTTGATCGCCTCCACCGCGCTCTCGATCGTACCGTACCCCGTAATCATGATCACTGCGGTTTCCGGGTACCGGTTGCGGATCATCTTGAGGAGTTCAAAGCCGTCGACCTCGGGCATCGAGACGTCGGCGATGACCACCTGGTACGGCCCGGCGCCCAGGTGGGCGGAGGCCTCGCGGAAACTGGCTGCCGCCTCCACCTCGTACCCCTCCAGCCGAAGAAACTCCGACAGGCTGGTCAGGATTAACTCGTCGTCGTCGACCACAAGGATGCGTGTTCTGTCGGTCATGCGACCCCTCCCTTACTGCCTGCCCGATTGGCCGCGCCGCAACCATACAGGCCGCGTCCTGCGCGGCAGGTTCCCTGACCCGCCGCCTCAACCATCCGGCGCCGGCGCCAGCGGTACCCGGACGGTGAAGACGGCCCCGCCATCGTCTCGGTTGGCCGCCGACAGCGTGCCGCCCTGCTTCTCAATCAGGTCCCGCGAGATCACCAACCCCAGCCCCGTGCCCTTTCCCAGGGCCTTTCGGCTGTAAAACGGCTCGAAGAGTCGCGGCAAGACGTCTTCCGGGATGCCCGGCCCGGTGTCGGCCACCTCGATAACCAGCGTGCCGCTGGTGCACCGCCCGCGGACCGAAACGTGCCCGCTGGCAGGCGTAGCCTCGACCGCGTTCTTGACCAGGTTCAGGACGGCGTGGTACAGGTGCCCGCTCCGGAGCGGCGGGAGGTCCGCCGCGCAATCCACCGCCACCTCGACGCCGGCCTCGTCGGCCGCCGGCTGCATCGTGTGGACGGCTTCGGCCAGGATCTCTCGGATGCCCATCGGTTCAACCGTCCCGCTGGCACTTCGCGAGAAATCGAGCAGGTCGCGCACGATCGTGCCGATCCGCCCGAGCCCCTGGCCGACCTGGCCCAGGTAGGTCTCGAGCCGCTCGGCCTGGCCCGCCTCGGTCGCGCGGACGGCCAGGTTCACGAGCCGCTGCATGCCATCCAACGGATTGTTGATTTCGTGGGCGACGACGGCGGCCAGTCGGCCGACGCCGGCCAGCCGCTCCGATACCTCCAACCGCTGCTGCATCCGCAGGCGCTGCGTCACGTCTTCGATGACCAGCACGCCGCCGACCACCCCCTCCCGTTGACTCATCAGGGGCGAGCACGCCAGGTTCAGCCGCGCCGGCCCCCGCCCCGGCCGGTCCAGGGTCACGGCCTCGGCCAGCCACGGCCGGCGCATGTCGATGACCTCCCGCAGACCGGCCTCCCAGTCGGGGTCGATCCGGACCACATCGGTCCGGCCCACGCCGTCCCGGACGTTGCGGTCCTCGGCCCAGAGACGCTCCGCCGCCGCGTTCCGGAACGTGACGCGGAATTGCCGGTCGAACACCAGGATGCCGACCGGCACAGACTGGAACAACTCCTCGTTGAACGTCTTGAGGCGCGAGAGTTCCGCCGAGGCCCGGTTCAGTTCACCCGCGGCCTGGTCCATGCGCCGCTGCATCTCGTCGCGAAAGCGGGAATGGACCAGGCTGGTCTCGGCCGCCATCGCCACCACGCTGGCCAGAACGCTCATCAGCGCCCGGTCCGTCTCATCGTAGGCGGTCCCCTCGGGCGGGTCGCCCAGGACCAACAGGCCGAGGAGGTCGTCGCGCCCGGCGATCGGCACGACCGCCCGGACCGGCCAGTCGGTCTGACCGGCGGGCACCGCCAAGTCGTCCGCCCCCAGGACCAGGGGCTCGCGGTCCTCAAGCACCGTCTGACGGACGCGAGGCATCTCAAGGAGCCGCGACAGGTCGGCGTCGCCGGCCCGGCCGGCTGTCCGGGCCGTACGCAGTTGCCCCCGCTCACCGTTATACAGGCAAATGGCGGCGCTGGCGCATCGGAACAAGCTCCGGGCATGATCCAGGGCCGCCTGCTGGAGGGCCTCGGGACCCTCCAGACGGCCCAGGCCGGCCGCCAGGTCGGCCAGCAGCCGAATACCCCGCAGCGGCTTCGCCGGGCCGCTCGATTCGTAAGCAGGTTGGGGCGACTGGACCACAGGATCTCCATCAGGGAACAGCCCCCAAGCATACGAGCGTTGTAAAAATACAACATTCTGTGTAAAAGTCAAACGCCTAGCGGCCCTGACCCGCATTTTTAGTCCATGAGCCGGGGCAGCGGGGTGTTTTTTCGGCGTCTCGCCGGCTGCTCAACCACCCCTGGGCGATGCTCTGCGTAAACCCACCTATTGGGTCCCCCCCGACCCCGGGGGCTCTGAAGGCCAGGACATCCGCTGAAGCGTTGACGGTTCGCGCCTGCGGCCCTATACTCGCCCGTCCTTCAGTGGAGGGTATGCCATGGCCGGGGAACGTCAAACGGCCGAGCCGCGAGTCGGGATCGTCATGGGCAGCGACTCGGACGCCGAGGCGATGCAGCCGTGCGCCCAGGTGCTCGACGAGTTCGCCGTACCGTACGAGGTCCGCGTCGTCTCGGCCCACCGGACACCGGAGGCCGCCCACGCGTACGCCACGGAGGCGGTGGAGCGGGGCCTGGCGGTCATCATCGCGGCGGCGGGCGGGGCCGCCCACCTGGCGGGCGTCCTGGCCAGCCTCACGCCCCTGCCTGTGATCGGCGTCCCGATCCGGACCAGCGCCCTGGGCGGCATGGACAGCCTCCTCTCGACCGTCCAGATGCCCCGCGGCGTGCCGGTGGCGACCGTCGCCATCGGCAAGGCCGGGCCGGTCAATGCCGCCATCCTGGCCGTCCAGATGTTGGCCGTGGCCGAGCCGGCGCTGCGCCAGCAGGTCGTCGCCTACAAGGCCCGGCTGGCCGAAACGGTAACCGAGGCCGACCAGAAGGTGAGGTCCCGCCATGCCTGAGCCGACGGTCCGCTGGGTCGGCGGCCTGGACGGCCGGATGGAATTGATCGACCAGACCCGCCTGCCCACCGAGTACGCGGTCCTCCCCTGCCGGACGGTCGAGGAGGTCTGGGAGGCCATCAAGGTCCTGCGCGTCCGGGGGGCCCCGGCCATCGGGGTGGCGGCCGCCATGGGCGTGGTCGTCGGCATCCAGGACGTCCCGGACGACGAGGGCCAGGTGCTTGAGGCCGTCGCCGAGACGTGCGACACCCTGGCCACCAGCCGTCCAACGGCCGTCAAC
Source organism: uncultured Anaerolineales bacterium (assembly GCA_964437855.1). Classification (GTDB taxonomy): domain Bacteria; phylum Planctomycetota; class Phycisphaerae; order FEN-1346; family FEN-1346; genus BS750m-G62. Next base: position 3,295 of record CAYTJE010000022.1, on the reverse strand, counting down.
CTCTTCTGGGCCCTGGACCGGATGCGGCGTGTGGCGGAGGCGCACCGCGGCCAAGGCGGCCGGCCGATCAAGGAGGCGCTGCTGGCCGAAGCCCGGGCCATCCGTGACGAGGACGCACGCATGTGCCGGCGCATCGGCGACGCCGGCCAGCACCTGGTAACCGAGGGGTGCGGCGTCCTGACGCACTGCAACGCCGGCAGCCTGGCGACGGCGGAGTACGGCACCGCCCTGGCGCCGGTGTACCGCGCCCACGAGGCCGGCCGGCGGTTCCGCGTGTACGCCGACGAGACCCGCCCCCTGCTCCAGGGCGCACGCCTCACGGTCTGGGAACTCATGCAGGCCGGCATCGACGTCACCTTGATCTGCGACAACATGGCCGGCCTCCTCATGCGGCAGGGGCGGGTAGACCTCGTCCTCGTGGGGGCCGACCGCATTGCCGCCTGCGGCGACACGGCCAACAAGATCGGCACCTACAGCCTGGCGGTGCTGGCCAAACACCACGGCGTCCCGTTTTACGTGGCGGCGCCGTCGAGCACGTTCGACTCCTCGCTCGACTCCGGCGACGCGATTCCGATTGAAGAGCGAGGGGCCGAGGAGGTGACCCGCGGCTTCGGCCGGCAGACCGCCCCGGACGGTGCCAAGGTTTACTGCCCGGCGTTCGACGTGACGCCGGCCGAACTCATCACCGGCATCATCACGGAGCGAGGGCTGATTGAGAAGCCCGACCGCGAGACGATCGCGGCTGTTCTGGGCGATTGACCGGCCGCCCAGGCGCATGTACAATCTTTGGGCAGAGGAAACCGAACGATTCGGAAAGCGAGGGGACCATGGCCGAACGTATCGCGGTCAACCCGGAAGTGCATTTCGGCAAGCCCTGCGTGGCCGGTACGCGCATTCCGGTCGCGGATGTTCTGGAACTGGTGCGCGAAGGCATCCCTTTCGAGCAGATCACTCGCGACTACTACCCTGACCTGGAAGTCGAAGACGTCCGCGCGTGCGTGCAGTACGCCATGGATGTTCTCGGCGTCGAAGACCTGCACATCACCACAGGCTCATGAAAATCCTGGCTGACCAAGACGTGTACGCATCAACCGTCCACCTCCTCCGGGACCTTGGACAGGATGTATCGACCGCAGCAGAGGCAGGGCTATCAAGCGCAACCGACGTCGAGTTACTCCAGGCTGCCCGGAAGGAGCATCGCCTGCTGATCACGCGCGACCGCGATTTCGGGGCGCTCGTGTTCCTGAAGCACCTTGGCGCGGGCGTCATTTACCTACGGATGGCTCCTGGAAATGCCGACCGGGTGCATGCTCAACTACGTACCGTCCTCTCAGCCTATGACGAAGAGGCGTTACAAAAGGCCTTTGTGGTCGTGGAATCGGGGCGATACCGCTTCCGGGGCCTCGTGCGCTAACAGGGGCGGCGAGACACCGCCGGAAACGAAGGGTCATCAACACCAACACGGGCTCGCCTCACGAAGGTGCCATGTCATGCGCGCCTGGGCGTTCGATGTGCAGTCAGGCCCGAATGCCTTACTGCCAGAGCCCTCTATCGGCTGCGCGCCCACTCCGAAAACGGAGCGGAAGCCGTGCTCGCATGCGAGGCGGGCGAAATCCTCAACGAGCCTCAATGGGCCGACGCTTGGCCAATCTTATCTCACGCTTCGCCTTTGCAGGTTGCAGAGATCTTTGCCAAAGCCTGCGCCCGCTGACCAGGAGGTCAACTCGAGACCCGAAACGCCGCATGCACCGCGCCGTGGCGGTCCTTGTGCGTGAGCACGTCCAGGGCCGTCCGGTAATCCTCCAGCGGGAAGATGTGCGTCAGCAGACGGTCCGCCGGGAACACGCCCTCGGCCATAAGGGCCTGGACCACGCGGTACGTGTGCCGGCGCTCGCCGCGCCACTCCTCGATGCCCCGGCCGTGGCTCCCCACGATTGTGATCTGCTTGTGGGAGACGGGGTCCCAGTCAACCCACCGGGGATGACCCATCCCGACGATAACGACGGCGCCCTGCGGCCGGACGAGCCGCAGCCCATCCTCGACGCTCCGGCGGCTCCCGAGCGCATCGTAGACCAGGTCCACGCCGCCCATCAGCAGGGGCCGGCCGAACAGGCCCCGCACGAGCCGCAGGTCATACATGTCGGCCAGGCGGGCGAAGTAGTCGGTGTCGGCCAAATCGTCGCGGTCCCAGACCACGTCGGCCCCCAGGTGCAGGGCGAGCGATTTCTGGAAGGCGTATCGCGCCACGGCGAGCAGGCGTCCCTTGAAGCCCGACCCGCGCAGGAACGCGATCACGCCCAGCCCGATGACCCCGCAGCCGAAGACCAGGACGTCCTGGTCCGCGTCGGTCGGCGGCCGTCGCAGCACCGCGTGGACGCTGGACGAGAGCGGGTCGACCAGCACGGCCTGCTCGTCGCTCAAACCCTCCGGTACGGGGATCACCTGCGAGACGTGTGCCAGAAACGCGTCGGACCACGACCCGCCGACCCGCGCGCTGTAGCCGACCGAGAACCCGAGGCCGTCCGTCCCCTCGGCCTGGCTCCAGCACGTGCAGAACTGTCCGGACCGGCAGGAGGGACACGGGTCGCGTCCGCGTGCGGCACAGGCGAGAACGGGCTCCACGTTGACGCGTGCCCCCTGGGGCACGTTTCCGGCCGCCGGGCCGCGCTCCACCACCACGCCCACGTTCTCGTGACCCATGACGACCGGCTCGATAACCAGCGACTTGGCGAACGAGTCGGGCGGCCGCTTCAGCAAAATCATGCCCAGGTCGCTGCCGCAAATGCCGCCCAAGCGGGGCCGGACGCGGACCCAGTCGTCGGCCGGCAGGGGCTGTTCAGGAATGTCTCCGAGCCGCAGCGTCGAGAGCCGGCCCCAGTGCAGGCTCCGCCTGAATCGGCCGAGCGCCTTGCACAGGATCCACTTCGGTGTGCTGATATGGAACGTGATGGCTCGCATGGCACCGCGCCGCCGTGGCCAGCCCTTGGCCGACCGCTCATTCTAGTGGGACGCCCCGAACGGTCAACGGGAAAGCAGCCGCCACATGGGAAGTGCCCCAGACAGCCTACGCCCGCGGGACGATCCGGGGGAGGAAGGACGGCCCGCACGCCCCGGAGGCAACACGGCCCCTCGCCCGCACGGCAGGCTCGCCCAGGAGGGGTACAGCGGGAGCAGGCGCACCGTATCAGCGGGCCAGCCTTCCGGCCGCCCGATAAAGATGGTCAGCGGGACGAGACCGTCTCGTACGGCCACATGGCGAGGCCGCCGTCCATGACGCGGACGTCCGTGAACCCGT
>CAYTJE010000021.1:0-24926 GCA_964437855.1 uncultured Anaerolineales bacterium | reverse complement strand
GCCCGACCTCTTCGTGGCCGACGGACTCGTCTGGACCGGCGAGACGAACCTGCCCGTTACCCACGCCAAGATCGAACTGCGCCGCCAGGGCTTCGCCCCGAAGACCGGCAAAGTCGTCCGCGAGGTCGTCGTTCCGAAACTCATCAGTTGGGGGCACCACTATCGGTGCTACCGCAGCAAGGCCACCGAGCGGTTCCTGCTCTTGCCGAAGCGCGGCGTCGAGTTCGTCGACCTCGCCGGCACGGAGCACATGCGGCACGACTGGCTCCGGGCGCCGTGCATCTACGGCATGCTGCCCGCGAACGGCCTGCTGTACGCCGCACCGCACCAGTGCGTATGCTACCAGGGCGTGCTGATGAACAACTTCAACGCCCTCGCGCCGGCGAAGGACGAGGGGTCGCCGCCCCCGGCGCCCGCGACACGGCTCACGCGTGGTCCTGCCTGGGGTCGGATCGAGACGAAGCCGGCGGCTTCGGAACACGACTGGCCCATCTACCGGGCGGATCCGCGGCGCAGCGGCCACACCTCCGTCGCCCCCCCGGAGGCCCTGAAGCCGGCGTGGCAGGCGGACCTCGGCGGATCGCTCACGCCGCCCGTCGTGGCCGGCGGACGCGTGCTGGTGGCCCGGACGGACACGCACACCGTCCACGCCCTCGACGCCGCCTCCGGCAAGCCGGTCTGGTCGTTCACGGCCGGCGGGCGGGTGGACTCGCCGCCGACGGTGCACGGGTCGCTCGTCCTGTTCGGCTCGGCCGACGGCCGGGTGCACGCCCTGCGGCTGTCGGACGGCCGGGAGGTCTGGCGGTTCCTGGCCGGCCCGTCCGACCGGCGGGTCGCGGCGTTCGGGCAGGTCGAATCTGTCTGGCCGGTGCACGGCAGCCTGCTGGTGGAGCACGGTGTCGCCTACGTCACCGCCGGCCGGTCGTCGTATCTCGACGGCGGCATTCGCATCTACGCCCTCGATCCCCGCACCGGCGAGGTGCTGCACGAGAACCGGCTCGACGGTCCCTGGCCGGACGTCTTCAAGGACCAGGGCCGGCCGGGCTACATCGACGGCGCCAAGACCGGCCTCCTCGTCAGCGACGGCGCCGACGTCTACCTCTTTCAGGAGCGCTTCAAGAGGGATCTCACCCGCGTGCCCGCCCCGATGGAGACAATGGGCAAGGAGGGCGGGGGCTATCGCACCTATCCCGCCTTCGAGAAACGCGGCGCCACCGGCAAACGCCTCATCACCACCCACGGGTTCCTGGCCGACGTCCCCAACGAGGGCAAGTACTGGACCTACGGTGACCGCTGGCCCGGCTGGGACCGCAAGATGAATCGCGTCGGGGCCTACGGCCAGTTGCTTGTCTTCGACGACCGGGCCCTGTACGGTGTCCACGTGTTTACCGAGAACATCCGCGTGCGTCGCGGCCCGTCGCTCGGTGGCAAAGGGCCTCGCCTCTTCGCCCGCGACCACGGGGCGAAGAAGGACCGCTGGTCCACGCGCGCGCCGATACGGGTCCGGGCGATGGTCCTCGCCGGCGACACCCTCGTCCTCGCCGGTCCGCCGGACGTGGTGCCCGAGGACGACCCCCTGGCCGCCTACGAGGGACGCAGGGGCGGCAGGCTGCTGGTCGTCTCGGCCCACGACGGGACCGTTCAAGGCGACAGGAGGCTGGCGGCCCTGCCGGTCTTCGACGGATTGGCCGTGGCGAGCGGCCGGCTCTTCCTGGCCACGGCCGACGGCAAGGTCGCGTGCCTCGGCACGAACCCCTAGGAGGAAAGGAATCGCCTGATGTTGCAACCGATAGTCCGCGGCGCCGCCAGGGCGGTGGTTCTGACTCTGCTGATCGCGGTCACCGTCGCTGCCGTGGTCGCCGGACCGCATCCGGAGGCCGGGCAGGCCCAAGACTTCTTCGACGCCGCCGGCGTCCGCGGCGGCCTGGTGGTCCACGTCGGCTGCGAAGACGGGCGGCTCACCGCCGCCCTGCACGCAGGCGACGGCTACCTGGTCCAGGGCCTGGATACCGACCCGGCCAAGGTCCGGCAGGCCCGCGCGCACCTTCGGCAGCGGGGGCTGTATGGTCCCGTGACGGCCGCCACCTTTGACGGAACGCATCTGCCCTACACGGACAACCTGGTGAACCTGCTGGTCGTCAGCGAGCGGGGGAGCGTCTCGGAGGCTGAGATGCGGCGGGTGCTGGCCCCGCTCGGCGCGGCGTGTGTGCGCCAGGGCGACCGCTGGAAAACCATCACCCAGCCCTGGCCGGAGACCATCGACCAGTGGACCCACTACCTGCACGGACCGGACAACAACGCCGTGGCCCACGACACGGCCGTCGGTCCGCCCCGGCACGTGCAGTGGCTGGGCGCCCCCCGCTGGACGCGGAACCACCATAAACTGAACAGCATCAGTTCCGTCGTGACGGCAAAGGGCCGGCTCTTCACCATCGCCGATGAGGCCACGGCCGCCAACATGAGCGTGCCGGGCAAGTGGGCCCTCGTGGCCCGCGACGCCTTCAGCGGCGTGCGCCTCTGGAAGAAGCCGATGGACTCCTGGGCGTGGCACCGGGTCAAGTTCCGCTCCGGCCCGCCGCAGGTCACGCGGCTCCTGGTGACCGACGGCGACCGCGTGTACGCCCCGCTGGGGCTGGACCGGCCCGTCTCGGCCATGGACGCCGTCACCGGCAAGACCCTCACCACCTACGCCCAGACCGGCGGCGCCGAGGAGATGATCCTGGTCGGCGGCACGCTCCTGGTCCTGAAGGGCGAGCCCGTGGCCGAGCACGCCAAGGGCCACGACGCCTTCAAGGGCGACTTCACGTTCCCCAACCGCAAGACCCTGCTGGCCGTCGACGCCCGGACCGGCGAGACCCGCTGGACGTGGTCGGACCCCGACGTCCATCCCCGGCCGGAGACCCTCGCCTCCGACGGCCGCCGCGTCTTCCTCCAGGTGGACGAGGCCGTGACGTGCCTGGACCTGGCCTCCGGCCGGCCGCGATGGAGGGCCGGCCAGACCGGCAAGCGGGCCCGCAAGAAACTCTCGTTCGGCACGGACGTGCTCGTCGTGGCCGACGGCGTCGTCCTGTGCAAGTTGAACCGGAACCTGACGGCCATCTCGGCCGAGACCGGCAAGGTCCTGTGGCAGCAGAAGGCCGGCGGGGGCTTCCATGCGCCGCTCGACGTCTTCGTCATCGGCGGCCTGGTGTGGGCGGGCGATCATCCCCGGGATTCGGTCGCCCCGCCCCCGGTCACGGATTTCAACCGGGCCCTGGACCTGAAGACGGGGAAGGTCCGCCGGGAGAACCAGGTCCTGGTGGACCTCCAGACCGCCGGCCACCATCACCGCTGTTATCGCGAGAAGGCCACCGACCGTTTCATCATCACCGGCAAGCGCGGCATCGAGATGATGGACCTCGCCGGCGCCGACCACTCCCGCAACAACTGGGTCCGCGGCACGTGCCAGTACGGCATCCTGCCGGCGAACGGCCTGCTGTACGCCCCGCCGCACTCCTGCGGGTGCTACATGGAGTCGATGCTGCACGGGTTCTACGCCTTGGCCGCCGACCGGCCCGTCGTGGCCGAGGCGGCCCGCCGGGTCCCCGACCGCGAACGGCTCCAGAAGGGGCCGGCGTATGCCCAAACCGGAAACCGGAAATCGGAAATCGGAGACGAGGCTGCCTGGCCTCAGTATCGGCGTGACCCGCTCCGCAGCGGCGTCGCCGGGACCGCGGTGCCGGCTGCCTTGAAGCCGCTCTGGCGGACGGAGATCGGCGGCCGGCTGACCCAACCCGTCGTCGCCGGCGGGATGGCCGTGGTGGCGGAGACGGAGACGCACCGCGTCCTCGCCCTCGACGCCCGGACCGGCGAGGTCCGCTGGTCGCACACGGCGGGCGGCCGGGTGGATTCGCCGCCCACGCTTTACCGCGGGCTCGTGCTCTTCGGCAGCGCCGACGGCCGGGTCACCTGCCTGAGGCTCTCGGACGGCGAACTCGTCTGGCGGTTCCTTGCCGCGCCGGGCGACGTCCGGACCGTGGCGATGGACCGCGTGGAGTCGCTCTGGCCGGTCCACGGCAGCGTGCTCCTCCTCGACGGCGTGGCGTACTGCTCGGCCGGCCGGTCCACCTGGCTCGACAGCGGCATCCGTCTCTACGCCCTGGACCCCGCCACCGGCCGGGTCCGCCACGAGGGCCGTTTCGAGACCCGGCACCCGCAATTCCGCGAGGGCAAGAAGCGGGCTGCCAAGGCCCACAGGATACGCATCGCCCAGAACACGACCGACTACAAGACGTTCCTCCAGTCCGACCGCAGCGACGCGTTCTCCATGGCCGGCGGCGCGGTCTCCGACGTCCTGGTGAGCAACGGCCGGGACGTCTTCCTGCACCACGTCCGTTTCAGCCGGGACCTGAAGCGGCAGGACGCGATGGGCCGACACCTGCTCTCCACCTCCAGCCTGCTCGACGATACGGAAAACCACCGGTCGCACTGGGTCCTGGGCACCGGCGACTTCAGCCGCGTGCCAGTGGCCTACTCCTGGATCGTCAACCGCCCGGGACGCCGAGGCCCGACCATCGCCGTCCCCACCGCCGTGATGATGGTCTTTACGGACCGGGCCGTGTGGGGCGTCCAGCGAAAGGGCGATGCCACCGGCCAGTATCACCTGTTCCGAGCGCCGAACACGCCGTTCTCACATGACGAGACGCCGCGGCCCGACTTCCGCGAGCGGAAGAAGGGACAGAAGGGCGACATCCGGCCGTACGGCTGGAAGCAGGACCTGCCGGTCCGCCCGCGGGCCATCCTGAAGGCCGGCGAGCACCTGGTCCTGGGCGTCATGCCGGTCGAGATCCCGCAGGACGCCCCCTACGCCGCCTACGAGGGGCGGCTGGGCGGCAGCCTCTGGCTCGTCTCGCCCGAGGACGGCCGCAAGGTGGCCGAGTGCCGGCTCCCCTCGCCGACCGTCTGGGACGGCATGGCTGCCGCCGGCGGACGCCTGTTCGTCTCCACGGCCGACGGCGCCGTCGGCTGCTTCGGCGAGGCCCGCTGAGCGACCGGGCCCCGGCCGGCCGGGCCAGTGAGCGGCGCTGTTGGTATATATTCTGAGAAAATGGCCCGGGGCCGAAACACGGTTTTGGGCGCCTTTTGACCCCTGAATCGCCGTTTTTCGAGCGCCAGAGCCGATTTGTCGCGCAGATGTTAAGATGGGTAAGGCGAAACTTTTCGCTTTTTTCGACTTTTTTCGTTTTTTGATCGGAATTGATCGTTTTTGATCAGTTTTTGACCCCGTATGCACGGGACGCAATATATACTAAAACATCGACCCTGGCCCCGTGTATCTATACTCGGGCCGCGATTTCGATATTCGGGCGCGCGGCCCGTACGGGCCGCGCGGGGTGGCGCGAACCCGCGGGGCAGGGGGCTTTTGCTTGATTCGCCCTCCGGCCCCGGCTACGGTCGAACGCGATATGGACCCCGAGGAACGAACCTACGCGGGCGGCGACGGCACGGCCCTGCCGATGTGGGTCTGGCGGCCGGAGCAGGGGTCGGTCTCGGCCGGCGTTTCGCGCGGTCGCACCTCGCTCCCCGCCGGGAGGTCTCCCGCTGCTCCCGCAGCGGGCTCGACGGGCTCGAACGGCTCGACGGGCTCGACAGAAGCGGCCCCGCCGGCGCTCGTGTACCTCCACGGCATCCAGAGCCATTCCGGGTGGTACGAGGCGTCCTCGCGGTACCTGGCCGAGGCGGGCGTGGCCGTCTACCAGGTGGAGCGTCGCGGCTCCGGCCGGGACGCCGGGCACGAGCGCGGTCACGTGGACCGGGCCGAGACGTGGCTTGCGGACGTGGCGGCGGCGGCAACCCTGGCGCGCGACGAGACCGGCGCCGAGGCCGTCCACCTGCTGGGCGTCTCGTGGGGCGGCAAACTGGCCCTGGCGTGCGCCGCCCGCCGCCCGGACCTGTACCGCAGCCTCATCCTGTCGGCCCCGGGCCTCTTTCCGAAGGTGGACGTGGCGCTCGCCAGCAAGGTGCGGGTGGCCCGGTGCGTCGTGTTCGGGCGGGAGACGGAGCGGTTCCGCATCCCGCTGGAGGACCCGCGCCTGTTCACCGAGAACCCGGACCGCATCCGGTACATCGCCGAGGACGCCCTGAGCCTGCGGTTCCTGACGGCCCGGTTCATGTTCGAGAGCCGGCGCCTGGACGGCCTGGCCCGCCGCGCGGCCGCCGCGGCGCACGCGCCCACGCTTCTGTGCCTTGCCGGGCGCGACCGCATCACGGATAATGAGGCGACGCGCCGGCTCATCTACGCCATGACGGCCCGCAAACGGGTCCGCCTCTACGAGGGGGCGCACCATACGCTGGAGTTCGAGCCGGACCCGTCGCCGTACTTCGCGGACCTCGTGGCGTGGATCGGGGAGATGGGACCGCAAGGGGCTTGAGAGCAAAAGGCTTGTGCCTCACGCAAAGCCGCAAAGGCGCCAAGAACGGCCAAACAGCCTTAACGCAGAGGTCGCGGAGAACACAGAGAAAACAAGTCAGAGATCGTGAAAAGACAATATGAAGGATAAGGAATGACGAAGGACCAAGACCCATGACGAGTGACCAGGGACCGTGGACCGCCTCGGCGCAGCCGGCCGACGAGCCGCGCCTCAAAACCCTCCTGGTCTATTTCTCCCAGACCGGGAACACCGAGCAGGTGGCCGAGGCCGTCGCCGACGGCCTGAGCCGGGCCGGCGCCGGGCCGATCGACGTCCGGCCCATCGGGGAGGTCGGGCCGAACGAGTGGCTCGCCTACCAGGTGCTGGGCCTCGGCACGCCGGTCTTTTACTATCACGAGCCGCCCAACGTGCGGGACTGGATCAAGGCCCTCGTGCCGTCGGCCGGGCCCATACCCGTCTTCACGTTCAACACCAACGGGGGGAACCCGTGCAACACGCTCCGCCGGATGCAGAAGTTCCTGGCGAAGCGCGGCGGCCGGGTGCTCGATTCCTTCGAGTGCTTCGGCTACGACACGTATCCGATCTACCTGAAATCGTTCCGGAAGTGGGGCCACCCGGACGCGGACGACCTGGCCGGCGCCCGCGCCTTCGGCGAGGCGTTGGCCGGGAAGGCCCGCGCCTTCCTCGCCGGCGAGCCCGTACCGGAGGCCACGTACCCGTTCGTGGGCGGCCGGCTGTTCCGCCTCTCCTGGATCTGCCGAAAACCCGTCCTTGACCGCTTCTTTCCGAAACTGCACCTGGTCCCCGACCTGTGCACCCGGTGCGGGGCGTGTGCCCGGGCGTGCCCCACCGGCAACATCCTGCTCCAGCCGGACCCGCTGTTTCTGAATGATTGCATTCACTGCTACCTGTGCGAGCGGATCTGCCCGGTCAATGCCATCCGGTGCGACTGGCGCCGGCTGACCGAGAAGATGAACCCGGACCCCGCCCCGCCGCCGGCCGAGGCGCCGGCCTGATACGGCGAGTGCCGGGCGGTGTATCTCCCGATGCACCGCCCGGGCCAACCCCATGTGGGAGCGGGCCGACTGCCCCTTCTTCCGGTTTTCCGGGGCACGCACTTGACAAGTGTTACATTGTGCGCAATAATTTCATGGACGCAATGAATAGGGCGGCCTCCTGTCCGTCCATCCCGGCGGACGAGGAGACCCGGACGCCTGACACAAGGCAAGGGAAAGGAGGCCGACGATGAACGCACGGACGTCCGTCACGATAGGGGCCCTGGCGCTGGCCCTGGTGCTGGGATTTGCCGCCCGGACCGAGGCGGGTGATATCGTGTATTGGGGCGGCACGCACGTCTCCACCACCACGCGGGTCATCCGGACCGCGACGCCGGTCGTCACCACGAGGGCCCCGGCGCGGGTCATCAGCACCACGACCCCGGTGGTCACGACCGCCGCGGCGCCGGTCGTCGTCGGCGATGCGGAGACGGCCCGGGTGGCCGGCGAGGCCTACCGGGAAGGGTACGAGGACGGCTACGAAGACGGGGTCGAGGACGGCGTGCGGACCGGGGCGGCCCAGAGGGTCGTGACCCGCACGGTCGGGGTGCCGACCTACACCCTGCCGAGCGTGATCCTCCGGTCGCACCCGCACGTGTACCGGTCCATCCTGCGGCATCCGACGGTGCGGGTGCTGCGGCCCAGCCGGCATCGCTGCCCTGTGTTACAGTACCGCCATTCCACGCACCGTGGGCACCGGTCGACGCACCGTGGGCACCGGTCGACGCACCACGGTCACCGGAGCCGCCCGGGCGGGCTGGTCATCCGGTGGTAGCGGTCTGATGGAAGCCGTTGCCCGATGGACGCCCCAGCGGCCGCGATAGAGAGCGGATCCCGCAAGTCGGGGTCCGCTCGGCTTTTTGCGGCCGGGAGGGCGTGAACCGGTTGGTGGGGGTGAAAGGTGCGGCCCCCGGGCCGCCGGAGCGGGGACGGCCGGGGCGTCCGGGGGGTGAGCCTGACGACCGCGCCTTCCCCGGGCCCCGGCACGGCGGCCGAGACCGGTCCCCCGAACGGCCGGATGGGTCCGAACCCTCGTGAAGATGGCGAAGCCTGATAACCTGGGGCCGTCGAAACGCCCGGCCGAGGGGCCGGGTGGCTGATTTGGGTCGGCCGTTTGGATATTCGTGCCTCTCGCGAGTTGACTTTTGCGGATTTTGTGGTAGGATATAACGCTTGGATAAGAGATTGAAAGCCGGGACGGTTTACCTGGTCCGCTGGTCTCGGGAGCCATGACGGGTTTTTGGCTGTACGGGGTTGGCTTCGCCGGTCGATGGGTGTGAGACAGGCCCGGTCGGCGGCGAAGGTCGAGGCGCAGGTGCCTCGTGTGGCAGATGTGCCCGGGGATGACAGAACTGGAGGGCTTTGTGATGCGCAAGTCGATTCTTGCAAGTTGTTTCTGCGTGGGCGTGGTGCTGGTCGCCTGGCCGGCGTCGGCGGCGCCGATCGTCGATGGCATCATCGATGCGGCCAACTACTATCCGCCGCTGCCCGATACGATGCCGGCGGACGAGACGGGCGAGGATTACTACAACACGGGTCTGGACATCGATAACCTTTATTTCGATGACGACCCGGGCAGCAGCGTCTGGTACTCGTTGGGCGTCGAGGTCGTCAACCCGGACATCGACCCCGACGGGGACCCGACCAGTATCCTGGACGAGACGTGGTTCGGCATCACGTTCCTGGATTCCCAGGGCGGCACCGCGCTGCACAGTCTTCTGGCCCGCATGCGTCTGGTTGGCGGCACGCCGACCGTTCTGGAGGTCATCCTGGACGGGTCGATCCTGGCGGCCGCCGACTACGATGCCGATGTAGACGAGGCCCTGGAAGTGAGCGTCAAGCAGAGCGCCATGCCGAACATGGTAGCCACCCCGTACGTGGAGGCCCAGTTGGACGGCACGGGCAACTGGCGCGACGACCAGATGGAGGGGTACGTGCCGGAGCCGGCCACGCTCGGACTCCTGGGAGCGGGCGCGGCGATAGCGGTCCTGGTTCGCCGCCGGCGGTGACGGGCGCAACCGGCCCTCCGGGATCATCGCAAAGCCTTTGCAAGAGACGGGCGGTCCAGCGGGCCGCCCGCTCTTTGCGCGCCGGGGACGACCGTCATCCGAGCCGTTCGCCTCATCCGGGCCGCGACCGTCAGGAGCGGTGCGCGAAGCCGAACGGCGCCGCTTTCCCGCGCTCGCGGCTCGGTTGGGGCGTCCGCCACGTTGGCAGGAGGCTGGCCGAGGGCCGGCCGCATGTTGCCGTTTTGCAACATGCGGGTTCCCCCGGCGCTAAGGCGCGCAAGACGTGGCGAAAAGTCGCCTCGCCGGTTTGACTTCCGGGAAATATAGGGTATAGTTGGTGTAGCCGCAATGCGTCGCGGTCCGGAGCCGCCGCGTTGGGAGTGTACAGGGGAGCGGCGGACCTCCGGCGGTCGGCGCGGGCGGCGGCAGGTACGCCATCATACGGTTCTGATTGGGCGACTCCGGGAGGGCATCGTCCCAGCCGGGTCGCCCTTTTTGATGCGCCGGGCGGGGATGCGTGTGCTGGTCGGGCGGTTTGCGGGGGACCAACGGAGACGGGTCGGCTCATGAGACGATGGGGTGGATGTATCGGGCTGGTGCTGGCGGTGGGCGCGTTGGCCGGGACGGTTCCGGCCCGGGCGGCCGTGGCCCTGGCCGACGGGGGTTCGGTCCCGGGGCTGGAGTCGGAGCCCGGCGGCCGGCTGTGGTGGAGCCGGTTGGCGGATGCCCCCTCGGCGACGGACCAGTGGTTCTGGTGCCGGGTGGCGACCTACGGCGTGGGGGCCGGCGACCACGAGCGGCCGGCGGTCGCTGCCGACCTGGCCGGGTCGTTTCCGGACGACCTGGACGCCGATTGGCTCTTTTCGGGGCTGGGGGCGGCCGAGCCGGAGGCGGTGCGGGAGGCCGTCCGGATGACCGACGTGGGCTGGCGCCGCGAGGGCCGGGAGGCGCCCCGCGTCTGGCCGGCCCCGCCGGCGGAGCGGACGCTCGGCCTCCGCGTCGGCCGGGCCGCCGGCGCGACGCCCGCGCCGCAGGCGGCCACGCTGCCGGTGCTGGGCCTCGGCCTGGCGATGGGGCTGGTAACCGCCCGCCGCCGGACCTGACGATCCGGTCCGCCGGGCGGAGCCGTGCGGGGTTCCGGGCAAGGGGGCCCGAACCGCACGCACGGGCGCGACAATCGAATTCAGCCGTACGGCAAGGGCGACCTAGGGAGGGCATCGGCCCGTAACCCTGGTCGCCCTTTGCATAGGGCGGAACCGCAGAAAGCGGCATTCGTGAAGGAGGAGAGACGATGAACGGGCTAACGCACTACGCACGGGCTGTGTGGGTGGTGGGCATCTGCGCGGTCGTGGCCGCCCCGGCGTCGGGGGCCACGATGGCCATGCTGCTCCAGGACGACAACTCCGAGGTGGTGGTCGATCCGAGCGCCGGCATGACCAGTTGGGTGGTTGACGGGATCGAGCAGGTGTCGCGGCAGTGGTTCTGGTACCGCCTCGGCACCGAGCCGGAGACGCCGATTACGCTGCTCCAGCCGCCGGACCCGGCCTCGGGGACGACCGACAGCACCGGCGACGGCCTGGCCGACGTCGCGTACCTGCTGTACCACGGCCCCGGCTTCGACGTGGAGGTGAAGGTCTCGCTGGACGGCGGGCCGGCCGGTTCCTCGACCAGCGACGTGCTGGAGCAGGTGACCGTCACGAACACCGGGGGGGACACGCTCGATTTCCACTTCTACCAGTTCGCCGATTTCGACCTGGGCGGCACGACGTCCGGCGACACGGTCGTGCACCTCGGCAACGGGGCGCAGGGCGACTACACCTTCGACGCCCTCCAGGTTACGGACGAGTGGACGTTACGCGTGACCGAGAACGCCAGCGAACCGATGGCCCACTGCGAGGCGTCCGACCCGCTCACCCTGAACACCCTGCTCAACGATGGGGCCTACACCCGCGACCTGAACGACACCGAGCAGGCCGGTCCCGGCGACGTGGCGTGGGCGTACCAGTGGGATTTCGTCCTCGGGCCGGACGAGGCCTTCCTGCTGAGCAAGGACAAGATGATTACGCCCGAACCCGCGACGCTGGCCCTGCTGGGTAGCGGCGCGGCGGTGGCGCTGCTGCTGCGGCGGAGGCGGTAGCCGCCGGGCGGGGGGCCCGAGTCTTCCTCCCGTGCAGCGCGAACGGATGTCGTATTGGGGGCGCGGCGGCCGGGAACGGTCGCCGGCGCCCTGTTTTTAGAACCGTGTCCCGGCGAACTCCCGCGCGGCGGCCTTCGGCATACGCCTCCGTATGGACGAGGCCGCCGCGACTCTCGGCATTGCTTCAGGGATGGTGGCCTGACGCGTGTTTGTCAACGTGGCCCTCATACAAGAAGGCCGTGGCGCGGTGGCGCGTCTTTGGCACCGCACGGCCCGTACGGGCCGCGCAGCGCGCCCTTGGAGACCGCCGCGCGGGGCGCGGCCGTCGCCGGCCGCCGGTTGATTCGTCCGCCGGGGGCCGGTACACTCCTCGGCATGGCCGAGGAGACGAGTGCACAAGGCGGCGGGGTCGGTATCCGCAAGGCCCGGATGGACGACGTGGAGCCGGTCTTCGCCCTGGTGACCGTGTACAGCCGGCGGCAGGTGATGCTCCCCCGGAGTCGGGCCGACCTGTACGAGTCGCTCCGCGAGTTTCAGGTGGCCGAGGCCGACGGCGCGGTCCTGGGGTGCGGGGCGCTGGCCATCCAGTGGGCCGACCTGGCCGAGGTCAAGAGCCTGGCGGTGGCCGAGGCGGCCCAACGTCGCGGCATCGGCACCCGGCTGGTGCGGGCGTGCCTGAAGGAGGCGGGCGGGCTGGCCGTCGGCCGCGTGTTCGCCCTGACGACGGTGCCGGCGTTCTTCGAGCGGCTGGGGTTCAGACCTATCCGGAAGGAGTCTCTGCCGCACAAGATCTGGGCCGACTGCGTCCGGTGCCCGAAGTTCCCCGACTGCGACGAGGAGGCGGTGGCCATCGACCTGTAGGCGGGGCGCTGTTTCAGTTCCCTCTCCCCCGGCCCATACGGGTCCGTACTGGGGCGGGAGAGGGCAGGGTGAGGGGGGCGGACGAGGTTATGCGCGGCGGGTCGGGAGACCCGCCGCGCGGGAAGCCCAGCGGGCTCGAACGGCTCCCGGCCTCAGGCGCTTTCCTTGACGGGGGTGGCCTCGGCGAAGACGTCGGCCTCGCCGCGGACCACCTCGGGCGTGACGGTGTAGCGGTAGCCCTTGGGCCGGTTGGGCAGTTCAAAGAGGACGTCGAGCATGAGGTTCTCGACGGTGCTCCGCAGGGCCCGGGCGCCGGTGTTGCGTGTCATGGCCTGGCGGGCGATTTCGCGGAGGCCCTCGTCGGCGAAGACGAGTTCGGCGTCCTCCATTTCGAAGAATTTCTGGTACTGCTTGACGAGGGCGTTCTTCGGTTCGGTCAGGATGCGCACCAGGGCGTCCTCGTCGAGCGGCATGAGGGCGGTGATGACCGGCAGCCGGCCCACGAGTTCCGGAATCAGGCCGTAGTGGATCAGGTCGTCGGGGGTGATCTGGGGCAGGATTTCGGCCGTCCGCTGGTAGCGGCTGCCGGAGCGGTGCTGGCCCTCCGAGAAGCCGATGGCGCTGGCGCCGATGCGTCGGGCGACGATTTCCTCGAGTCGGTCGAACGTCCCGCCGCAGATAAACAGGACGTGCGAGGTATCGATCTGGATATATTGCTGTTCGGGGTGTTTGCGTCCGCCCTGGGGCGGGACGTTGGCGATGGTGCCCTCGAGCAGTTTCAGGAGGGCCTGCTGGACGCCCTCGCCGGAGACGTCGCGGGTGATGGAGACGTTCTGGGTGGTCCGGCCGATCTTGTCGATCTCGTCGATGTAGATGATGCCGCGCTGGGCGGCGTCGATGTCGAAGTCGGCGGCGTGGATGAGTTTCAGGAGCAGGTTCTCGACGTCCTCGCCCACGTAGCCGGCCTCGGTCAGCGTGGTGGCGTCGCCGATGGCGAAGGGCACGTCGAGGATGTGGGCCAGGCTGCGGGCCATGAGCGTCTTGCCGCAGCCCGTCGGGCCGATCAGCAGGAGGTTCGATTTCTCGATCTCGACCTCGTCGCCGGCGCCGATCTCGCCCAGGCTCAGCCGCTTGTAGTGGTTATGGACGGCCACGGAGACGGCCTTCTTGGCCCGGTCCTGGCCGATGACGTACAGGTCCAGGAAGTCCTTGATCTCCTGGGGGGTGGGGATGCGGCCGATGTCCGGGACGCTGGCGCGTCGTCGTTCGGCCTGGACGACGGAGTTGCAGAGGTCCACGCAGTCGGCGCAGATGAAGATGCCGCCGCGGCCCTCGACCAGGGGCCCGGCGTCGCGTCCGCTTTTTCCGCAGAAACTGCACGTGGCGTTGCGGGTGTTTCGTCGGCCGGTTCGCCGGCCGCCCGTGCCGCCCTTGCCGTTGTTACGCTTGGCCATCGGTCCGGCTCCTTTCGGGCGTCTCGCCGTCGTCGTCGTCGGGGGGATGGGCGTCGTCGGGGTCGCTGTCAGGTTCTATCGGCGGTTCGGCGCGGCTGGCTGCATGGTTAGCGGTTCGGCGGTTCGCGGGGTCGTCGGCGCCGGCGATGCGGGCGCGGACGGCCTCGTAGTCGTCCTGCGAGATTTCGCCGGCGTCCCGCTGTCGGCGGAGGCGGTCCAGGTCGATGCCGCCGCAGCCCCCGCCGCGCTGCTGCTGACGCCAGCCCCACAGGCGCGCCAGCGCCAGCGCGAGGTAGAGGCCGACGAAACCGATGGTCCCCCCCACGAGCCAGGGGAGCAACGTCTCCAGCGATCTCGTGAAGGCCTCCGTCTGCATGGGGGCCCCCTTGTCGGCTATTGAAGCCGGTACAAGTAATGTCCGAGTGAGCGCGGTGGGTCTCCGTACCCACCGCGCTTGGCACGGCTTGCGCGGCCCGTCCGGGCCGCGCAACGCCTTCTGTATCGCGTCGCGGTCATTACTGTTACCGGCCTCAATCGCGTGGGGCGGTTTCGGCTTTCATCTCCCGCTGCATCAGGTCGGCCAGGGCGTCGGGCGGGGGTTTGCTCTTGAAGAGCACCTCGTAGACCTCGCGGGTGATGGGCATGTCGACGCCCTCGCGGTCGGCCAGGGCGACCACGCTCCAGGTGGTCCGGACGCCCTCGGCCTCGGCGGGGGCCATGTCGGCGAGCACGTCCTGGAGGGATCGGCCCCGGCCGATTTCCTCGCCCACGTGGTGGTTCCGGCTGAGCGTGCTGACGCACGTCGTGACCAGGTCGCCGAGGCCGGCCAGGCCCGTGAAGGTCTCGGGCCGGGCGCCCAGGGCGGTGCCGAGCCGGGTCATCTCGACCAGCCCGCGGGTGACCAGTGCGGCCACGGCGTTGGTGCCGAGGTCCAGGCCGTGGCAGATGCCGGCCGCAATCGCGATGACGTTCTTCAGCGCCCCGCCCAGTTCCACGCCCACCGGGTCGTCGCCCGTGTAGACGCGGAACCACTCGGTGGCGAAGGTGCGCTGGACCTGGCCGGCGGCGTCGGCGTCGCGGGAGGCGACCACGACGGTGGCGGGCAACTCGGCCGCCACCTCCCGGGCCAGGCACGGCCCGCTCAGGACGACGGTCCGGCGTGGGCCGGCCACCGCCTCGAGGACCTCGCTCGGTCTCAGCAGGCTCTCGGTCTCGATGCCCTTGACGACCGAGCAGTAGATGGGGTCGGCGGGCAGGCTCTCGCGGACCCGTTTCAGCACGCCGCGCAGGTACTTCGAGGGGACCGCGATGACCACCAGGTCCGCCCCGTCGGTGACCTCGGCCGCGTCGGTCGAGACGAGGAGGTCCTCCGGCAGGCGGACGCCGGGCAGGAACGGCTCGTTCGTGCCGGTGCGGCGGATCCGGGAGACGTGTTCCTCGAACGCCGACCACAGGCGGACCCTGATGCCGCCCGAGGCCAGCAAAAGCGCGCTGAGGGTCCCCATGGCGCCGTCGCCGATGATGGCAGCCCGGTTGAACACGGTCACTCCAGGTTCAAGGTTTAACGTTCAAAGTTCAAGGTTCACCGTTCCTGGTTCAAAGTGGCCGGCGAGAGACGCCGTTTTCACCTTTGAACCTTGAACGTTCTTCGTCTTAGGGCTACTTTGTCAACTCCTGCCAACCGCCAACGACTCTATCGCGGTGGGCCGTCTTGCCCCCCGCGCGGTGCCCACGACTGGGCACCGCGCCACGGCCTTTGTGGACGATGGCGAAGTTGACAAAGTAGCCTTAGTTCAACTATACCGCGAGCGGGAAGGGCGGTCAATGGCGGGTCGGCGGCCCCGCTCGCCTCACCCCACCTGGACGCGCACCATGTGATCCACACCGTCGTCGAGCAGGGGGATCGTCTTCTCCTCCTGGACCCGGTCGTCGACGCGGACGCTGCGGACGTTCCAGGTGGCCGGCCCCACCACGCTCACCTTGATGTGGTAGACCGTGTTGCGGTAGCGGTAGTGGACGGTGTAGCCCTTCCATCCGGGCGGGAGGACGGGCTCCAGGCGCAGGCGGTCCACCTCCAGCCGGAGGCCCACCAGGCTGTCGGTCAGCAGGCGGTACATCCAGGCGGCGCTGCCGGTGTACCAGGTCCATCCGCCCCGGCCCTCGTGGCCGCGCGCGGTATAGACGTCGGCCGCCACCACGTACGGTTCCACCTTGTAGCGGGCGATGCGTTCGGCCGTGTCGGCGTGACCGATGGGCTGGATGGCGCCGAAGAGGCGCCAGGCGGTTTCGGCCTGGCGGAGGTGGGCGGCGGCCATCGCCACCCACACGGCCGCGTGCGTGTACTGACCGCCGTTCTCCCGGACGCCCGGCACATAGCCCTTGATGTAGCCGGGGTCCCACGGGGCCTGGTCGAACGGCGGGTCGAACAGGCGGATGACCCCCAGGTTCCAATCCACGAGGTGTTCCAGGACGGACTGGACGGCCAACTCGGCCCGCTCCGTTTCGGCCGCCCCCGACAGGACCGACCAGGCCTGCGGCAGGCAGTCGATGCGGCATTCGGGGCTGGAGGCCGAGCCGAGGGGGTCGCCGTTGTCGAAGTAGGCCCGGCGATACCACCGGCCGTCCCAGCCGTGGGCCTCGATGTTCCCCTTCAGGGTCTGGGCGGCCTGGCGGCATTGCTGGGCGGCGTCGTGGTCACCCTGGCGGCGGGCCAGGTCCGCGAACCGCATCAGTACGTCGTACAGGAAGAAGGCGAGCCAGACGCTCTCGCCCCGGCCGTCCTTGCCCACGCGGTTCAGCCCGTCGTTCCAGTCGCCGCAGCCGATAAACGGCAGGCCGTGGGCGCCGAAGCGGAGACTCCGCCTCACCGCCCGCAGGCAGTGCTCGTACAGGGAGGCGGCGTCGTCGCTGGTCTGCGGCAGGTCGTAGTAGGATTCCTCGGCCGGTTCGACGGGCCGGCCTTCCAGGAACGGCGTCTGCTCGGTCAGGACGCCGGTGTCGCCGGTGGCGGCCACGTACCGGCAGGTGGCGTAGGGGAGCCAGAGGTAGTCGTCGGAGAACCGGGTGCGGACGCCCCGGCCGGTGGGCGGGTGCCACCAGTGCTGGACGTCGCCGTCGTGGAACTGCCGGCCGGCGCAGCGGAGCAGTTGCTCGCGGGCCAGGTCCGGCCGCTCGTGCAGCATCGCCAGGGTGTCCTGCAACTGGTCGCGGAAGCCGAAGGCCCCGCCCGACTGGTAAAAGCCGCTGCGTCCCCAGAAGCGCGACGCCACCGCCTGGTAGAGCAGCCAGTGGTTCATCAGGAGGTTGACGGCGGGGTCGGGCGTCTCGACGTACACGCCGCCGAGCAGGTGTTTCCAGTGGTCCCAGACGGTCTCCAGGGCCACGCGGGCGCCGTCCGTGCCGCCGTACCGGTTGAGGATGTCGTGCATCTGGTGCTCGCCGTGGGCGGCGCCGAGGAGGAAGACGATCTGGCGCTGGCTGCCGGCGGGGACGGTCAGGAAGGCCTGGATGGCGCCGCAGGGGTCGAGGCCCGCGCCGACGCGGTTCGACAGGCGCTGGCGGCCCAGGGCCGCCGGGTCGGCCAGCGAGCGGTTCCGGCCGATGAACTCCGTCCGGTCGCCCGTCAGGCTGCGGTCCGACTCGCTGGTCTCGAAGAAGGCCAGGCGGTCGGCGAAGTCGGTGCTGTAGGAGGCGGTGGCCACAATCGCCCCCGTCTGCGGGTCCTGACGCGTGACGACGTGCATGGCGCTGGTCTCGCGGTGTTCGCCCAGGACCCACTCGCAGAAGCCGGTGATGCTGAGCCGGCGGTCCCGCTCCGAGAGGTTGCGGACCGTGAATTTCGTGAACTTCACGGGGGCGTCCGTCGCCACGTAGGTATGGACCTCCGTGAAGATCCGCTCCTGCGTGTGCTCGAAGACGGTGTAGCCCAGCCCGTGGCGGCAGACGTACGGCGTGGGGCCCGGCGCGGGCCGGGGCGTGGGGGACCAGAACCGGCCGGTCTCCTCGTCGCGGACGTAGAACGCCTCGCCGGTGGCGTCGGTGACCGGGTCGTTGTACCAGGAGGTCAGGCGGTACTCGTGGGCGTTCTCGAACCAGGTGTAGGCGGCGCCCGATTCGGTGACCACCGTGCCGAACTGCGGGTTGGCCAGGACGTTGGCCCACGGGGCCGGCGTGGTCGATCCCGGCTTCAGGGTAATGACGTACTCCCGGCCGTCGGGCGTGAAGCCGCCCAGGCCGTTGAAGAACGCCAGGTCCCGCTCCGGCAGGCGGTGTTCCTCGTCGGGGATGGCTTCGGGGTACCGGACGGGTCGGAGGGCCGGCACGCGGGTGCCGGTGCGGCGTCGGCGTTCGGCCTGTTCGGCCAGGGAGCCCCCGCGGTCCGACAGGACGATCCGGGCCACCGACTGGAAGAGCATCCGGTCGTCTTCGGGCAACTGGTCGGTGCTGCGGACGAAGACGCCGCCGTGCTGGTCCAGGGCGCCGGCGGCCGGGCCGGCGCCGGTCAGGCCCATGATCTGGTCCCACAGGGCCTGCCGGTACCCGGAGAAGGCGTCGACCCAGAGCACGAGGTCCACCTTCAGCCCCTTGTGCCGCCAGTACCCGTGGGCCTGGATGGCCCGGCGCACCAGTTCCAGGCCGGGTTCCTCGGTGACCCGCACCAGGACGATGGGCAGGTCGCCCGAGATGCCGTACCGCCACAGGTCGGCCTGGCCCTTGCGGTTGCGCGAGAGCAGCGAGGCGTTGGCGCGGTACCGCGGGTTGGCGTAAATGACCGAGCCGGCCAGGCGGGCGAACAGTTGGGCCTGGGCCTCGGTGGCGTGAATCTGGTGCAGGAGGACCTGGCTCTGCGTCCAGGCGAGTTCGAACAGGCGGTCCGCCAGCCGCTGGTCGTGGTAGCGGTCGACCAGGTGGACGGCTTCCTCGCGGGTGGTGCCGACGCCCGTGATGCAGTCGACGATGACCGACTCGCCCGGCTCGATCCGGAGCCGCCGGCGGACCGCGACCGCCGGGTCCAGCACCGAGCCGGCGGTGTTCGAGAGGGGCCCCGGGTGGTCGAGGGCGGCCGGGTCGGCCGGCGTCCGCCCCCGGCCCAGGAAGCGGGCCCGGTCGGTCTCGAAGGAGGCCCAGGGCATGATGCGGGCGGCGTGGACGATCATGGCGTGCAGCATCCAGGGCGGGTCCTCCTCCTCGGACCGCGGCCGGCGGGTGCACAGAATGGCCGACTGCTCCGGCAGGACCTCCGTCTGGATGAACAGGGCGTTGAAGACGGGGTGGGCGCGTTCGGCCAGGGGGTCGGCCAGGGCGACCTCGGCAAAGGAGGTGAGTTCCAGCGTCCGGGTTTTGCCCGACAGGTTGGTCAGGTGGATCCGCCGCAGTTCCAGGTCCTCTTCCGGCGAGACCGAGATCTGCATGTAGGCGTCCAGGTTGTGGTGGACCGTCCGGAACTCGGCCCGGGCCTGCGAGAAGGTGCACTGGTACTGCTCGACCTCGTGGCGGAGCGGATGGTGGGTGCAGGACCAGGTCCGGCCGGTGTCGACGTCGTGCAGGTAGAAGAACAGGCCCCAGGGGTCGCGGGTGATGTCTTCCCGCCAGCGCGTCAGCGCGGTGCCGTGCCAGCGGCTGAAGCCCCCCCCGGCGCTGGTCACCATGACGTGGTACCGGCCGTTGGAGAGCAGGTGCACCTGGGGGACCCGCGGGGTCGGGTCGGTGTAGACGCGGACGGTGGCGCCGCGGCTTTCCTCGCCCGCCTCGCGCTGGGTCACGGGGACCTCGTGGTGGGCGGTGCGGGCGCTGGCGCGGGCGGCCGGGATCCGTTCCTGGAGCAGGAGCGAGGTGGCGCGGACCCGCGGGTCGCTCATGAACCGCCGCTGCATCGGTCGGCCCAGCAGCGCATGGGCCAGGGCCAGCAGGCTCATCCCGCTGTGGTGGGCCATGAAGCACTGGACGATGGCGAAGTCCTGGTCGGCCGGCACGCGGCTGGGGGTGTAGTCCACGGCCTCGTAGAAGCCGAACCGGCCGAGCACGCCTGCCCGGGCCAGCGTCCGCAGGTTCGCGCAGGCCTGCTTGGGCATGACCATCAGCGCCAGGACCGAGGCGTAGGGGGCGATGACGAGGTCGTCGGCCAGGCCGCGCTTCAGTCCCAGTTCCGCCACGCCGAACGCCCGGTACTGGTAGTTCATCTGGGCGTCGACCTGGTTGTAGCACGACTCGGAGATGCCCCACGGGATGCCC
Source organism: uncultured Anaerolineales bacterium (assembly GCA_964437855.1). Taxonomy (GTDB): domain Bacteria; phylum Planctomycetota; class Phycisphaerae; order FEN-1346; family FEN-1346; genus BS750m-G62. Next base: position 4,769 of record CAYTJE010000021.1, on the reverse strand, counting down.
TGCCGGCGGGTGTACCGGATCTGCCGGCGGACCGCCCCCCGGCAGGCCTGGTCCAACAGGGTGCCCTCGTACTGCGGCATGATGAGCAGGGGCATGAGGTACTCGAACATCGACCCGCTCCACGACAGCAGCGACGGCGCCTCCAGGCCGGGCGTCAGTTGCCGGCCGAGCAGGAACCAGTGTTCCTGCGGCAGATGGTTCTGGGCCACGCCGAGGAACGAGGTCAGCCGGGCCTCCGACGCGATCAGGTCGTAATAGCCGGGGTCGCGGTGCCGGCCCTCGAGCGAGTAGCCGATCGAGAGCAGTTTGCGGCTGGAGTCGTAGAGGAAATCCAGGTCGAGTTCGGCCAGTTCCTCGCACTGGAGGGCAAGGTCCTTGAGTTCGCGGATGCGGTCGGCGGCGCGCTGGCTGGCGTCGGCGACGGCCTCGCGGAGGCGGCGGAGGGCCTCGGCGGCCTCGTCGCCGTCCGGCCCCGTCCGGATCAGGTCGTCGATGCGCTGGCCGAGCCGGCGGTCCAGGCCCGCCAGGTCCTGGAGCGTCCGGACCTGCTCCAGGTCGTGGGCCAGGAGCGAGGCGGGATCGTCCCCGGCGGGGGGGCTCGGCTCGCCGCCGGCGCCGGGGTTGTCGGCACCGCCCCCCGGGTTGGCCTCGCCCGGGTTGGTGTGGACGGGTTGGTGGTCGGCGGCGGGGGCGGTCTCGGCCGGCCGGGCCCGGCCCTCGGCCAGCCAGGGGCAGAGGTAGGTGACGTCGGCCAGGAGGCCGTCCACCTGGCGGCGGAGGGCCGCCACCCAGAATCCCAGGTCCGCGTATCGCTGGCACCGGGGCGCCAGCTCCGTGAGGGTGGCGGCCAGGTCCCGCAGCGCCCGGACCGCGTCGGCGTGGGCGGGGCCGGCCCCGGCGGCCTGGTCCACCGCCCGGCCGACGGTATCGGCGACCTGGTCGATATCGTTGCGGCCGCGGTCGTCGGTGGTCCGTTTTCGGGCGCGTTCGGCCTCGTCGGCGATGATATAGGCGGTGTCGCGGATGCCCTCGCGCCATCGGGCCGGGATGACGGGGCCGTCGGTGAGTTCGAGCAGCCCGCCCCGCAGGGTCACCATGCAGGCGGCCAGGTTGCCGCTGTCGACCGTCGAGATGTACTCCGGGTGCAGCGGCTCCAGGGTCCACGTGTCGTACCAGTTCAGGAAGTGGCTGCGGTAGCGGGGCAGGCCTTCGAGGGTGGCGAAGGTCTTGGCGGTCCGTTCGATCAGGCCGCCGGCCGAGAGGTACCCGAAGTCGCAGGCGGCGAGCATCGAGAGGAGCCCCAGCCCGGTGTTGGTGGGGGAGGTGCGTTCGGTCACGCGGTTCTGCGGCTGTTCCTGGAAGTTGTCGGGCGGCAGCCAGTTCTGCCCCGGGCCGACGAAGTGGTCGAAGAACGCCCACGTTCGCCGGGCCACGGTCCGGAGGAACCGTTCGTCCTCGGGGCGGAACCGGACCCGGCGGGCCTTCAGCGGCCGGCTGATGAGCCAGGCGATCGTCGGGGCCACCACCCACAGGCCGATCAGCGGCCAGGCAACCACGGGCACCGGGATGCGAAGGCCGACCAGGAGGGCGGCGGCGGCCGCGGCCAGCACCGGGTTCATCCACATCTGGCGCACCGTGGCGAGCAGGCCGGACCGGGCGCGGGCCTCGGCGGCGTGGGCCGTCACCCATTCCAGCAGATGCCGGTGGCTGACCAGCGTCCGCCACGCCACCCGGACGATGGCGTCGAGGTGCATGACGGCCTCGAACGGGAGGAAGGCCAGGTGCAGGAGGGACATGACGAGTTGCCGGCCGGCCCCCAGCGCCTCGCGCCGCAGATGGGCGCCCCAAAGGACCTTCGGGGGCTTGACGAGGACGGCCCAGAGCGTCCGGAGGGCGTCGGTGGCCACGTAGAGGCCCAGCAGCCAGAGGGTCCAGGCGGGCTGGAGGTTCTCCAGGGCGAGCCAACCGCCGACGAGCAGGACCAGCATGACGATCGGCACGAGGCTGCGGCGCAGGTTGTCGAAGATCCACCACCGCGACAGACGGTCCAGGGGGTTGCGGGCGGACCGGCCCTCGGCCGAGGGGACCCACGGCAGGAGCCAGGGGGCGATCTGCCAGTCGCCCCGGATCCACCGGTGTCGGCGGTTCACGTCGGCCAGGTACCGCGACGGGTGGTCCTCGATCAGTTCCACGTCGTTCAGAAAACCGCAGCGGGCGTGGCACCCCTCGATGAGGTCGTGGCTGAGGATGCGGTTGTCGGGGAATCGGTTTCCCACGGCCGTGTCGAACGCCTCCACGTCGTAGATGCCCTTGCCGATGAATTGGCCCCGGCCGAAGAGGTCGTGGTAGACGTTGGAGACCTCGCGGGTGTAGGGGTCGATGCCGACCTCGCCGGCGTAGAGGCGGGCGAAGAGCGACCGGCCGGCGCCCGTCAGCCGGATGCCCGCCCTCGGCTGGAGCACGCCGTAGCCGTCCTGCACGCACCCGGTGTCGGGGTCGTGCACGGGCCGGTTCAGCGGGTGGGCCATGGAGCCGATCATCGAGGCGGCGGTGCCGGGCGGCAGGTCGGTGTCGGTGTCGAGCGGGATGAGGTACCGGCAGGTGCGGAGGACCGAAAGGTCGCCGACGACGGTCGAGAACGTCTCCTCGCCCTGGCCGCGAAGCACCGCGTTCAGTTCCATCAGTTTGCCGCGCTTCCGCTCGGCGCCCATCCAGCATCCCTCGGCGGGGTTCCAGCGGCGGGGACGGTGGAGCAGGTGGAAGATGGGCCGGCCGACCTCGGCGTAGGTCGAGTTCAATCCGCGGACGCCCATCACCGCCCGGCGCAGAAGCGCCTCGTCGCCCGACATCTCCTGCGACGGCGCGTCGGGAAAGTCGGTCAGCAGCACGAAAAAGAGATTCGGGCTCCGGTTGGCCAGGTACCGCAGTTCCAGGCCCTCGATGAGGCCGTCGACCGCCTCGGTGTCGGCGAGCAGGGTGGGGATGACCACGGCCGTGGCCTCCTCCGCCGGGATGCCCTTGCTGAAATCGAGCCGCGGCAGTCGGCGGACCGGCACGACCAGGGTGGCCAGCCAGTTGACCAGCGACATGAGCGACTGCGAGACGAACAGCAGCATGGCCAGGGCGGCCGGCGCCACCCAGGCCCAGCCGTAGTGCAGCAGGCTCTTGGTCTGAAGCAGCAGCAGGCCGGTGATGACCGCGGAGGCCACCGCCTGGCCGAAGACGTACAGCCAGGGCAGGGCCGGCCGGCTGCCCCGGGCCAGCCGGCGCAGGAGCGGGACCCGGGCGCCGACGGCCCGCTCGAGTTCGCGCCGGCCGCTCCGGACGAGGTAGAAGCCGACGTGGCGCTGGCGGGGGTCGGCGTCGGGGTCGGACCGGCGTCCCTCGGCCAGGCGGATGGCGGCGGCGGCGACCTCGTGCTCGTCCTTATTGCACCAGCGGGCGAGTTGCTCGACCACGTGGCGGTAGGTGTCGCGGGTGGCAAAATCCATCCGGGCGTAGATGCCGGCGGGGTCGCGGCGGAGCGCCGCCTCCGTCTCGCTCAGGGTCTCGACGAACTCGTGCCAGTCCAGCGCCGTCAGCGTCCGCAGGCTGGTGATGCTGTTGGCGATGGAGACGCGGTCGGCGGCCTGGTCGTGGCTTTCGGCCCGGAGGGTCTGCTCGATGGTCTGGCCCTGCTCGGCCAGGTCCTGCTCGACCCAACTGATCACCAGCCCCAGGGCGGGGTGCTGGCCCTGGAGGCCCGTGCACATCTCGGCGATGAACGCCTGGGACATCTGCGGCGAGTCGCGGACGAAGTCCGCCAGTTCGGTAATCAGGCCCTTCGGGCTGGTCTGGGCCACGTCGAGGAAGCGGCTGACCCATCCGAGGGCGCGGTCGCGGTCCCGCCGGCGCCGGGCCGTCCGGTACGAGACGCGCCGCAGGTTCTCCAGCAGCGCGAGGCGCAGCATGATCGGGACGGCCCACAGTTCGCCCAGCGTCAGGGCGTCGTGGGCCTGGAACCCGCGGACGAAGCGGGTCAGGTTCTCCATGTCGATCCGGCCGTCGGTGTGCGAGACCAGTTCCAGGGCCAACTCGTAGACGCGCGGGAAGCCCTGGAGGGGGCCGGTGGCGAGCCTCGGCAACTGCTTGGAGTAGCCCGGCGGGAGGTGGTCGCGGGCGATGTCGATCTGCTCTTCGATCAGGTAGAAGTTGTCCAGCAGCCAGTTGGCGCCGGGGGCGGCCTGCCGGCCCTGGCGGACGGCCTCGCCCACGACGTCGTAGGACTCGCGGATGACCCGCTCGTTCTCGCTCAGCCGGTGGAGCAGGACCTCCGGCCCCGGGGTGGGTTCAAGTTGCTGGTCCTCGGCCAGCATCTGGCCGTGGCGTTCCAACTGGCCCAGGGCGAACAGTTCGGCGCGGAGGGGCTGCTCTTCCTCGGCCGAGGGCTCGGCCTCCTGACCGAACAGCCGGCTCAGCGGCATACGCCGAAGGGTGGCGAGAAACCCGTCCTGGCTCATGCGGACCTTGGACCTTCCGGGGGGCGCGCCGGGGCGTCGGACGGCCGGGGGGTCTCGGCCGGCGATGGGCCGAGGCCGGTTCCCGGGCGGATGGACCCTCCGAGCACCGGGGATTGGCGCGCGAGCCCTCCCTGTTCCCTCTCTCCTTTACCTTGCCGCGGCCGCGAAATCAAGAACATCGCGCCGCGGGCGTCGGGAAAGGGCCCCGCAGCCTCCCAAATGGGGGCCCGTCGCGCGGCGGGGACTCTAGCGCGGTGGGCCGTCTTGCCC
>CAYTJE010000020.1:0-25599 GCA_964437855.1 uncultured Anaerolineales bacterium | reverse complement strand
GGGCATGGGGGGTTCAGGAAACGTGCTCCCCGGTAATGGGACTTGAACCAAGAATCTTGCCTTGACGCCGCTGGCACGGCGAGATTCTTCGGCCCCGCCCATACAGGTCCGTACCGGACAAGCGGGGCCTCAGAATGACATCGTCGCACCATAAGGCCATTGCTTTTACCAGGTTCGATAACCGTCCCACGGCCCGTCCGGGGGGAGGAACCGCATGAACCAATCAGACGCCGTCCTGCAACCGGAGGACCTGCGGCCGGCAACCGACCTGACGGGCCGGGTCCTGGAGCAGTTGGGGCAGATCCTTCTCGGCCAGGAGGCCCTTCACCGGATGGTGCTGGTTGGCATCCTCAGCCGCGGCCACATCCTGCTGGAGGGCGTCCCCGGGGTGGGCAAGACCGTCCTGATCAAGGCCCTGGGCCAGGTGCTGAACCTGACGTTCGGACGGGTCCAGTTCACGCCGGACCTGATGCCGGGCGACATCCTGGGGGCCCACATCCTCCAGACGTCCGACTCCGGCCGGCGCGAGATGGTCTTTCAGCCGGGCCCCATCTTCACGAACATCCTGCTGGCCGACGAGATCAACCGGGCCTCCCCCAAAACGCAGTCGGCGCTGCTGGAGGCCATGCAGGAACGGGCCGTCACGCTCATGGGCACCACCCGCCCGCTGCCGGACCCGTTCTTCGTCATGGCCTCGCAGAACCCGATTGAACTGGAAGGGACGTATCCGCTGCCCGAGGCGCAGTTGGACCGGTTCCTCCTGAAGTTGACCGTGGACGTGGCGCAGGTGGACGTGCTGGACGAGATCATCACGACGCGCCGCCGCGGCGAACCGCCCGAGCCCACCTGGTCGATGTCGGCCGAGCAACTGGCCACCGTGTTCGGCGTGATGGACCGGATGTATCTGCCGCGGGCGGTGTCGCGGTACATCTCGCGTCTGGCATCGGCCACGCACGCCGGCTCCGCCGAGGCGCCGGAGGCGGTCGAGCGGTACATGACGTACGGCGCCTCGCCGCGGGCCGCCATTGCCATGGCCGAGGCCGCCCGCGCCGCCGCCCTCCTGGCCGGCCGGCCCACCGTCGGCTTCGAAGACGTGCGGGCCGTGGCGCCGGCCGTCCTCAACCACCGCCTCATCCTCAACTACAAGGCCCGCTTCGACAACGTGGATGCCTACGCCGTCGTCGATGAGTTGCTCGAGGCGCTCGACGAGGCCGAACTCAACCTGCCGCAGGAAGTGGACGTGACGGGGGACGCCGGCGATGACACTGAGCCCTGAGCCTCCAGCGCAACGTCGGGTTCCTGCGCGGCGGGTCTCCGCACCCGCCGCGCGAGAAGGTGTATTGTCCGGGCTGCGTGGCCCGTACGGGCCGCGATCTCCGCGACCCCGCGCGGTGCATCAGGAGATACACCGCGCGGGGGGGGGGCCGCTTCCTGCGCGGCCCGTACGGGCCACCAGCCAAGGGGCCCAAAGAGCGCGGCCCGTACGGGCCGCGCTCTCCGTCGCCGCGGCCCTGGCGGTCTGCCTGGCGGGGCCGCCCGCGGCGCCCGCGGCCACGCAGCGGCACGGTCTGGTCAGCCTCACCCCGCTGCCGGTGAACCCGGAACAAACCTGGCATGGGTACGTGGAGTACCGGGTGGTGGTCCGGAACGAGTCGCCGAAGCGGTCGCAGGCCGTCCATCTCTGGATGCCGGCCGAAAGGTATGGTTCGTCGCCGCTGAGCCGGGTATCGCGGTCGGTGGAGGTGGCGCCGGAGAGCACGGTCGTGGTCTCCCTGCTTCAGCCGCCCCTGTTGATGAGGGGGGACGGGCTCGGGGCACGCGTCGGGCAGGGGGAGCCGTTTAAACTGTCGATGACCGTTCCGCAGCATGGTCCGCAGACCGGCGACGACGCGAAGCGGGCGGTCCTCGTCAGCCGCAGCGTCGGCCCTTTGCCGTGGCTTGGGGCGGCGGAGGAATGGAAAGGCGTCCGGGCCGAGTTACCGGTTGCCGATTGGAGCCACAACTGGCTGGCCTACACCCGGTACGACGGCGTCGTGGTCTCCGGCGACGACCTGGAACGGGTGCCCTCGCCGGTCCGCCTGGCGCTGACCCGGTACGTGGAAACGGGCGGCACGCTGCTCGTGCAGGGCGGGCTTGACCCGTCGGTCGCGTTCGCCCCGGCCGAGGGCATCGCCCGCAGCGGCGGCCGGCGTGACGTCCTGTTCGGCCAGTGCCTGGTGACGGGCGAGTCGGACGCGGCGATGGGAACGCACGATTTCCGGCAGAGCGTGGAGGCCACCTTCTCGACCTGGGAGACCATGCCGACCCCGATGCAGGCCCACACCCGGTTTCCCGTGGTCGAGACCCTGGGCGTGCCGGTCCTCGGGATGCTGGTCCTGATGCTGGTGTTCGTCATCCTCATCGGGCCGGTCAACCTGCTCGTCCTGTGGCGGAAGCGGCGACGGATCCTGTTGTTCGTCACGGCGCCGGCCATTTCGCTGGTCACGTGCGGCCTCGTGTTCGGGTACGCGGTCTTCTCGGAGGGGTTTCGCGGGCGATACCGGACCGCGTCGCTGACGGTCCTGGACGAACGGGCCAACCGGGCCACGTCGATCGGCTGGACGGCGTTCTACTCGCCGCTGGCCGCCGGGGGCGGACTCCATTTTTCCCCCGCGACCGAACTCACGCCGCAACTGGGCGCCCCGTCCGGCGGCTACTACTATGGGAGCCGCTCCAGCAGCGTCGAGGGCAGCCGGACCGTCTCCTGGACCGAGGACCAGCACCTGGTCAGCGATTGGGTCCGGGCGCGGATTCCGCTGCACCTGCGGTGCCGCAAGAGCGAGTCGCGGCGGGAGCGGCTGACCCTCCGCCCCAGCGCGGACGGACCGCCCGCGGTCGTCAACGGCCTGGGCGCCCCCGTCCGGACGCTGGTCCTGGCCGACGCCGACGGCCGGGTCTACCGGGCCGAAACGATTGACCCCGGGGCCGAGGCCGCCCTGGCGCCGACCACGCTCACGCCTCAAGGCACCACGCTGCGCGGCGTGTATCGGTCCGACTGGCTCCAAGGCCTCCGGCAGATGGAGCAGGAGCCGCAGACCTACCTGCGGCCGGGCACCTACGTGGCGGTCCTGGAGGAGAACCCCTTCGTGGAAACGGGCCTTCGCGGGGCCGTCGGCGGCAATTGCCGGACCCTCGTGTACGGGATATGCGGCGGAGACGACGATGGACGTCCGCGTTGACAACCTGACCCGCCATTTCGGTCGGACCCGGGCGCTGGAGGGCGTTTCGTTTACCTTCCGCGGGGGCGACCTGGTGGCCTTCGTGGGGCCGAACGGCGCCGGCAAGACCACCACGATGCGGATCCTGGCCACCCTGGACGAGCCGACCGCCGGCGACGCCTTCCTGGACGGCGCCTCGGTGGTCCAGGACCCGGAGACGGCCCGGCGGCGCGTCGGCTTCATGCCGGATTACCTCCCCGCCCACCGCGACATCACCGTCCACGAGTACCTGGACTTTTTCGCCCGGGCGTACGGCATCCGGCTGCCGGGGCGCGGCGAGGTGGTCGAGAACGTGGAGGCGTTCACGGGGCTGGAAACCCTGCGCGAGAAGACCATCCAGGCCCTCTCAAAGGGCATGAAACAGCGCGTCAGCCTGGCCCGGGCGCTCGTGCACGACCCGCCGGTCCTCGTCCTGGATGAACCGGCCGCCGGCCTCGACCCCCGGGCCCGCGTGGAACTGCGGGAACTGCTCCGCCTGCTGGCCGAACGCGGAAAGGCCATCCTCGTCAGCAGCCATATCCTGACGGAACTGTCGGAGATCTGCGGGGCGGCCGTCATCATCGAGAGCGGCCGCATCGTCCGCGCCGGGTCGATGGACGCGATCATCGCCCAGACCTCGCCGCAGCGGGTCATCCGCGTCCGCGCCCTCGGCGGCCAGGCGGGCCTCTACAAGGCCGTCCTCCAGAAACCCGGCGTCCAGACCGCCCGGATGGCCGGCCGATACGTCGAGGTCGTCGTCGACGGCGACGAGAAGCGGTGCCAGCACCTGCTGGCCGACCTCATCGGGCAGGGGATTCCCGTCGCCGAATTCGTCCATCGCAAGACCGACCTGGAAAGCATCTTCATGAGTTCGACAAAGGGCAAGGTCCAGTGAGCGCGCCGGCGACCATCCGGCGCGTCCTCGATAACGCCGTCAACCCGGTGGCGGCGAAGGAACTGCGCCAGGCGGTCCGCAGCCGCTTCGTGACCGTGGCCCTGCTGTTCTTCCTGGCCCTGGAGTTCGCCGTCGTCTGGATCTATCTGCTGGTTAACCCCTCGGCCGCCAGGAGCCTGTCGGGCGGCCAGGGTCTGGCGGCGGTCCTGTACGCCATTCTGCTCTGGTTCTGCATGCTGTTCATCCCCATCTATTCGGGCGTCCGGCTGGCGTGGGAGCGGTCGCGGACCCAGCGGGACCTGATGTTCGCCACCACGATCAGCGCGGGGGCGGTGGTCCGCGGCAAACTGCTTTCCGCCATGGCCCTGGCGGGGCTCATCTACAGCGTCTGCGCCCCGTTCATGGTGTTTACCTACCTGCTGCGGGGGGTGGACCTGCCCTCCATCTTCCTGGTGCTGGGCATAGGGCTCCTCTACGTGTTGGGGGCGGTCCAGTTCGCCATCTTCCTGGCCGCCACTCCGATAAGCCGCGTGGCCAAGGTGCTCCTGGGGCTGTTTGCCTTGGGGGCGGTCTTTTACGTCGGCCTGGTGTCGGTTATGTTTTACGCGACGGCCATGCTCGGGCCCGGGTTGCCGTTTGTCGCCCCCCTTGGCTCACTGTGGCCCGTGTTCGTGAGCATGGTGGCCACACCCCTGGCCGGCACCGGGCTGCTGTACGTCCTCTCGTGCGCCCTGCTGAAGCCGCCGTCGGCCAACCGGATGCTTCCGGTCCGGCTGTACGTGACGACGCTCTGGCTGCTGGGCGGGGGCGTGGCCGTCGGCTGGTACCTTCTCTTGGGCGGCGGGGGCGACGGCATCCTCCTCTGGGCGGGCGTCTCCTGCACGGTCTTCGCGGGCTGGTTCCTGGTTGCCGCCAGCGAACGCGAGACTTACGGCCCGCGGCTCCGCCGGCAGATCCCCCGGTTTCCACTGTGGCGGGTTCCGGCGTTTCTGCTCTACTCCGGCGCTGCCGGCGGGCTGACCTGGGCCGCCCTGCTGACGGGTATCACACTGGCGGTCGTTTTTCTGCCACCCTGGAATTGGACCCCGTCGGCCCCCGACACCGACGACTTCGTTGGCGTCCTGGGCGGCCTGGCGCTCTACGGCCTGGCGTATTCGCTGACGGCGGTCCTGTTTCGCCGCCTTGTTTCCATGGGCCGGTACCGGATTCGTCCCTGCTACACCTGGGTTATTGCCGTCGCGATGGGTGCGGTCGGGTCGCTCGTCCCGTTGTTCATCGTCATGCTGATTGCCTACGGGCACGAGTCCGTCAGCATGGACGTACTGGAAGGCGGCCCGTGGACGTTCCTGAACCCGGCCTTCCTGGCCCAGGAGGCGTGGCGGACCGAGCAACTGATCGCGGTCGGCCTCTGGACCCTGGTCGTGGTTCTGGCGTCGGCCGCATGGGCGCTGCGCCAGGTGGGGGCTTTCCGGCCCCCGGTGCCCCGTCTCGTTCCCGTATCCCCTGCCGTGAACGATGGAACCTGATCGCCGCCAACACCTGCTGGCCGGCCAGCGCGCCGGTATGACCTACGCCATGGCGTCCCCGCGGGGTCTGCCGATGGGCCTCGGCGGGATGCACCTGGCCGACCGCCCCGGCAGCAGCCTCGAGTTCATGGACCACCGGACGTATCACCCCGGCGACGACCTCCGCCGAATCGACTGGTACGCCTACGCCCGGAGCGACCGCCTGAGCGTCAAGGTGTACCGCCGGGAGGTCAATCCGCACGCGGATATCCTGATTGACGGGTCGCGGTCGATGGCCTTGGAGGGGACCGCGAAGTCGGCGGCGGCCCTCGGCCTGTCGGCCCTTCTAGCCACCGCGGCCGACAACGCCCGCTTCACCCGCCGGGTCTGGGTTGGGGGTGAGCGTTGGCGGCCGGTGCCGGTTCGTTCGGATCTCTTTGGGAGCGGTGACGCCGCGGCCGGGGCGTGGGAGGTGCCGGCCCTCGATTACGCGGGGAGCCCGGCCGAGTCGTTCGAGCGTCTGCCGCCGCGCCTGGCGCCCCGCGGCATCCGGGTGCTGGTGGCGGACCTCCTCTGGCCGGGCGAGCCGCGCCGGCTCCTGGCCCGGCTGGCCGATGGGGCCGCCGCCGTCGTCGTGGTCCAGGTCCTGGCCCGGGCCGACGTGGAGCCGCCGCGGCGCGGCAACCTCCGCCTCCGCGACGTCGAGACCGACGAGGACCAGGAGGTCTTCGTCGACGCCGGCGCCCTCCGCGGCTATCGCGACCGGCTGGCCGCTCACCAGGAGCACTGGCACCGGGCCGCCCGCGAGGTCGGCGCCGTCTTCACCACCCTGGTGGCCGAGAACCTGGTCCGCGACTGGGACGTGGAACCCCTCGTTCGCGCGGGGCTTCTGGAGGTAGGCCGACGGTGATCTTTACGCTTCCCTGGGCGCTGATCGGACTGGCGGCGCTGCCGGCGGCAGCGGCGATTTACCTGTTCCGGAGCCGGTCGCGGCCCCAGCCGGTCTCCAGCCTGCTGCTGTGGACCGACGTGACCCGTCCGCGCGGCGGCGGCCGCATCCTCAAACGCCCGCAGACGCCCCTGCTGCTCCTCTTGGAACTGGCGGCGCTGGCGCTGCTGGCCCTCGGCGCCGCCGGGCCGCGGGTCCGCACGGCCGCGGGCGGCCGGCCCGTGGTCGTCGTCCTGGACGACTCGTTCTCGATGCGGGCCGGCGGCGAGGACTCGCCCCGGGCCCGGGCCGTCGAGGCCGTCCGGGAGGTCCTCCGCGACGAGCCGGACGCCTGGGTCCAGTTCATCGCGGCCGGCGCCGAGCCGCAGATTCTCGGCCAGGGCGTCCGGACGGCGTCGGCGGCCGAGGCCGTGCTGGCGGACTGGGAGTGCCTGGGGGCGGAATCGGCCCTGGCGCCGGCGGTGGCGCTGGCGCGTCGGCTGGGCGCCGGCGTCGGCCGGGTCCTGGTGCTGACCGACCATCCGCCGCCGCACCCGCCCCAGCCGCGAACCGTCTGGCGGAGCCTGGGGCCGCGCCGGCCGAACCGGGCGATCGTCCACGCCGCCCGCTCCGACGGCCCCGACGGGGCCCGGTGCCTGATCGAGGTGGCCAACTTCGCCGACCGACCGGCCTCGGTCGCCCTCCGGGTGCGTGCGGCGGGGGAGGCCAGGGTCCTGGCCCGCCGGGTCCTCGCGCTGGAGGCCGGGGGGCGGACGCCCGTGTTTGTTGACCTGCCCGCCGGGGCGGGCGCGGTCCGGGCGGTCCTGGACGACGACGCCCTCGCCCTGGACAACCAGGCCGTCCTGCTGCCCGAGTCGGCCCGGCCGGTCCGGGTCGCGCTGGAGGTCCGCAGCGCGGCCCTGCGGACGGCCCTGGAGCGGGCGCTGGAGGCCGCGGGCCGGGCGCGGATCACCCGACTCCGGCCCCAAAGGGGTCCGAACGGACCGGACCTGCTCCTCTACGATTGGCCGGCGCCGCCGGCCGGGGCGCCGGGGGCGTGGCCGGTGCGGTTCGTGGTCGATGCCGAGACGGACGCCCGGGCCTACGTGGGGCCGTTCGTGCTGGACCGATCGCACCCGCTGTGCCAGGGCGTGGCACTGGGCGGGGTGATCTGGGCGGCCGGCAAGTCGCCGCCCCTGCCGGGGACGCCCGTCATCGCGGCCGGCGACGTTTCGCTGGTGACCGACCGGCCCCTGGGCAGGCAGCGCCACCTGGCGATACGCCTTCAGCCGGCCTTGTCGAACCTGACCGAATCGATCAACTGGCCGGTCCTGATATGGAACCTCCTCGAGTACCGTGCCGGCCGGCTCCCGGGCCCGGGGGCCGGGAACGCCCGCCTCGGGGCCGAGGTGGCCGTCGTCACGGATCCCGACGTCGCCGAGGCCGTGGTCCGCGGCCCGGACGGGCGTGAGCGTCCGGCGGCCGTCCACGACGGCCGGCTGACCGTTGCGGCGGGCCGTCCGGGCGTCTACGAGGTCCGAGCCGGCGAGCAGACGTTCCGCTTTGCCGCCAACCCGCTGGCGCCGGGCGAGTCGGACCTCCGGGGGTGCGCGGCCGGCCGGTGGGGCGGGTGGCAACCGGCCGGCGAGGAGGCCGAGGGGACCCGTTCGATGGCCTGGCTGGCGGCCCTGGCGGCCCTGGGTGTCTTGGCCGCCCACCTCGCCCTGGCCGGTCCATACGGACCCGGACGGGGCCGGCCGGTGAAGGAGCGAGCCGCGTGACCCTGGCTCAGCCCATCTGGTTGGTGCTGGCGATTCCGCTGGCGGCGGCGCTGTGGTACTGGCGGCTGCCGGGGCGGGGGCTCCAGGTCCTCCGCACCGTGATGGTGGCCCTGGTGGTGCTGGCCATGTGCGCCCCGGCGGTGTGGCTGCCCAGCCGGGCGGGCACCGTGGCGGTCGTGGTCGACCGCAGCGCCTCGATGCCGGCCGACGCCCAGCGCCGGCAGGCCGAGGCCGTCGCGCTCGTGGACGCCAACCGCGGCGGCCGGGACCGGCTGGCGGTGGTCTCGTTCGGGCGGAACACCGCCGTCGACCTCCTGCCCCGGGGCGGCCGGTTCCAGGCGTTCACCGGCCGGGTGGACCCCGACGGGTCGAACCTGGCCGAGGCCCTGGAGACCGCCCTGGGCCTGGTCCCGCGTGAGACCCCCGGCCGGCTGCTCGTCCTCTCGGACGGGCGGTGCACGGGCGGCGACCCGCTGCGTGTGGCCTCCCGCGCCGCCGCCCGCGAGGCGGCGGTCGACTACCGCCTCCTGGCCCGGCCGGCGGCCGACGACCTGGCCATCCTCCGCGTCGACGCCCCGACCACCGTCTCCCCGGGCGAGGGGTTCATGATCACGGCCTGGGTCCGGGCGCCCCGGCCGCAGACCGTCCGGTACGACCTGGAGGCCGACCGCGGCGGCGTGGCCGCCGGCCAGCGGCGCCTGGAGCGGGGCGTGGCGAGGTTGACGTTTCGGGACCGTGCCCCGGCCAGCGGCACGCGGGCGTACGTCCTGCGGGTTCGCGGCGAGGGCGGCGACCCCGTGCCCGAAAACAACCGGGCCCGGCTCCTGGTCGGTGCACGCGGGCCCAAGCCCACCCTGGTGGTGACGCCGTCGGAGGCGTCCGGGCTGGCCCGTCTCCTCTCGGCCGGCGGCATGGACGTGGTACCCCGGCGGCCGGAGGCGTGCCGGTGGAACCTGGAGCGCCTGTCGGACTACGCGGCCGTGCTCATCGAGAACACCCCCGCCGAAGCCATCGGCCACGCCGGCATGACCACCCTGGCCGCCTGGGTCCGCGAGACCGGCGCCGGGCTGATGATGACGGGCGGGGAGCACGCCTACGGGCCGGGCGGCTACTTCCGCTCGCCGCTGGAACCGGTCATGCCCGTCTCGATGGAACTCAGGCGGGAACATCGGAAACTGGCCCTGGCCATCGTGGTGGCGCTGGACCGCTCCGGCAGCATGGCCATGACCGTGCCGGGCGGCCGGACGAAGATGGACCTGGCCAACCTGGCCTCGGCCGAGGTCGTCACGTTGCTCTCCGAGATGGACGAGTTCGGCTGCGTGGCGGTCGATTCGTCCGCCCACGTGGTCGCGCCGCTGAAGCCGGTGACGGACCCGGCGGCCCTGGAGGACCGCATCCGCCGTATCGAGGCCATGGGCGGCGGCATCTTTGTGTACGAGGCCCTCTCGACGGCCTCGCGGATGCTGCTCTCGGCCACGGCGGGCACGCGGCACATCATCCTGTTCGCCGACGCGGCCGACTCCGAACAGCCTGGCGGGTACAAGGCCCTCCTGGAGAAGTGCCGCGAGGCCGGCATCACCGTCAGCGTCATCGGCCTGGGCACCGAGGCCGACACCGACGCCGACCTGCTCCGCGACATCGCCGAGCGCGGCGAGGGGCGGTGCCTGTTCACCCAGCGGCCGGAGGAACTGCCCCGCCTCTTCGCCCAGGACACGTTCGTCGTGGCGCGGAGCACGTTTATCAAGGAGCCGACGCCCGTGGAGGCGACCGGCGGCATCGTGACGCTCGCGGGCCGGCGGTTCCCGGACCTGCCGCCCGTCGGCGGGTACAACCTGTGTTACCTCCGGCCGGAGGCCAACCTGGCCTCGGTCACGCGCGACGAGTACGAGGCCCCGCACGTGGCGGCCTGGCACGCCGGTACCGGCCGCGTCCTCTGCTACACCGGCGAGGCCGACGGCGCCTACGCCGGGCCGCTGGCACGGTGGGCCCGCGCCGGCGACTTCTTCACGAGCCTGGCCCGCTGGACCGCCGGCCGCACCGGTGACCTGCCGGACGGCATGCTCCTCACGGAAGAGGTCGGCGCCGGCCGGTGCCGCATCACCCTGCACCTGGACCCGGAGCGCGAGGCCCTGCCGTTTGCGGCCCGGCCGCGCGTCTCCACGCTCTCCGGCCGCGGCGCGGGGGAGCCGCGGAGCCGGCGGGAGCGGATGCAGTGGGTCTCGCCCGACACCCTCCGGGTCGACGTGCCGCTGGGCGGGCAGGAGACGGCCCTGTCGGCGGTCGAGATTCCGGGCGTCGGCCCGTTCACCCTGCCGCCCGTCTGCCTGCCGTACTCGGCCGAGTACACGCCCGCCCGGCCCGGCGAAGGGGCGGCCGTGCTGAAGCGGCTGGCCCAGGTCACGGGCGGCACCGAGCGGGTCAGCCTGCCCGAGATCTGGTCGGCCCTGCCGGCCAGGCCCAGGCGGGTGGCCCTGGGGCCCTGGCTGCTCATCGCCGCCATGGCCCTGCTGCTGGCGGAGGTCCTGGAGCGGCGGACGGGTATCCTCTCGGCCGGGGCGCTGGCCGGCCTGGGGAGGGTCCGTCGCAGAAAGGCCGCGGCCGAACCGGCCGAGGCCGGGCGCCCCGGACGGCGGAAACGGCCCCGCCGCCGGCGCCGCCGCGCCCCGGCCGAGGCGGCGGCCCCGGAAGGCCCGGCAGAGGCGCCCGCGGCCGGGGAGGGGCCCGCCGAGGCGCCCCCGGCCCGGCCGGAGGCGATGGGCGAGTCCCTCCGCGAGGCCCGCCGCCGCGCCCGCGACCGCACCGGCGAGGGTCGGCAGGGGGACGTGGACTGAACAGGTTTATTGAAACCGGTAAAAGTAATGACTATGTTCTGCGTTGATGTCATTCTGAGGCCCCGCTTGTCCGGTACGGACCTGTATGGGCGGGGCCGAAGAATCTGGCCGTGGAAAAGGCGACAAGACGAGATTCCTCGACTCGCTCCGCTCGCTCGGAATGACAACGCTGAACACGTGCCAGCACCCACCCGGCGGCAGGGAGGCCTCGGCGAGGTGGTCGTGCACCAGGTCCAGACCCATGCGTTGGAGCGTCCGAGCGACGAGGCACGCGATGAGGCTGTTGTTGCCCCGCTCCAGGCGGTCGCCGAAACGGAGCAGCCGGAAGGCGGTCTCGATGGCGTCCTCGGCCTGACCGGCCCTTGCCTGGGCCCGCGAACGGAGCATGAGGAGTCTTCCCAGTTGGATGAGGCCAAAGGGGTATAGCGCTGGGTCGTCGATCGACGTGATCCGCGGGAGTTGAAAATGCGGCCGGGCCATGCCCTCCTCGAAGAGGGCCAGGGCCTCGCGGTTTCGCTGCAGGACGCCGGCCGCGAGCCTGTCGTCCCACGCCTCCCCATCGTCCATCCGGTCCAGCCGCCGGCCGTCGGTGAGGGCGTCCTCGTCGGCGCCCTCGGGCGGCTGGCCGTCCAGCCACTGGTTTCCCTTGAGCCAGAAGACGGCCTTCGCGGCCCGGTGGATGAGCGGAAAGCCGTTTTCCTCCGGCGGGACCTTCGGGGTCACGGCCCGCAGGTCGGCGTCGTCGGGGGGCGGGGCGTCGGCGGAGTATATGGCGAAGAACGACGCGGCCGGTGCGACGATCAGCCCCGCCACCACGATGCCCGCCACGAGCAGTTTGTTCCGCAGCCTCATGCGGGTTCCCCGTGCCGCTGAAGGCATACGCTGCGCGTCAACCCAGCGATGTACGTTTAACCCGGACGGGTATAGATTGTCAAGCCGCTGAGGTCGCGGTGCCGGCCGCCGCGGACGAGGCTGGCCACGTAGCCGACGACCACGCAGGCCGTGATGCCGCTGGCGGTGTACAGGTAGCCGTTGACGGGCGTGAAACGCCAGAGGGAGAACATGACGGCGGCGCCCACGAGCGCGCCGGTGAGCGCGCCGAAGGCGTTGGCCCGGCGGGTCAGGACGCCGAGGACGAACAGGCCGCCCAGGACGCCCATGAACAGGCCGATGACTTTCAGGAACGTGTCGAACCGCGACTTGATGTCCGGGTTGACGAACACCAGGGCGAACAGGGTGCTCAGGACGCCGATCAGGAAGGTGATGGCGCGGGCGGACACGAGGTAGCCCCGCTCGGTCTTGCAGGCCCCGAAGGGTCGCATGAAATCGGTGACGACCGTGGTGGCGGTCGAGTTCATGCTGGTGGAGACGGTGGATTGGGCGGCGGAGAAGATGCCCGCGACGATCAGGCCGGCCACGCCGATGGGCATCTCGCGGGCGATGAACAGGGGGAAAATCTGGTCGGTCGTGATCGTCGGGTCCAGCCGGTCGGGATGCGAATGGTAGAACGCGAACAGGGCCGTGCCCATGCCGAAGAACAGCAGCGTGGCCGGAATCGTCATGACCGCGTTGGTCCAGATGGACCGGGCCGCCAGTTTCCGGGTGGGCGTGGTCATGTAGCGCTGGACGACGGCCTGGTCGGCCGTGTAGGAGGAGATGTTCTGCCCGATGGCCCCGATGACGACGACCCAGAGGGCCAGTTGGGTGCTGGCCACGTCCCAGTGGTAATTGGCGAGGCGGAACTTGTCGGCCTCCAGGGCCGTCCGGGCGGCGCCGGTCAGGCCGTGATCCGTCCCCGCGACCAGCAGGGCGATGGCGAGCACCGCGCCGCCCATCAGGACGAACGTCTGGATCGTGTCGGTCCAGATGACCGCGCCGATGCCGCCCATCGTGCAGTAGATGATGCTGAGCACGCCCATCAGCAGGACCGAGTGCGTGGGGGTCAGCGGCGTGGCGACGGCCAGCGCCAGGCCGGTCAGCGACATGACCACCGCCATGCGGAAGATGTGAAAGAACGTGAACGAGGCGCTGCCGAACAATCGCACGCCCTGGCTGAACCGCTTCTCGAGATACTCGTACGCGCTCGTTACGTCGATACGCCGATAAAAGGGGAGCGCCACGAACACGGCCACGAACGCCACCACGGGTATCATCATGTTGCCGACCGCGTAAACCCAGTCCTGCGCGAACGCCTTCGACGGAATGCCCGTGAACGTCAGGGAACTCAGCATCGTGGCGAAAATGCTGCACCCGGCGGCCCACCAGGGCATGTGCTTGCCCCCGCGGAAATAATCGTCGGTGTTCAGGTTCTTGTTGGCGTAGTAGACGCCGATGCCGAGCATCGCCAGCAGGTAGCCGACCAGCACGCCGTAGTTGAGGACCCCGAAGCCGCGCGCCCGACTGACCGGTTTGACGCTCCACACGGCGGCCGAGCGGACGCGGGGCCGGACCTCGCCGCTGGCGATGACGATGCGCCCGTTCCACAACACGGGGACCGTGGTCACGTGGTTCCGCGGGGTGGGACCGGCCGAGGTCCACGTGTCGGTGATGGTGTGATAGGCCAGCGCCTCCTTGGGGAATCCGGGATGGTCGTCCTTCAGGTCGTCGGCCCTGGCGAACAGCCGGCCGTCGTCGCCGCCGAGGATGAAGATATGGCTCTGCCCGTATCCGATACCGGTGCCCGCCACCACGGGTCGCGGGGCGTCGGCGCGGCGGCGCCACGTGCCGGTCGCCGGCGTGAACTCCCACACGTCCGTCAGGAACCGGACCCCGTCGCCGTCCTGCCGCCGGCCGCTCATGACGTAGACGCAGTCGTTGTACCCGTTGTGCTGGGCGACGGTGATGTTAAAAGCGCGGGGCGGGCCCGGCCAGGCCTGGGGCTGCCTCCAGCGGAAGCCGGCCGGCTCGTCCCTGTTCGAGAGGTCCAGCGTCCAGAAGTTCGCCATGGCCGAGCCCAGGCCGTTTCCGCTCTGGCCGCCGGCAAGGTAGATTACGCCGCCGACCACCGCCGCCTGGCCGAAGGCGCACGGCCGGGGCAGCGCCGGATACTCGGTGCGGGCGACCTTTCCGGTGTCGGCGTCCCATCGGAGAAGGAAGACGTCTTTGAAGGTCCCGGTTCTGTCGTTGCCGCCCATGCAGACGACTCCGTCCGGGGTTGAGACGGCCGCTCCGTAGGCGATGGGCCGGGGAAGGGTGCCGCCCCGCTTCCATGCGCATGCGCCGTCCGTCTTCGTCAGGACGTAAATCGCATCGTGCCAGACTTTGTCGTTCTCCCAGACGGGCCGGGGGAAGTTTGCGCCGCCGGCCACGATCAGCGCGTCGTTGTGCACGCCGACGAACGGTCCGGCCACGCCGAGCGGGTCGGGCAGGTCGGGCAGGGGCTGCCAGTCGAGCGAAATCCCCGCCTCCGGCGGCGCGGCCGCCCGTTCGCCGGCGAGGGCCACCGGCGCCGCCGTCGCGAGCACCATCACGATGACCAACCATCGCCCTGTCTGTCTGTTGCGTCGCTCGGTCTTCACTAGCCTGGAGTCCTCCCGGCAGTAGGGTGTGATTGCTTGCACGTTTGTCCTACCCGTCGGAGTTCTGTTCGATCCACTCGAAGAAACCAATCGCTTCCAGGTCGCTCCGCAGCGCGTCGGCCTGCGCCGGACTGAGCCCGGCGGTGGGCAGCCGGGGCGGCCCGCAATCGGGGCCGACCATCGACATGATGGCCTTCTGTGCGGCCCGCGGCCCGTAGGCAGCGAACGTGCGGACCAGGGCCTGCGAGCGCGATTGGTGCCGGCGCGCCTCGTCCAGGTCGCCACGGGCGAACGCCTCGAGCAGCCGATGGTAGATGGGGGCCGCAAAATTGTACGTGCTGCCCACGGCCGCGCGGGCGCCGGCCGCCAGCCCGCAAATCAGCATCTCGTCCAGGCCCCACAGGATCTCGAACCGGTCGCCGGCCAACTCTACGCAGGATTGAACCTCGTGCATGCGGGGCGAGGTGAACTTGACGCCGCGCAGCGTCGGGATCCGCTCGCCGCCCAGGCGCAGAAACTCGGTCACGTTGACCGCCACGCCGCTCAGGTGCGGGATGTGGTAGTAGTAGAACGGAAGCCGCGGCGCGCCGGACGCGACCTCGGCCATAGACGCGACCAGCGTCTCGACCGAGTCCGGCTTGAAGTAGACGGGGCTGACGGCGGAGACGGCGTCCGCCCCGGCCTGCTGGGCGTGCTCGGCCAGCCGGCGGGCCTGGACGAGGCTGTCGCAGCCGACCTGCACGATCACGGGCAGGCGACCGGCCGCGGCCTCGACGAACGCCTCCGCCACGGTGCAGCGCTCGTCGGGCGCCAGGGACGGCCCCTCGCCGGTGCTGCCGAGGACGTACAGCGCGGCAATGTCGGAGGTCACGAGATGATCGACCACCTGCGGAATCGCGCCGGGGTTGATGGAGCCGTCGGGGTGCATCGGCGTGAAGGTGGCGGCGACGAGTCCGTCCAGGGGCGGGGTGCCGGCGGTCATTCGTTCTCGCTTTCGGTCGGGGAGGAGAGGAAATAGTCGGGATAGGTCAACGTCAGTTTCGCCTTGCGTGGCTTGCCGTCGGCGAAGCAGGCGTCTATTTCCGCCTTCAGCCGTTTCAAGTTCCCGGGGCTGAGGAGCGGGTCGTTTGTCCGGGTCCGCCAGTCGGCGAGTTGCTGCTTCAGAGCGGCCAGGGTGTCGGCGTGTTCGGGGTCGTCGGCCAGGTTGCGGAACTCGTGCGGATCGGCTTGCAGGTCGTACAGTTCGTACGCCGGCGGCGTCTCGGCGGCCGGACGGTACGACGCCGGCGGCGCGGTCCGCAGCGTCGCTCCGCCGCCGCGCACGCATCGGACGAAGTTGGCGATGCGGATGACGTCGCCCTGCGGCCCCCGGCCGCGCGGAAACCGCGACGCGTCGCCCGCCTTCGGGTCGCTACGCTGTGACCCCGCCCCGTGGACGTCAAGCAGCGCGTACCGGCCGGTCCGGGGGTCCCGCATCCATCCGAGCGACCGCCCGAACGCCACGTACACGGCCGCCGAGCCGCCGCGCGGGCCGGCGTGCGTCGTGCCCGTCCAGTACCACGGGAAGTCCGGCCGGCCGCCCTCGTTCGTGATGGGCGTGACGCGGAAGATCGGGTCGATGGCCGCCGACTTCGTCGTATCGGGCGACCGCGTGTAATCGACCAGGCTCTGGAGTTCCTTGGCGCTCGGAAGCCGCCAGTCGTCGTGGCCGGCGTACGTCAGTTGGTCGGCCCACGCGAGCGCCTCCGGCCAGTCCAGCCGGCCGTCGCCCTTCGGGCCCGCCTTCAGGTGGCCGCTGTCGACCTGCATCCACGCCAGGCCGGTGGCCCGGTCGGTGACGGTACCGTCGCCGTTGTCGTGGAAGTCGTTCTTGCCGTAGTCCGGATTGCCGCGAACGTACAGGACATAGAACGTCTTCTCGCCGCGCCCCCGGGGGTCTCTCAGGCCGTAGCCCTTGATGCGTCCGTCGGCGAAGTTGACGCCGAACATCGTCTCGTCCCCCCGCATGGTCGTGCTGACGTACTTCGTGCACGTGGCGAACTGCGAATCGATGATCCGCTCGCCCCGCTCGGGGTCGCCGTAATGGAAGGCGAACACGTCGGCGTCGATGAACGGCCGGAGGCGGCCCGTCTCGGTCCCGCGCGGATCGGGGTCGGTGCCGCTGAACCGGATCAGCGAGTACAGTTCCTTGATGGTCGGCAGCCGCCAGTCGTCGTGTCCGCCGGTCCGGCACGCCGACGCCCCGGCGACGGCCTGTCGGAACGGCTTCTTCTCGCCGGGGTCCTTCTGCCACACCAGGCCCGTCACCAGGTCCGTGACCGTGCCGTCGCCGTTGTCGCGGTACGCTGGCGGCGTGGTCACGACCTGGGCGTCCTGGCCGAAGTACGGCTGGCCGGGCCCGGGCCACGCGATCTCGCCCCGGTCGCCGTAGCAGCGGTCCTGGCCGGTGTCGACGATGGCGTACGGCCGGTCGGGCGCCGGCGGCGGCGCACCAACGTCGGCGACGTTCGCCGCCGGAACCGCCAGGCCGACCATCGCCAGGGCCGTCGCGGCAAGACACGCCAGTGGCCGACGCACGCTCATCGGGTCCCCTTCGCATCGGGCGCGGACGGGGACCGGTCGGCCTCCCCGGCCGCCCCCATGACCGTATCGCGTTCCAGGGTGCCGCGCTCCTTCTCGATGCGTTTCCGCCAGCCGTCCGGCAGGGCCACCCGCGGCTGGAAGTAGGTGGCCTCGTTGAACCGCAGGTTGTTCTGCTTGAAGAACGGACGGTCGACGTCGCGGCTCAGGTCGCAGTCGAACCGGGCCAGCATCGACTCGTTCGTGGCCCCGCCGCCGTCCGGGTTGATGTGGCACAGGCCCCACGTGATGCCCCGCCCGTCTCCGTTCGAGGCGAACGCGTCCGGGATGAACGGCCCCGGCGCGATGGGCGGCACCTGGATGATCGACGCGATGTGGAAGTTCACCCCGTCCGCCGCCACCTGGACCGTGTTCTTCTCCGGGCCGTCCAGGCTCACCAGGGCCGCCACGCCCCCCTTCCACGGCCACAGGCACGTCTCGTGGCCCGAGTTGATGACCGGGTTCAGCGGCGACTTGACGAACGGCCCGGTTGGGTCATCGGCCACCGCCACGCCCTGCGCCCGGACCAGCGTCTGCGCCGTCCGCTTCCGCCCGGGCGACCCTTTGTAATACAAATAGATCCGTCCCTTATACACCAGCGGGAACGGATCGTGCGTGCACGACGAGTCCCAGTCGTCCGGCCCGCCGGGCGCCAGGACCGGCCGGCCCACCGCGCGGAACGGCCCGTCGGGCGAGTCGGCCTGGGCCATCGTGATCGGGCACGCGTCGCCCGCGCTCAGCACCTCGCTGTACGCCTGGTAATACAGATAGTACCGCCCGTTCCACGCCAGGATGTCGGGCGTGCAGTTCGACCGCCACCCGAATGCCCCCTTCGCCGGACGACGCACCGCCGGGCCCTGCTCCTCCCACCGCCAGCCGTCGCGGCTGGTCGCGTACCATATCTCGGCCAGGTCCCAGTCGACCGACGGCACCGTGTCGGTCCCCTTGCCGGAACCCGCCGGCGGCGCCGACGTCCGCCGGCACGTGTACCAGACGTAATACGTCCCGCCCACGCGCAGCACCTTCGACGGGTCGCGCCGCGACACGTTCGCCTCCCGAGGGAACCCTTCCACCCGCGAGAACTTGAAGTTGCTGTACAACTCGTTGCCGCGGTCCTCCAGCGGATTCCACTGGTCGTACAGCCGCTCGCCGGCGGCGCTCAGGGGCCGGTCCGTCGGCTTCTCCACCGGCACCCGCGCGGGGAACGCCCCGGCCGCGCCGGCCGCCCGGGCCTCTGCCCGGTCGGAACCGCCCTGCCCCCCGGCCGCGCACCCCCACAGGGCGCCGAGCACCACGCCCATAACCAGACACGTGCCGTTTCGCATTGCTGTCTCCCTACGGGTCCGCCGTGCCTTACGCGCGCCGGCCAAGGTCGGCGGCCAAATGTCGTTTCATCGCCGTTGCCTATTGCCCAATGCCCGATACCTGTTGCCTGGGCAATTCAATCCGAAATCCAAAATCCGAAATCGCCTTATTCCCCCATCACCTTCCCGAACGCCGCGAGCGCCGCCTCAATCTGGTCCGCCGATACGTCCAGGTGCGTGACGGCCCGGATCATCTGCGGCCCGGTCGCCAGGACCCGCACGCCCTGCTCCGCCACGGCCGCCACGACCTCCGCCGCCGGTCGCCCCACCACGCCGAACACCACGATGTTCGTCTCGACCGTGGCCGGGGCGAGGTCCACGCCCGGCATCCCGGCCAGCCCCTCGGCCAGGCGGCGGGCGTTGGCGTGGTCGTCGGCCAGGCGCGCGCGATGATGTTCCAGGGCGTACAGCACCCCCGCCGCGATGATCCCCGCCTGCCGCATCCCGCCGCCGAACATCTTCCGGAACCGCCGCGCCCGCCCGACGAACGCCGCCGACCCCGCCAGCGCCGACCCCACCGGCGTCACCCAGCCCCTGGGGCCGCCAGAGCGCCAGCGTGTCCTCCCAGAACGCGTCGTACACCGGAACACGGTCCACGGGCCGTCTTGCCAGGACGTTCTGTACGCGTGTCTGGCTGTCCATGGACTTCACGGGCGCTTCTCCAGGCCGCCCCGTCGGGCCCTTGGTTTCAACCGGCCGGGGCAGCGCGCCCCGGGCGGCGGATTCAGCGGGCGGGTGCGGCCGCCTTCCAGCCCCTCTCCAGGGTGCCGGCCATCTCGCGGACGACATCGGATTGCCCCGGCTGGTCGGCGACGTTGTGCATCTCGTTCGGATCGCGCCGGTAGTCGTACAGTTCGCGGGCCACGACCCGGCCCGTCTTCCACTCGCGCCACTCGACGTAACGGTACCGCCGGGTGCGAACCGCGTAACCCATGAAGTGCCCGTGGCCGCGATGGCGAGCGCCCTTCCGCGGGCGCGGGAACTGGCTGAAGACCGCCCGTTTCCACGTCCGCTCCGGGTCCGCGATGAGCGGCCGGAGGCTGACGCCTTCCACGCCGGCCGGAACGTCGAGTCCGCACACGTCGGCCAGCGTCGGGTAGATGTCCACGAACTCCACCAGGGCGTCGGTCGCGGCCCCGGCGTTCGCCTGGCCGGGCGCCGACAGGATGAGCGGCACGCGCGTCGCCAACTCGTAGTTGTTGGCCTTGGTCCACAGGCCCTGCTCGCCGAGGTGGAACCCGTGGTCGCCCCACAGGACAATCACCGTGTTGGCCGCGAGGTCCAGCCGGTTCAGTTCGTCCAGCAGGCGCCCGACGAGCGCGTCGACGTAACTGGCGCACGCGTAGTACCCGTGCCGCAACTCGCGGACCTTCTCGGGCGCAAGCCGACCGTCTCGGGGAATGTCGGTATAGCCCTCCAGTTCCCTCCAACTTCGGACGGCCAGTTCGGGGGCGCCCCGCGGGTGCTCGGTGGTGGCCGGCATGGGAATCGAGGCGCGGTCGTACAGGTCCCAGTACTTCTTCGGGGCGCAGAACGGCAAATGGGGCTTGCGAAAGCCGACCGCCAGGAAGAACGGCCGGCCCTTGGCCTTCAGGTCCGCCAGCGCGGCGATCGCCGCGTTGCAGACCTTGCCGTCGGCATACGTATTATCGGGTACATCCGCTGCTTCGGCCGCCGAGCGCTTGAGCCCCTTGCCCTTCAGGTTCTTGGGCAGGGCGTAACGCAGCGCCGGCTCACGGACGTGGTCATACAGCGGTTCGGCGGACCACGAGGGCGGGTCCTTCGACGGGGGCCCGTTGCCGTGGTACACCTTGCCGATGCTCCGCGTGTGGTACCCGTGATTCTTGAAGTGCTGCGGCAGCGTGACCACGTCCGGCAGCGTCTCACGGAAGTGCGTCTTCAGGTCCCACACGTGAATCGTATCCGGTCGGCGGCCGGTCATCAGAGACAGCCGCGACGGGCTGCACACGGCCTGCTGGCAGTAGGCGCGGCTAAAGCGGAGGCCGCGGCTCGCCAGGCGGTCGATGTTCGGCGTCCGCGCGGTCGCATCGCCGTAACAGCCGAGCGCCGGACGCAGATCGTCGATGGCAATGAACAGAACGTTGGGCCGTGCGGTGGCCTCTTTCGCTTGGGCCGCCGGTGACAGGACGGCTACGACCGTCAACACCGTAACCAGCGCGGTTCGGGAGCCTGAATGCATCGGTCGCCCCTACCTGCGTTTGCGAGGTTTTTTGAGGTCGGGTACCTGGTCGGCCTCGGAGCGCGGCAGCCATTGTCGATGCCGGGCCATCACGTTTTCATAACGCTTTTCGGCGGCCAGGTTGTGCCATTCGTGCGGGTCGGCCTCGTGGTCGTACAGTTCCTCGGTGCCGTCGGCGTAGCGGATGTATCGCCAGCGGTCGGTGCGAACCGCGTGGTTCCCCCGCATGTAGGTCATCAGCGCCGGCCGGGTCCACGCCGCCTTCGGATCGCGGAGCAGCGGCACGAGGCTTTCGCCGTCGCAGGCCGTATCCGGGGGCAGGCCGCACAGGTCCAGCAGCGTGGGATATACCACGCTCATGTCCACCGGCCGGTCGCACCGGCTGCCCGGCCGGGCCACGCCCGGTGCCACCACGATGAACGGGATGTGATTGGTCTTCTCCCACAGGGCGAACTTCTCGATGTGGTCCTTCTCGCCGAGGTGAAACCCGTGGTCCGACCACAGCACGATGATCGTGTTGTCGCGCCGGGGACTGGCGTCGAGGGCGTCGAGGACGCGGCCGATCTGGGCGTCGGCAAACGCCGCACACGCCGCGTACGAACGGATGAAGTTCCGGTACGACCCTTCCTGCCGCCGCTCGAGTTGCATCATGCCCCGCCAGAACCACTTCTTGGGGCCGAGCAGTGCGGCGGCGCCGGATGGCAGGTCGTCCCAGTCATCGGGCTTGCGCGGCGGAAGGCGTATTTCACGGTACGGGTCGTGGTACGGGCTGGGCGCGAAGAACGGCGAATGCGGCTTGAAGATGCCGCAGGCCAGAAACCGCGGTTTCTCGCCGGCCGGCTTGCGCAGCGCCTTGATGCAGTACTCCGCTGTGTGGAAGTCGATCGAGTCCTCGACACGCACCGGCCACTCGCCCCAATCCGTGTTGCGCGACCCGTACTCCGGCCCCCCGTTCAACTTCTTCTTCGGGTACCGCTGCGGGGGCATCGGCTGATAGTCGTGAAACGAGGCGTCGTCGTGAAACGCGCCGTCCAGTTGATGGTGGAAGACCTTGCCGGCACCGCGAACGTCATACCCCGCCGCCATGAACTGCTGCATGATCGTCTTGCGGACCGGCAGGGCGCGGCGCCAGTCGCTCTTGTTGCCGTAGACGCCCGTGGTCGACGGCCGCAGCCCTGTCAGCGTGGCTGCGCGCGACGGGTTGCACGCGGCCGACATACAGTAAGCCCGCGTGAACACCATGCCGCGCTCGGTCAGCCGCTCCAGGTTCGGCGTCTTGATCGGGGCGTCCGCGTCGAGCAGGGAAATCCAGTCATTCATATCATCGATGACGATAAACAGAACGTCGGGCGCCGCGGGACGTTCGGCGGCGTCGGCGGACGCGTTGCTTAAATAGAGGCCGACGCTGATGGTGAGCAGAAGCGCCGCCGTGCATGCGAGCCGTGGGCGAAATGGCCATTCTTTGGTGCAAGACATGTCGAATCCCTATCTGGTTGTCGCGTGAGGCTGGTCCGCAACGGTTCCCGGTGTGAAACCGCGCCCGGCCGCCGGGAGGCCGGGCATCGGCACGCGCACCGCCACCCGCGTCCCGGACGGCCGGGACGCCCCTCCGGCGGCGCGCATCGGGAATCCGTAACTGACGCCGCACAAAGGAGTTACCGGCCATGTTCCCCGTTGTCACCGGCCGAATCGTCGGATGAGTGGGGCCATTATAGCCTGGAGGCGATTAGACGACAATCGACATGTTGCGTAAAAAGTGGTTCACCTATGTTCGGGGACGCTCGAGGCTGTCAGCCTCCATGCCGCCACACCCGTCCGCCTGGGGGAGATTCCATCTCCCCCAGACCCCCTCGGCCCAAGCCCAACGCAAGCGGCAATTCCCTTCACGCCATCCATAGACTTGGCGGTTTACTCCGCGCCCTCTTCTCCTACAATGGTAGGCACGGCGCTGATGGACGCACCCCAACCCCGTCCGCACCGGCGCCGAGCCGTGCGCCCGGAGGCCCCGTCACCATGCATCCCGGCCGACCCATCCTCCTCCTCATCGCCTTGGTCGCGCTGGCGTGGACGCTCGGCGGGTGCGACGGCGGCCCCGACGCGGGCGAGGGCGACGCACCGGCGGCAGCGTCGGCGGGATCCGCGTACACCGGCTCGCGCGGGTGCCGCCAGTGCCACGAGGCCTTCTACGAACTCTGGGCCACCTCGCATCACGGGTTGGCGATGCAGCCGTACTCCGACGAGTTCGCCGCGAAGGAACTTTCGCCCCAACGCCAGGACCTCCGTATCGGCGGGGTAGCGTACCGGGCCGAGATCGCCCCCGGCGAAGGACGCGTCCGCGCCCGCCGGCCCGACGGCGAGGCCACGTACCCCATCGGCCATGTGTTGGGCGGCAAGAACGTGTACTACTTCCTCACGCCGATGGACCGCGGCCGGCTCCAGACCCTGCCCGTCGCCTACGACGTTCGCCGGCACGAGTGGTACGACACGGCGGCCAGCGGCGCCCGCCATTTCCACGACAGGCCGCCCGACCAGGCCGTCCACTGGACCGACCCGCTCTACACGTTCAACACGGCGTGTTACCGGTGCCACGTCAGCCAACTCTCGACGAACTACGACCCGGCGTCCGACACGTACCGCACCGAGTGGGCGGAGCCGGGCATCAACTGCGAGACGTGCCACGGCCCAGGCGCCGAGCACGTCCGCGCCTGCCGCCAGGCCTCGGAGGGGGAGCCGCCCGACGACCTGAAGATCATCCGCGTCTCGCGCTTCACGCCGGACCAGCACAACGCCACCTGCGCGCCGTGCCACGCCAAGATGACGCCGATTACAACCACCGTCCGGCCGGGCGACCGCTACTTCGACCACTACGATCTGGCGGCGCTGGAGGACCCGGACTTCCACCCCGACGGCCGGGACCTCGGCGAGAACTATACGTTCACCCTGTGGCGGATGAATCCGTGCGCCGAGGCGGGCCGGCTCCACTGCGTCCACTGCCACACGTCCAGCGGGCGGTACCGCTTTGACGAGCCCGATAAGGCCAACGACGCGTGCCTGCCGTGCCACCGGGAGCGGGTCCGGAACGCGGCGGCCCACCATCACCATCCGGCGGACGGGCCCGGCTCGCGCTGCATCGACTGTCATATGCCGATGACCACCTTCGCGCGGATGCGGCGGTCGGACCACTCCTTCCTGCCGCCCACACCCGCCGCCACGATCCGCTTCAAGTCGCCCAACGCCTGCAACCTGTGTCATGACGACCAGACCGCTGAGTGGGCGGACAAGTACGTCCGCGAGTGGTACGCCGGGGACTACCAGGCCCCTGTCCTCCACCGGGCGGGCCTGGTGGCCGAGGCCCGCCGCCGCGATTGGACCCGCCTGCCGGAGATGCTCGCCGCCATCACAAGCGAGGACCGTGACGAGGTCACGGCCGCGGGCCTGATCCGTCTCCTCGCCTGGTGCGACGACGGGCGCAAGTGGCCGGCCCTGGTGCAGGCGATGGAGGATCCCTCGCCGCTGGTGCGGTCAGCGGTTGCCGCGAGCGTGAGCGGCGATGCGCCTCCGGCCATGCGCCGAGCCCTGCTCGACGCTACCGGGGACGAGGTACGACTGGTCCGCATCCGGGCGGCGGAGTCGCTGGCGGCCTATCCGCGCGACACCCTCACCGAGACCGACCGGAGACGGCTCGCGAGGGCGTCGGAGGAGTTGGAGGCGTCGCTCGCCTGCCGGCCTGACCACTGGACCGCGCAGTATAACCTCGGGAACTATTACGCCGACCGCGGCCGGCCGGAGCAGGCCCTGGAGGCGTTCGCCCGGGCGTCGCGGCTGCGGCCGGAAGCCGTACCCCCATACGTGAATGCCTCGATTTTGCATGCGCAGCGCGGCGAGACGGGCGAGGCCGAGGCCGCCCTCCGCCGCGCGCTTGACGCCGACCCCGCCAGCGCCGCCGCCAACCTCAATCTCGGGCTGCTGTTGGCCGAAACGGGCAGGAACACGGCGGCCGAGCGGCACCTGCGGACGGCCTTCAAGGCCGATCCCACGCTGGCCCGGGCCGCGTACAACCTGGCCGTCCTGGCGGGACCCGACCGGCCGGATGAGGCTGTCGCGTGGAGCCGGCGGGCCGTCGACCTGGAGCCGGCCAACCCGCGGTACGTCTACACGCTGGCCTTCTTCCTGGTCCAGGACGCGAAGACGGACGAGGCGGTGAGGGTTTTGGCGGACGCCGTCCGGCGTCGGCCGGCCTACCCGCCGCTCTACGACCTCCTGGGCCGGCTGTACGAGGACGGCGGCCGGCGCCGCGAAGCCCGGGCGGTGTACGAGCAGGCGGCGGCCGACGAACGGCTCCCCCCGGCGGTCCGGTCCGGGTTCGCCCGGCGCATGCAGCGGCTGATGGAGCGGTAGGCCCGACCCCGCTCGCTGGCGCTTGCGGCTAGCCGGCGGCGCCGCGCTCCGTATATATTCTGAGAAAACGGGTCTGGGCCGAAACCCGGTTTTCGGCATCTTTCGGCGTCCAAATCGCCATTTTTCGAGCGAAAGAGCCGGTTTGTCGCGCAAATGTTAAACTGGGTAAGGCGAAACTTTTGGTTTTTTTCGTTTATTTTCGTTTTTTGATTGGAATTGATCGTTTTTGGTCGCTTTGTGCCCCGTTTTTGACCCCGTATAGACGGGAAGCGATATGCACTGAAATATCGATTTTTGGGTGCGGATTCAACTCTGAAACGCAAC
>CAYTJE010000019.1:0-26959 GCA_964437855.1 uncultured Anaerolineales bacterium | reverse complement strand
CGTCGCCGTTGATGTCCAGGTCCCACGGACCGGCCCCGTCGCCGTCGACCGTGCCGGCAAAATCGACGACGGTGGTGCCCGTGAGGGTGGTATCGGCCTCAAGGACGACATTGCTGTTAAAGTCGAGCGTGGCGCCTTTGACGGTGGCGGTGTTGATGACCGTATCGCCGGCGTTGGTGTTGGTCTGGAGGACGTCGAGCGGGTTGGCCGCGCCGACCGTGTCGTTGAAGGTGATGTCGTCGCCGGCGGCGGTGGTGGTAAGGGTGAGGTCCCAGGGTCCGAGCCCGTCGCCCTCGATGGTGTTGTTGAAGATGATGCCGCCGCCCGCGTCGGTGTGCGAGGTGTCGGCGACGAGGACAACGGGGTCGTTGAAGGTCAGGGTGCTGGCGGAGGTATAGATATCGGCGCCGAGTTCGACGTTGCCGGTGCCGTTGAACGTGACGCTGGCGAGGGGGCCGGGGAGGGTGCCGAAGTCCGCGTTGACGTCGATGACGCCTGCGCCGCTGCTCAGCGTGAGGTCGAAGTTTCCGGAGACGGCGGCGTCGAAGACGATATTGCCGCCGCCGGAGGTGATGCTGGAATCGTCGCTGAGCGTAATGGGGTTATTGAAATCATAATGGATGCTTCCGGCGGCCGGATTGAGGTCGGCGCCGAGGGTAACGAGCGCGTTAAAGACGGGGTCGCCGGTAAAGTCCACGTCGTTGGAGAAGTTGATGGGGTCGTTGTAATCCCCGCCCGGGAGTTCGACGGGGTCGTTGCCGGGCACGGCGGCGTCGATGGCGCCCTGCGGCGTGTCGGAATAGGCGAGGTCATTGCCGTTGTAGGTAGCCGTGTAGGTTTCGGTGCCCGAGGTGGTCGTGCCCGTGGCGTACCAGGGCATGAAGTCGACGCTGCGGCCGCCGGTAATGGAGACGGGGTCGCCCGTGGGGGTCCCGCCCTCGATGGCGTGGGGGTTGGTGGCGTGGTCGGGTCCGGTGGCGTCGCCCCACCAGTTGCGTTCGGCGGTGACGTCCTCGGTGGTATGGGCGTGGAGCAGGCCGACCGTGTTGCCGCTGATCGTGTTGTACCGGATGGTGAAGTTGCTGGGCTGGAGGTGGGCGCCGTCGCCGATGCGGAGTCCGTTCGTGTTGGTCTGGAGGGTGTTGTTCTCGACGGTGACGGTGGTCATGTTGCCGGCCGCGCCGGGCGCGTACTCGGCAAAGCGAATGCCGTTGGCGCAGCCCTGGACGGTGTTGTCGGAGATGGTGAGGCCGCTGGTGCCGGACCCGTTCGAGATGAGGATACCGTTGGCGTACCCGTCCACGGTATTGTTGTCGATGGACGAGGTGCCGGTGACGCCGGAGAACTGGATGGCGTAGCCGCTGGCGGGCGGTCCGCCGGGGCCGGTCATGTCGTTGGTCGAGACGGTGAGGTTCGAGACGTCGGGCCCCCAGATGGAGCCGTCGCCCGTCTCGGCGGTGAAGTTGTTTTGGCTGACGGCCAGGGCGTCGGCCCCGGCGGCGCCGACCGAGACGCCCATGCTGGCGTTACCGGTCGTATCAAACGTGTTGTAGGAGAGGGTCACGTCGGCGGGGGCGTTCTCCAGTTCCACGAGGAACGCGGTCGAGCCGCCGCTCTCCACCGTGAAGCCCTTACCGGCGGCGCCTCCGAGTGTGAAGCCGTCGGCGCCGGCCATGAGTTTGATGCCGGCATTAGCGGTCTGGAGCCCGATGGTCGTCAGGTCGCGCCCGTTGGTCGACTCCAGGGTCAGATTGGCCGTGTTCACCACCAGGTCCTCGGCGTAGGTGGTGGCGGCCGTCGCGGTGACGGTGGCGCCGGCGGCGGCGACGTCGATGCCGTTCTGGAGGCTTCCGCTCGTGCCCACGTTGACGGTGGTGGGGGTGCCGCTCAGCGTCCCGCCGAGGGTGATGGTCTGGTTGAGATTGACGGTGGGCGCCTCCAGGGTAAGGCTGGCGGTGTCCTGCCCCGTGATGGCGCCGTCGATGGTGATCCATTCCTCGGCGGCCAGGGTGAGGGTGCTGGTGCCGGTCAGCAGAGCCTCGACGCCGGCGTTGGTGATAATGCTGTCGAGGTCCGTGTAGTCGGCGACGGCCTCATCGAGGTCCGTGAGGGCGGCGATGTCGTCACCGAAGGCGGCGTCGCCGTTGATGTCGCCGTCGGCGGGCGTCGCGCCGTCGACGACGGTGATGGTGTCGGGGTCGAGGAGCAGGGAGCCGCCGGTGCCGCCGGCGGCCGAGAGGTCGACGGTGCCCCGGAAGACGAGTCGGCCGCCGGAGGAGACCTCGACGAAGCCGCCGCTGCCGCCGTCGGCCCCGGCCCGGGCCGAGAGGTGGCCGTAGTAATAGGTGGCGCCGTCCGACCAGATGACGATGGTCCCGCCGTCGCCGACGGTCAGGGCGTCGGCCGAGATGGCGGTGCCCGTCCCGACGAAGGCGAGGGAGGCCGTGGGCGCCTCGCCCAGGCCCCGGACGTCGCCGCCGATGCGGACGGTGCCGCCGCCGGCGTCGCCGGAGGCGTCGATGCGGGCGTCCTGAAGGGCAACGCGATCGCCGCGGATATCCACCCGTCCGCCGGTGGCGCCGGGCGATGGGTCGCCGGCGTCAACGGTGCCGGCCACTTCGACGTCGGCGCCCTGGCCGTCGACGGTGACGCCGGCGGCCTTGAGCAGCCCGCTGTTGCGGAAGGCGAGGGAATACATGTCGCCGGCGGCGATGAGCATCTCGCCGCGGCCGGCGTCGGCGGTGCCGGTATTCTCGATGGCGGTCCCGGCGTCGGGCGCCTCGCCGGAGGAGGACACCTGGACGTTCACGTGCCCGTCGCGCTCGCCGATAAAGACCTCGTCGCCGGCCACCATGGCGATCAGGCCGTCCTCGGCCACGATACTGCCGTAGTTGCCGATCTGGCGGCCGACCAGGTGCACGCTGCCGCCGCGGATGGACCCGTAGTTGATCACGGACCCCTGCACGTCCTGGAACAGGTCCACGCCGGAGAGGAAGTCCCGGTTGCTGATGTTGGCGGCGGCGGCGTAGAGGCCTCCGACGTCGACCACGGCCCCCTGGCCGAAGACGACGCCGGCCGGGTTGACCAGGTACACGATGCCGTTGGCCATCAAGGCGCCGTCGATGCGGCTGGGGCACCCGCTGAGGATCCGGTTCAGGACGCGGCTGCTGGCGTTGGGCTGGATGAACTGGACGGTTTCGTGCGGGGCAACGTCGAAACGGTAATAGTTGATAATGCTGTTATTGCCGGCCGTAATCGTCGTATGATCGCCGTTTTGCTCGATACCGACCTCGCCCGCGACGACGCTGGCGCCCTGGGGCTCAGCAAGAAGGGGCTGAGGCGCCCAAGCCGCAAGCGCCAGGCCGGCGGCCACGGCCAGCCATCCGCCCACGCGTCCGTGATATGCCTGTACCATCGCGTCTCTCCCAGACAGGACCGAATGTCCCGGGCCGTCCCCCGCCGGCCGCTCCGTCGCCCGCGTGGGGCCGTCCCGGCCGGCGGTGCGTCGACACGCCGTCAGCCGCCGCATCCCGCGCCGCGCCGTGTCGACGGCGGGGCGGGGCGACGGCCCCCTAGAACGACAGCGTGGCGATCACGTGGACGCGCTGATCCCCCGCGTCCACCTCTCTCTCGTCAATGCCTCTCAGGGCCACGCCGTAATCCAGTTGGACCGAGAGGTTCCGAAGAATGCGCAACTCGAACCCCACGCCGGTCCCCATCAGCAGGCGGTTCTCTTCCAGCGGGGGATCCAGGCGGTCGTACATATTGGCCTTGGCGATATCGAAGAACGTCTTAATCACGAAATCCCAGTCCGTCCGGCCGTACACGTGCTGGGGCCTGAACCGGAACGGCTTCCCGAGGATGTGCACGGGCTCTCTGGGCTCGTCGAACGAGCCGCTCGGCCGGAGCGCCTTGGGGATGTGGTACCGATACTCGACGGTCCCGACGTAGACGGTGTCGCCGGCGACGACGCTCTCCGGGTAGCCGCGGACGGAATAGACGCCGCCGACCGTGGACTCGGCCGAGGGGATCAGCCGGTGGCCGAGCGAGTGCTGACCTTTGAACCGGAGGGCCACCTCGTGGGCCAGGGTCGAGGTCTCCGGGGTGTCCACGTCCTCCCAGGCCTCGGGGTTCAGGAGCGGTTCGAGGAAGAACGCCTCCGACAGGTTCCACCGCACGACGACCCATTCGGTGTCGGGCTGGAACCGGCCGAATCGCCGGAGGTCCCCGTGGCTGGTGTCGGCGACGTGGTCGTCGAGCCACTCGACCCGCACCACGCCGCTGAACTGCTCCCGGTCGTTGGCCTTTTCCAGCCGGAAGCCGACGCTGGGCAGAAACATCGACGTATCGGCCTCAATGTCCGCCAGCAGGTTGCGAATGCGTTCTCGCTGCAAGCGGACGCCGGCCACGAAATCGACAAACAGGTCTTCGCACTGTAAGAAGTTATAATACAGATCCGCCCCGGCCGACCATCCGTCGCCGCGGAAGAGTTCGTCCGCCAGGCCGACCTCCGAGGCCACGAACTCGCTGTACGTGCCGTACAGGACGTACCGCAGCCGCTCCAGCCCCAGGACGGGCGCCTCGTACGAGAGCGAGACCGCGTGGGTCGTGTTGAACTGCGCCGTCACGTAATCCAGCGCCAGAATGTCGTCGTGGCCGGTCAGTTGGTTATGGATGAAGCCGAAGCGGCTTCGCCACTCCCCGGTCTCTTCCGTCCCGGTGTTGCTGGTCTGGTGGTAAGCGATCCAGGGCTTGGCCTCGGTGATGTGGTAATCCAGGGCCACCTCGCCGGGCTTGTCGGCCCTGGCCACCGACACGTCCACCTCCCGGCCGGGGTGGCGGCTCAGGAACAGGGCGTACCGGTCGAGCCGGTCCTTTTGGAGGAGTCCGCCGGTCCCGTCCTCGGCCATCGGTTGGACGGGGGACCGCTCCAGCAGCCACCCGTGAGCCGGATGATTGAGCCGTTCGTCTTCGGGGATGCGGCCGCCGGCGGCCAGGGTGCGGGCGTCGGCCACGCGGCCGATGAAGATCAGGATACGCAGTTCGGTGCGGCCTTCGGGCCGGCGGTCGACGAACTCGACGGTCGTCGGCGCGCCCTCCTCGTCACGCCGCCACCGCTCCTCGATGTCCTTGTAATGCGGCGTAACGAACACGCCGTGAATATCCCGGGCGTTGAAGAACGCCACGATGCGTTCGTTGATCCGCAGAAGCGCCGACGCCGTGAACGTCTTCGGCGGCTCGACGCCCAGTTCCTCCAGGGATCGGCCGATGGCGATCTCGCCCGGCGCCGGCGCCACGTACTTGCCGTCCTCCACGACCAGTTCGACGTTAATCTCCAGGATCTCCTCCACGTCCGGGAGGCCCCGACTCTCCAGCACGTACGTCGGCACGAACTTGCTGACGGGAAACGCGCCGGGCTCCACGTGGACCGGGCCCTGGTCGGGCGCGGGTCGGGGGGGCGGCGAGGCCCCGGCCGACCCGCCAGGCGTCGACGCCGAGTCAGCCGGTTTGTTCTGCCCGTCGGGCCCGTGGCGGGCAGCCTGGCCCCCGTCGGCTCCCTTTTTGGCGGCCGCCCTTTTGTCCGTGGCGGCCACCCGTGTCGATTCCCCGTCGGGTGCCGATTCCTGCTCGCCGCCCGCGGCGGCGGACGGCGCCCGCGCCGCCTCCGGCCGCCCGGCGGACGCCTCCCGACCGGAGGAGGCGGGCCGGCTGTCCGGCGTCCGGATGATGCTATACACCTGCGAGTCGTCCCCGACATAGTACCAGGACCCGTCCTGAAACACCCATCCTGCGTCGGCCTGTTGGAAAAGGGCGGCAAGCAACATGCCGCCAATCAGCCACATGGGGATGCGTCTCAATGGACCATCCTCCTCATATGCCTAAGAAGGGCGCTACATGGGCGGTTTTAGCCCGTTCAGTACTACGCCCGCCAACCCGACCCGTCAAGCGAAAAACCCGCACCGGGCGGCCCAGTCCCATCCCGAACCGGCCCTGAAACCCCTCGCGGAAGGCAGGTCGATATCCACCGTTCCCATCGACCCGCCTCCACACCCGTCTACAGAAAAACGCGCCCCCGGCAGGGGCGTCGCGACGGCCGTCCGCCGGGACCGCGGACCCTCGCGTGGTGGCCCTCGCCGCCCCGGCCGCCGGCGCCGGGTCGGGCGATGCCGGCGGGCGCTCTCCGCCCCGGAAACGCGCCACCAGCCACCCCGCGAGCACCCCCAACACCAGGAGCGCAGCAAGGACGAGCAGAAGCACGACGAGCCGACGCCTGCCGACGCCCGCGACCGCGAGCCACCGGCGGAGGGCGGCCATCGGTCCCCGGCCGGGCGCCGCGGGCCCCCGGGACCCACGCGGCGGGCCCTCGGCGCCCCCGCGCGCGGGAACGACATCGCCGGAGAGGATTCCCGCGGCCCGTTCCCGGAAGGCGTCATCCATGGTGTACGGGATGGCGGTCGTCAGGGGGATCGCAGCGGGGGTGGCACGCAGGCAGACGAACTCCGGCGGACCGGGCTCGCCCACCAGGATGTCGAGCCACGGCTCCCGGAGCGG
The DNA here is from genome assembly GCA_964437855.1 of uncultured Anaerolineales bacterium. Classification (GTDB taxonomy): domain Bacteria; phylum Planctomycetota; class Phycisphaerae; order FEN-1346; family FEN-1346; genus BS750m-G62. The sequence goes on along the minus strand of CAYTJE010000019.1, from coordinate 20,407 downwards.
CTCCAGCAGGAGGACGGGCACGTCGTCGGCGACGAGACGCCGCACGGCCCCCAGCCACAGGCGGACCCGCTCGGCCCAGGTGGAGCCGCATCTCGGTACCCGAAGGTGGACGGCCGCCCCGCCGGGGACCCGGTCGGCCGGCGCAGGCGCCGCGCCGCCCGGCATCCTTATCGACCGCTCGGCATGATAAAGGAATCGATACATGCCCTGAGCGCCGGGCCCCATCTCCTCGCACTCCGCCAGGCGCCGCAGGGCCTCTTCGGGCAGATGGAAGGCGGCAACGCGGCCCGCCTCGGCGGCCCCCTGCCGGAGGGTACGGCGACACCCGTCCAGCGCGGCCCGGACGTCGTGGGCCGAGTGGGCAGCCACGCAGCGGTCCTCCACCTCGACCAGGATCGGCGGGACGCGGCCCAGGGTCCAGGCCAGCGGCAGTCCGGAACAGTCCGCGCACACCGCCATCGGGTAGTGCGAGCGACCCTTGCGGTCGGCGGACGACCACATCCGGCCCAGGACGAGTTCCGCCCCGCGCTGCCAGACGATCCAATGATGATAGCCCGGAAGACGGGCGTCGGCGGCGAGTTGGTCCCAGGCGCCGGCGTCGACGTTGGCGCCGATGCCGCGGACGTACAGGAGGCGCTTCAGCGCCACCAGGCGCTCGGTGTCCAGGCCGGGGATGTCGATATGGTCATCCCACCCCGGGTGCTTCCCGAAGGCACCGAGGGCCGCGCCGCCGGGGGAGGCGCGGCCGGCACCGACCAGTCGGTCAACGATTCGCCGGACCAGGCTGCTCATCCTGACTCCAGAGCGCGTGTGCCGGGTCACCGCCGCGGCCATTCCGACCTGGCGGGCAGCGCCGCGTCGGCCTGGAACCGCAGCCGCAAACCCAGCACGTGATCCTCGTCGATGCACAAGCCGATGACGCGTTCGTTACCGGTCTCGGCCTCATCGGCCCCGTGGCGCACCGCGGCTTCCAGGAGATTCCAGGACGACGGGGCCGGGCAGGCGTGGAAGTCCTCCGCCCGGGTCGTGGTAGCATACCGGCGGAACCGGAACCAGGCCGTCTGCCGCTCGTCCGGGGCGTGGACCGTGCCGAGCCTGACCGCCTCACGACTGCCCGTGTTCTTTTCGAGGGACGCGTCGTACGCCAGGTCGTCCAGCGGGTCGGCGGCCTGCTGAAAGAGCCTGACGTATCGATAGACCTTGCCCACGGGCCATACGTTGCGTCCGAGTTGGCGGCCGAGGCGATCGGCCAGGCGTTTCTCGTCCGCCTCGCCGAGCATCCAGACCTCGCACCTCAAGGCGCCCGTGCCGGGCAGCGCCGCGAGGACGGCCCCGGCGCGCTCCAGGTACGCCTTCAGGTCGGCCGACAGGTCGGCCTCGGCCCGCAGCGCCTCCAGATACCGGTCGACCTGCCGATGGCCGGCGGGCTGACCGGCCCCGATCGTGCCCTCGGGCCACCGGCGGACGCCCAGGGCGCCGAGCGCCTTCCGCGCCTCGGCAACCTGGTCAAGGGTGAGTGGCGGCTCATCCCGGCCGGGCACATCCAGGGGGAACCGGGCGAACCGCTCCCGGAACTGCCGCCCCTTCTTCACCACCAGCGGCCCCGCCGCCTCCGACAGCAGCCGGAGCGACTCATGGGTCAGGTGGCACCAGTACCGGTCCACAAAGTCGGAGAGGTCCGGCGTCTCGGGTTGGGGCAGGTACGTCTCGAGCACGTCCCGCGGGGTCAAGGCGAGCAGCCTGGCGCGGGCCGCGAGCGGGTCCGCCGGGAGGGCTTCCCAGTGACCCAACGGGTCGCCGTACAGGAGGCGGCGGGCCGGCTGGTTGAGCCGTTCAACCTGGGTCCGTATCGCCTCAAGCCACTCGGCGAGATGAAGGTCCTCCTGTTCGTCCTCCGGGACACACGGCCGGATGGCGGTCAGCGCGGCCTGGATGCGGCTGCCGAGTTCCGCCAGGTCCGGGCAGACAGCGCTGACGGCCGGTCGCGCCTTCAGCGACGCGTGCCACGCCTGCCAGGTCGTGCCCCGCCGGTTGAGCCCGCCGAGGAGGCCCTCCGTCCAGTACGCCACGTACGCGGCGCGGTAGGCCTTATAGTCGGAAGCGGTTGCCTGGAACGCCTGGCGGAGGGTCTCGCAGCCGGGCATGCCGCCGTGGTCGGGGTCGGCCAGGCAGTCGCCGACCGCCTTCCGGAGCGCGAGCACCTCGGCCGCCGACGAAGGATGGTACGCGGGCGAGACGGCCTCGGCCAGCGTGGTCAGGGGCACCTGCGGCAGGGTGACCGGGTCCGCCTCGCCGCGCCGGCGGACGGCGGCTTCCAGGCCCGCCCTGCTGGACGGGAGCCTCGCCACGGCCCGCCGCAGGGCGTCGTGGCAGCGGACGCCGGCCCTCAGCCGGACGCAGCGCTGCCCGGCGACCCTGGCGGCGTCGGCCACGCGGAACGCCTCGGGGGCAACCGCCTTCAGGCGCCCGATCTGCTCCTGCGCCGCCTCCTTCCGCCCCCGCACCTCGTCGACGGTACGCCGAAGGGCCTGTACGTCTCCGGACGCGGGGGGCTCGGCCTCGCCGGCCGGAAACGCCGTGGCCGCCGCCTCGTAGATGCGGCACCGGTGACGGTACGGCCGCACGCGCGTGCCGTCATCGGTAATCGGGCGGAGGTATCGGCCCTGGAACCGCTCCAGTTCCGGCCAGGGGTCCCTGGTGCGGTCGGCCAGTTCCTGTTGCAGGTCCGCCCAGGCCGTCCGGAGGCGCTGGTGGGCCCGGGCGACCACCTCCGGCGGGGACGGGTCGGCCGAGGCCTCCGCGGCGCCCGGCCCCGGCGGCGGATCCGGGCCACCGACCGGCGGCGAGGGGGGCGGCGGCTCACCGGAGAACGCGTCGCCCAGAAGCAGCCCGTACGCCCGGCGGGCGCCGTCGAGGGCGACGCCGACCCGGCGCTCGTAGGCCGCCGGCAGCGTCTGCCCGTCCAGCGCGCCGACGCCCTCGTCCACGGCCTTACGGGGCGCCGCGAGGCGCGCGTACCGCGTATCCCACTGCGCCAGGGCGGCGGTGTAGCGGTCACGCCGTCCGCCGGGGGCCACCTCGGCGTCGGGGACGTCGGTCAGCAGGTTCAGCAGGTCCGTTTCCTCGGCGGCGAAGGCGGCCAGGGCCCTCGTGAGGCGCTCCAGGTCGGCGAGGTCGCCCTCGCGTCGCACACGCCGGGCGGACCAGTACCGGATGAAGCCGCCGACGCCGCTGCGGATGGCCTCGCCGGCGTGTCCCTTTCCGGCGAAGCGGCCCGGTCGCCACGGCCGGCCGGCGCCGCCGTCGGCCTCGTCGCGATAGAGCCAGGCCGCCACCTCCCGCAGTGCCGGAAGGGCCGGGCTCGCCGCCGCCAACCCTTTCGGCCGCAGGTAGCGGAGGAGGCCTTCGACATCGAGGTCGGCATGGTCCAGGTCGCCCTCTTCCAGGCGCATCAGTTGGGCCAGGGCCTTCGTCGGGACGGCGGCGGGGAACGACTGAGGGTCGGCGGTCGCCTGTCCCTCGCCGGTGCCTGTCGCGGCCGCATCGCCCTCCGGCGGGCCGGCGGGGGGGCCGGCATCCTCGAGGGGTCCCCAGTCGGTGGGCTCGGTCGTGGCCATCTTCTCGCGGACCGCCAGCAGGACCGGCAGCGGGACACTCCGCTCGTAGAGGATACGTTGGGCCTTGCGGCAGCCCTCGGTGAGCCCGCGTCCCACGGCCGCCACCCAGAACACCGCCGGGAGGCGAATCGGGTCCTCGTTGATCCGCTTCAGCCGGGCATGAAAGGCGGCGGGGGTCAGCCACTCGCCGCCCACGGGAACGACCGCCCGGTCCTGGTAGCAGAACGACGACCAGGTGGTCTCGGCCTCGCGCCGGACGATGGGGGCGAAGAGCCACTCGCCGGACCGGGTATCCTGTTCCCAGAGTCGGCCGGCGTCTTCGGAGGCGCCGGCGGCCGGCCGGAAATACGCCACCCGCTTGCCCAGCGCCGAGCGGAAGGTCATCCAGCCGTACGCCGTGAACCCGGCGAGGAGGGCGGCGGCCATGAAGCCGGCCCCGAGGACGGCGGCCCTCCGGCGTCTGTACCGGCGCAGGGCGCGGACCGCCCGCGTGACCAGGCCCGACTCCCGGAAGACCTTCTCGGTGAAGACGTCGCGGAGGAAGTAGGCCCGTTCGCGCTGCCAGACGCGGCCGTCGGGCAACTGCTCGACGGGCACGCCGAGGGCGTCGGCGAGTTCGGCATCCAGGGCCGAGCCCTCGCGCATGGCGGACGTCAGGTAGATGCCCCGCAGGAACAGCGGCTTGGCCGACCACTGGCCGCCCACGAAAATCATCTCAAGGTACTGCCGCAGCCGGGGCACAATCCGCTGAAGGCTGTCCGGAAAGGCGTACAGCGCGTCCACCCGGTCGAGGCGGCTGCCGGACGCGGCCTCGGAAGAGGGCGACGGGTCGAGCAGCAGGCCGTCGCGATGCGCTTCCAGCCGGCTCACCAGGTCCGAGAGGTACTCCTCGACCCGGGAGGGGTCGAACGGCGTGTCGAGGTCCGCCGGGTTCGACCAACCCAGCATCTGGTGCTGGCGTTCCGGATCGTCGATCCCCTCGAAGAACTCGCGGAACCCGTTGACCAGGTCGCACTTGGTCACCAGGACGAACGCGGGGAACCGGACCCCCAGGGCCCGCTGAATCACGTCCAACTGGCCGGCCAGGCGTCCGGCCTTCCGTTCGATGGCCTCGGCGGTGTCGGTGATGAGGCTGTCGGCGGGGATGACCAGGAGGAGACCGTTGATGGGGCACCCCGGGCGATGGGTGGCCAGCAGCCGGAGGCATTCCTGCCACTCGCTGGTCGAGCCGGCCGGCACGTCCTCGAAGAGCAGCCGGCCGGCGGTATCCAGGATCACGCCCTGGTTCGTGAACCACCAGTCCATGTTGATCGTGCCGCCGGCGCCCTGGAGTTCCCGGTGCAGCCCCGGCGGAAATCCGACGTGGCAGTGGCGAACGGCCTCGGTCTTGCCGGAGCCGGGTTCGCCCACGATCAGGTACCAGGGGATTTCGTAGAGGTTCTTTCCGGCGGCCCGGAAGGTATCGATGCCCTCGGCGAACTTTCGGCGGAGGTCGTCGAGTTGGGCCCGGTGCTCGGCCTTGGAGACCCCCTGGGGCATGCGGGCGACGTTGTCGGCCAGCCGGGCCTCCAGGGGCACCGCCCGGCGTCTCCGGCGGTAGCGGGCCAGTGCGCGGAGCAGCATGAGCAGGAGGGTGACCGCCAGCGCCCCCGCCAGGAGGATGACCACCCACCCGATCCACCCCGACAGGACGCGGTACAGGCCGGACGCCGCCCCCTCTTCCGCGAGCAGCGCCAGGCCCATCGGCGCGTTGACGACGCGTGGAAGGCACCCAATCATGACGGGTCGTCACTCCCCCGCTCCGGCGCGGGCGGCGGCGGCGCCACGGCCTCGGCGGCGGGGCGATCCCGCTCGAAGACGTTGTCCAGCAGCGCCTCCAGTTCGCGCCCCGTGCGCCGGAAGAGGTAGATGTTCGCGATGAACAGCGCGACGACCAGGCCGATCAGCGCAATCGTGATGGCGCCGAGCCGGGGCCCCAGCGACTCGGTCAGGTCGCGCGTGTCGGTGTATTCGTAGGCGTCCGGACAGAGGCGGGCCCGCTCCTGGAGGTCCGCCCGATCCCGGAACCCGGCCGCGCACTCCAGCATCTTCTGCCGAACGGTCTCCGGGTCGCCGCGCCCGTTCGCCACCCCCAACCCCAGGCAGACGTAGAAGACGCGGAGCCGCTCGGCCGCCTCCGGGGTCGTCTCGGCCAGCGTCTCGTCGAGCAAGCGGAAGAACGTCTCGGCGGGGGGTTCGCCGGGGGTCTCGGCCAAGGGCGGCCACTCGCCGGCAAAGGGGAGCCGGCTGCCGGCGATCACCTCGTCGACGAAGCAGCGCAGCGGCCGCTGGAGCCGCTCGAACTGCGCCGTCAGACGCGGGTCCTGGTCCGCGCGGGACCGCGCGTCGGCCAGCAGCGCCTGCACCTCGCCGCGGACCTGGCTCAACTCGTGGGTGCCGCCCTTGCGCGCGGAGCGGTTGAGCCGGCAGACGTAACGGAACAGCGGCTCGCACAACCGGACTGGCGTCATCGGCCCCGGACTCCTCCTGGGTCCACGTTGCCGACGCCGTGGCCTGCCACGACGGCCGCCGCGACCGACCAGCGCGTCCCGGGCGCGGCCGGGCATCGCCCTGCGGGCTCAGCGGCTCAATCCGTCGACAAGCGAGATGGCGCACTCGGCGATGGCTCGCACCACGGCGTCTTCCATGCCGGCCTCGTCCAGGTGCCGGGCCACCTGGCAGTACTTGCGCCAGCACGCCCGTTCCTTTCTCCACACGAACGTGGTTTCGGTTTCAACGAGCCGCTCGATGGCCCCGGGCGAGAGTTCGCTCCAGTACCGGGAGGCGAAATGCTGGCTGCCCCGCGCGATGGCGCACACCAGGGCCGCCACCACCCGGCGAAGGCGATCCAGGTCCTCCTGCGGCTGCGAGGCCGCCAGGGTGTCGTCTTCCTGAAGGAAACGCGTGAAGGTCGTCCGGACCGACCCGGCGGGCGGGCGGAAGGCGGGCTTCGTCTCGGCCTTCGAGGCCACCGCCCGCCACGTGTGCCAGACGATGGGGTCGAGCGTGCTCACGAAGTCCAGGAGCACGCGCAGGCTCTCGAGCACCCGCTCCGGGCTGATGGGTCCCTGCCGCCCCTCCAGGACCTGCTGGCGGAACCGCTCCTCCCGTTCAGCCGGCCAACCGGCCGGTTGGCCCAGGTTCAGGCCGGCCTCCTGGAGGGCCCGGGCCATGTCGTTCTTCCGGGATGCCTCAAGGCCGGGCAGAAGGGCGACCAGGCGAGCGAGCAGGACATCAGGGTCCCGGAGGTCGGCCTCGTCCCCCCCGGAGGGGGAAGGCGCGGGACCCGGTTCGGCCTCCGCGGGGACGTCCTCGGCCGGCGCCCCGGCGGGAAACCGCTCCATCAGGGCCGCCAGGAACCCGCCGCGGTCGGCCGGCGGAACGTCTTCGAGGGCCCGGGCGATCTCGTCCGAGAGGCGCCGCCTCCTGATGGCCGGCGCCTCGTCGGCCCCGTCCGCCTGAATCAGACGGAGCCGGCGGGCCAGCGATGCCACGCGGTGTGCATCCTCGTCCACGGGTCCCCCGCCAGATGCTTCGGCCGCCGGGACCGGTCCGCTTCCCCGGGAGAGGGCCTGGATGCATGCACCTGCCGGCCCTGGGCCGATGCGTCTTGGAAAGGTTGTCAAGCGGAGGCCGACTATACGGGGCGCCACGGGCGATTGCAATCGATTTCCTGCGGCCGACGCGGTGGCCGAACGCGCCGCCTGACGGCCGCTTTAGGCTTGACCGCCCCCGAATGCGCGGTAGAGTCGGTAAAGGATAGACCTCCATGCCGCCTGCATGGGCCCCGGCCCTGAAGGGCCCCGTCGGCCGGAGGTTCAGTGGCCACGAGCAGGTCCGGCCGGCGGCGGGCGCCCGTCCCGGCGAGGGGCGCCCCGCGAGGTCCGCCAACGAGGCCCCACAAGGCTCTCCGGCGGTGTGCCGCCAGCACCAGGGGGGTGTGACCGTGTCCGAGGCGTCGGATCCCGGCGACCTGCCGACCATCAGCACGGACGGCAACGGGTCCGCGCGCCCCCAGGCGTCCTCCACGACCGCCCCGCAGGTCGAAGGCTACTACGTGACCGCGCCGCTCGGGTCCGGCGGCATGGGCACCGTCTGGCGGGCTGTCCAACTCGGCACCCGGCGCGAGGTGGCCCTGAAACTGCTGAGCGGGGCCATCACCGGCAAGATCATCGCTCGCTTCGAGCGCGAGGTCGAACTGACCGCCCGGCTCGAGCACCGCAACATCGCCCGCGTCTACGACAGCGGCCTGCACCAGGGCGCCTATTACTACACGATGGAGTTGGTCGAGGGCGTCCACCTGGATCACTACGTTCGGGCGCAGGGGTTGTCGCGTCGGCAGATCCTCGACCTCCTCCTGACCACCGCCCGGGCCGTCGAGCACGCCCATCAGCGCGGGGTCATTCACCGTGACCTCAAACCCTCGAACATCCTGGTCACGAAGGACGGCCAGCCGCATCTCGTCGACTTCGGCCTGGCCAAGGCCTTCCTGGAGGCCGAGGACGACCTGAAGGTGTCGGCCGACGGCGAAGTGGCCGGCACGCCGGCCTTCATGTCGCCCGAACAGGCCGCCGGAAAACACCACCTCGCCGATACCCGGACCGACGTCTACTCCCTCGGCGTCATCCTGTACCACCTGGTGACCGGCGACTGGCCGCACGACCTCTCGGGCCCCCGGCCGAAGGTGCTTCAGCGGATCGCCGAGCAGCCGTGCACCCGGCCCCGCGAGGTCTCCCGGACCGTGGACCGCGAACTGGAAGCCATCCTCCTGAAGGCCCTGGCCCGCGACCCCGACGTCCGGTACGCCAATGCCAACGAGTTGGCACAGGACCTCCACCGTTACCGGCGGGGCGAGATGATCTCGGCCCGGCCGCCCACACCCGCCGACCTGCTCCGGAACGTCGTCCGCCAGTACCCGGTGGCCCTGGGCATCGCCCTGACGGTGCTGACCGTCCTGGTCGCCACCGTGCTCATCGCCCATGCCAAGATCAACGAACTGGAGCACCGGGTCGTGAGGCTGCGGCAGCAGGCGCTGCGGGACCAGCGCTTCCGGGGGAACGTGCTCGACCACGTCCAGGCGACCCTCCGTCAGGAGGGGCCCGCCCGGGCCCGCCGGCTGCTGGACCTGTTCCCCGAGGGCCTCCGCGACCCCACCTGGGAGGCGTACCGGGGCCGGATTCCGGCCCCCGAACCGGTCGAGCCCGCCTCGCCGACCGACCCGGCAGCCCCCGGGCCGGCGACGGCCGGGCCGACGCCCGACCCCGGGCCACCCACACCACCATGAACCGACCACGCCGTCCTGACAAAACGAGCATGGGCGGAGACCACGAGGTCTTCGACACCACCGACTGGGCCGAGGTCGGCCGGGCACGGACCCTCCACGAAGGCCGACGCCGCTCGGCCGTCGGCGACCTCATCGCACGCTACTGGAAGCCCGTCTACTGCTACCTCCGCCGCAAGGGACACGCCAACGACCAGGCCAAGGACCTGACGCAGGGGTTCTTCGAGGAGGTCGTCCTCGGCCGGGACCTCTTCCAGCAGGCCCAGCAGGCCAAGGGCCGGCTCAGGACCTTCCTGCTGACGGCCCTGGACCATTACGTGGCCAGCGCCCACCGGAGTCGGCAGGCCAAGAAACGCCGGCCCGAGCAGGGCCTCGTTCCCCTGGAGGGGCCCGAGGCCTTCAACGTGCCCGAACCGGCCTCCGAGGCCTCCCCGGATGCGGCCTTCAATTACGTCTGGGCCTCTCAACTCCTCGAACAGGCCCTGGCCGAGACGAAAATGCAGTGTTACGAAGGCCGCAAGACCGTCCACTGGCGGCTGTTCAAGAGCCGGGTCGTCGACCCGATCATGGACGACGCCAAACCCCCGCCCCTGCCCGACCTGTGCGCCCAACTCGGGGTGCCCGACCCCGCCAAGGCCTCGAACATGATTGTGACCGTCAAACGGACCTTCCAGGCCGTCCTCAGGGACCAGGTTCGCCGATTCGCGGGCACCGAGGTCGACGTGGACGACGAAATTCGCGACCTCATGGAAATTCTCGCAAAAAGCGGCGCAAGATCCTGACCCCCCTGGCGTACCTCTAGGCGGGAACCCACAAGGCCCCCGTAGCGAGGCACGGCACATGCGGTCGGCACGACGCCCGTTCGAGCACGTCACCGGTCCGGGGACACCCCGTCCTGCGGCAGGGTTTCCTGCGACGCCCGGCCTGCTGGCGAGGTACGTCGGGGCGCTTCGCCGGGCGATGCGGGCCATTTCCAGGGCCGGAGATCACACGGCAAGGATCAGTGGCGGGGGAAGCGGCCCAGGCCACGCGGCCTGGGCAGGGGTCACCGTTGACAGGAGGGGTCTCCCATGGCGGAATCCCGATCCGGGCTCCGCCCCGAGCAGATAGCACGGCTGCTGTCGTTCGGGACCGAATCCGACACGCCCGGCGGCAACGCGGGCACGCAAAAACCCACTGGCGACACCATCCGCGACATGCTGGGCGCCGAACTGGCCATCGACGTCTCGCGGTCGGCCAGCATCCGGGCCATGCTCGGCCAGAGGGCCCCGGCCCTCTTCAGCCGGCCGGGCCGCACCATTCAGGACCTCCTGCTCGGCCCCGCGACCCGCCTGGACGACCTGAAGGCCCTGAAGGAGTACGGCAAAACGCTCGTCCGGCAAAGCACCACCGACGCCGCCCGGGCGGTCGCGTCCACGATCTACTACGCCGCCATCGCCGCCGCCCTCGTCCTTCACGGCGAGACGATCACCCAGCACTCCCACGCGGACCTGGCCCGCGGGCTCGGCATCCTGGCCGAGAAGGAGTGGATGGTCCCGGAACTCGGCCAGTTGCTGACCGAGGCCCGGAAGCGGTGCCGGCCGTAGGACGCACCCGGCCCGCCCCGACCGCCGACCCGCTCACCAGGCGGCGACGCGGGCCCCGCGCCGCGCCTGCTTCGCATCGGAATGGTCCTTCAGCAGCGCCCCGCCCACAAACCCGCTCATCAACACCGAGAAGAAGGGGATGAACGAGAGGCCCCGGTAGTCCAGGAACGCCACGGCCACCACGTCGATCAGCACGCCCCCCGCCATCGTCACCAACGCCAGCCGGATCAGCCCCAGCCGCGTCGTCGCCTCCTCCGGGCACCGGCCCGACGCCTCGTACCGCCACAGGACAATCTGGCAGTACACGTGCACCGCCAGCCACAGCAGCAGAAACACCCCCACCCCCAGCGGCCGAAGGTCCGGCATGAACGGGAAGCAGTTCATCCAACTGATCGGAACGCCCTGCGCCAGGGCGGCGTCCGAACGCGCCCGCGCAAACCACGACGACCAGACCAGCGGTATCACCACCGCCGTCACCACGTACGCCCAGCCGATATGGGACGCCAGCCGGTTACGGCTCCGGCTGTAACGCAGCACGAAGTGCAGCATGCAGACCAGCGCGATCAGGGCGAACGTATACATCAACTGGATCCATTCAAGGGTTTCCTCGGCCGAGCCCGACGTCTCGACCGGGCCCCGCCCGCTCGCCCCGACCACCACCACGTTGTCGGCCAGGAAGATGGCCAGGCAGATGCCGGCCGTCGCCGCCACCAGGTTGGCGAACAGCAGGTCCTGGCCCTTGCGGCCGCGAGTCCAGTACACCGTGTAAAACAGGACCGCCAGCCCATAGGTCAGGACGACCGCCACCAGTTCGTGAATGGAAAAGGTGTTGAAGGGCATCTCTCGGCCGAGCAGACGCTCGCGCCCTCCCGTCGCCTCCCGCCATCCCCCGCCCCGCCGCGCGGGCTTCACGCGTGGAGCAGGCATCATAAATGGCCCCGCCGGGCGCGTCAACGCCCCGCCGGCCCGGCCGGGCCCGCCGTCCCGGCCGCCGGCGCCGGCTTCGACCGCCTACCGCCCGCCGAAGCACAGGACCGTGCCGTCATCCATCGCCAAATACAGCCGGCCGCCGGCAGCCGCCATGCCGTCAAAGACCGGCCGGCCCTCCAGGGGGTACGCCGCCACCGTGGACCCGTCGGCGGCCGAGAGGGCCAGAAGCCGGGCCCCCTGCCCGTCGCCCGCCGCCTCCGTCGGACCGCCCTCCGCGGCAGGCGGCCCGGCGGCGAACAGCACGTCCCCCGCCAGGACCATCGCCCGGACCCGGATCGGCACGCGCCGGCTCCACCGCGCCTTCCGCTCGCCCCGGGCCAGCGCAAACAGCCGATAGGCGCCGTCCTGCAACATGTTCGACCAATGGACCCCCGCCCGCCCGTAGCCGTAGACCGTCCCCTTATCGAAGACCAGCAGCCGACCGTAGATCAGGTTCCTGTCCCGGCCGCTGCACCCGGTCGAGAGCGACGTGTCCGTGCCGAAGATCCAGTACGAGCGGTGAGGCCACGTGTCGTCCAGGAAGCCGGTCAGCGTCAGCAGGTGGGGCGAGCCCTTCTTCCCCCGCCGGCCGCCAGGGTCGAAGACCATGTCCCGCAGGTACACGTGGCCCGGGTCGGCCGTCAGGATATCCGCCAAGGCGCCGGGCATGGCATTGGGGCCGAACTGGTCGGGCTGCCGGCCCGTCTCCGGGTCGGGGCTGTAGATGGGCGTGCGGGAGAGGACCTTGCCGGTCTCGGGCTGAACCCGATAGAGGTCGATCCCGCCGTCCAGGTACGACGACCGGCCCGCGGTACAGTACGCCGCGCCGCGGCGGACGAGGACGCTTCCGGGCACGGGGGCCACGGATTCGAGTTGGCCGCGGACCGCGATGCGCCGCTCGGCCCGGGCCGCCCGCAGCCGCCAGGCCAGCGCGCCGTCGGCGGCGCGGACGCCGTACAGGCACCCGTCACGGCAGCCGAACAGGGCCCGCCCCTCGTGCACGGTCGGCGGGGAGTCCACCCGGGCGCCGGCCGTGAACTGCCACGCCGGCCGGCCGGTCTCGGCCTCGACGGCACAAACCGTGTGGGCGTCCACCCGGGCCACGAACACCTTGCCGCCCGCCACGGTGGGCGCCGAGAGGGGGCCGCCAAGGTCCACCCGCCACGCGCGGCGGAGGGCGGCCGGCACGGGCGACGGCGTGCACCCGCTCCGGCCGGCATCGTGCCGATAGGTGGGCCAGTCGGCCTCTGAGATCTCAGAGTTGAGATTCGAGACGTCAGAGCCGTACGACGGACCCTTCTCCAGGCGGGCCTCGCCGGGCGGCGCCGGCCGCCGGTCCGCCTCGGCGGGCGCAAGGGCGTAGAACCCGTCCAACTTGGCCGTGATGTAGCACCCGCAGGCGTGCGGCGGGGCGTAGAGCAGGCCGTTCGCCGGCATCACGCCGTACCGGCACACCCCCCGGACCCAACTGTGCCAGCGGAGGTCGCCGGTGGCCAGGTCGATGAACTCCACGCCGCGACGGCCGGACAGGATGTAGCGGTCGGTGGCCTTGTTCCGCCAGCATCGATGGTGGTGTCCCGGGTTCGGCGGCTCGACGTGCTTGAGGAGTTTGCCGGTGTCCAGGTCGCGCTGGACGGCGAAGTACGGTCCCCAGGCGGGCCCGCGCTTGCCGGACTTCCTTCCTTTGTACGGCTTGAAGCCGCCGAGCCAGAGCGACCCGCCCGTCACGAAGGCGTCGCGCACCTGGCACAGCAGGCCGTCCTGCTTCCATCGCGTCTTTCCGGTCTCGGCCGAGAGGGCCGTCACGGTCTCGCCGCCGGCACAGACGACGGTGTCGCCGGAGACCACCCGCAGGGGGCCCGCCGACGCCGACCAGCGCGGCCGACCGGTCCGCAGGTCGACGCAGCGGACCTCGCCGCCCTTCTGATAGAAGACCCGGTCGCCGCTGGCGCAGAGGGTCTCGGGGCGGAGACCGTTGACCTCGGCCCCCGCCTTCGTCCAGAGGACGCGGCCGGTATCGGCCTGGAGGGCGCGAATCGTCCGGTCGGCCGCCGACTCGATCCGGCGAAACCGCCTGACCAGTGGCTCGGCCGAGTCCCGCTTGAACAGGGGCGAGTCGTCCTGCCGTTGGAGCCGGGCCCATTTCTCGCGTTCGGCCACCCGGTCCTCGGTCACGGCCCGGACGACGAGCAGGAGCAGACCGTCGTGGCACAGGACCTCCTCCGTGCCGCGGGTCTGCGGGTAGACCTTGAGGGTCTCCCCCGTGGCCGCATCCACAACGCTGAGGGGCGCGTGGAGGCCAAGGGTCACGTAGAGGCGGTCGCCGTCGGCCACCAGCCGCCGCTGAAGGTGCCTGGGCGTCCGGCCCCAGTTGACGATGTGGGGGAACCACGGCCGAAAGGCCCGCTTCCAGAGCAGGACGCCGTTATAGGCGTCGCGGGCCACCAGGTGCCAGTCGGCCGGCTGCCGGAGGGACATGATCGGCCCCTCGTCGGCGACGTAGAAGATCCGCCCGCCGGCCGAGACCAACGCGTTGAGGCTCGGAATGTGTTCGTGGCTCCGGGTGTGCCGCGGGGCCGCAATCCACCGGGCGCGGCGAGGCGGCCCGACGACGGCGTCGTGGGCCACCGCGTTCCCGCTCGCATCGTGCAGAAAGTGGGTCCACTCGTCGGTGTTGTCGGGGTGCGGCTTGACGGTCCGGCGGCCGCCGACCTCCGCCGCGCCGCCCGGCGCGAGGACGCGCATAACCTCGTCCATGGCCACGCCGCCGGTATCCTCGGCCACAAGCAGGTTGACGAGGTTGTCGGCGTAGGGCAGCCGCTTTCCGTCGAAGCGGTCGACCGCCACCGGGCCGTAAATACCTCGCCGCCGGAGGGCCTCCCGCGCCCGCCGGACGGCGTCCGCGTCGGTGTCCAGGCCGTGGACCAGGCAGCGTCCCTCCGCGTGCAGGTCGGCCATCCGCGCCGGCGTGCCCGGGTCGCCGCAGCCGAGGTGGACCACCAGGCCGCCCTCGACGCCGGCGGCCTCCAGGATACCCTCGGCCGAGGCGCGGTCGGGCGTCGCGCCGGCGGCGGGGGCGCCGTTCAGCACCGCCGCCCACACCAGCAGCCACACCACGGGACCCGTTGCCGCAACCAGAAGATAACCGGCTCGCCGTACATGGATCATGATTCGATCTCCCGCAACCGAGACCCCCGGTCCCACGCCCCCACGGACCTTCAACCCGAGCCCGCCGGGGGTTTGTACCCCACATTATCGCACAGCCGCCGGCGGCTGCAACCTTGCGGTCCGGGCCGAGCCGGGCACGGCCCCCCCGACCCGGCCCTTGTGCGCCCTCGGCGGAGCCGGTAGCATGGCCCGCAAAGCCGGATGCGCCTCGGAGGGTACAGGGGAGACCATTGCGCCAGACGCGAACCCCGTGGTTCATCGCGCTCGTCGGAGTAACCCTCGTCAGCGGGGCCGGCGCGGCCGAGAACTGGCCGCAACTGAAGTACGACGCCCGGCATTCGGGCAACGTGCCGGAACGGACCGTCTCGCCGCCGCTGGGTCTGGTGGCGGCGGCGCCGCTGTCCGACGCGGTGTTCACCTCGCCCGCCGTCGCCGACGGCCGCGTGTACGTGGTGGACGGGGCCGGGGTGGTCTGGTGCTTCCGGGCGGACGACCTGGAACCGGTCTGGCGATTCCGGACCGCCGGGGGGCGGGCCAACTGCAACAACGTCTCCTCGCCGGCCGTGGCCGACGGGTATCTGCACGTCGGGACGATGGCCGGCGCGTACTACGTGCTGGAGGCCGACACCGGCCGGCTGGTCACGCGGATCGACACGGGGGACCCGATCTTCAGCGCGCCGGTCGTGGGCGCCCGCCGGGTGTACATGGCCACGCTCGGCTCGCGAGTGTACGCGCTGGAGCCCGACGGCACGCTCTGCTGGACGTGGGATTTCGTGCGCGAGCGGCTGGACTTCGCGGCCGACCGCTGGAGCGGCGAGGACTGGCTCCGCGTCCGCGGCCGGGCCGGATGGCGCGAACAGTTCTGCTGCACCCGGAACCTGGCCCTGGCCGGCAACCTCGTGGTCGTGCCCGCCGGCGGGACGATCTGCTGGCTCCGGGACCGCGACGACCGGGCCGTCCTCCGCGCCGCCTACACGGCCCAGAAACGCGAGGCGCCGGCCACCCTCGGCCTGAGCGTCGGCGAGTCCGGGGCGGTGTACCGGCAGTGGACCCGCCGCGACAACGAGGGCCGCGTCGAGGTCCTACGCCTCCAGGGCGACCAGGTCGTGGCCGAGTCCGTCCCCGGCACGCAGACCCGATACAACCTGCCCGGGCTGCTGAGTTTCTGTTCGGTGAGCCCCCGCGGCCGGGAGGTATACCGCTGCCGACCGCAGGAGGGCTTCGGCCTGTGCCGGCACGCGCCGGACCGGAAGCCGCAGCCGCTCGGCGGATACCCCTCCATCGCGAGCCCGGTCCTCCTGCGCGACCACGCGGTCTACGGCGGCCTGGACGGCCGGGTGCACGTCGTGCCGCTCTCCGGAGAGGGCGACCCGTGGGCCTTCGAGACGGCCTTCGGCAAGGCCATCTCGGCCCCCGCGGCCGTGTGCGACGGGCGGATCTACGTGGGCTGCGAGGACGGGTACCTGTACGCCCTGGGGCCGGGCGGCACGGCCCCGCTGCCGACGGCCGACCTGGCGCTCCACGACATCCGCAGCCCGCTCACGGGCCCGCGCACCGCGGCCGCCAACGACTGGTTCACGAGTTTCGGCAACCAGGCGAACACGAACGCGAGCCGGCAGGGGCTGACGCCGCCGTTCCGCCTCCGGTGGATGCGCCGGTTCAAGGGCACGGTCAAGCACTTTTCGGTCTGCGGTGGCGGACGCATGTACACGCATACGGCGGAGGGCCAGGTCTTTGCCGTCGAACAGGAGACCGGCCGGCTGCTGTGGCGGCGGTACTGGCCGGGCGTCCACATCTCCTACACGAGCCCCGTGTACCACGAGGGTCGGCTGCTCGTGCCGCAGGCGGGCCTGGAGACGTGCCGGCTGCGTTGCCTGGACGCCGCCACCGGCCGCCTGCGCTGGGAGGCGCCGTTCTCCGGCTCGCCCAGTTGGAACCGGCAGCAGCCGCCCGTCATCCACAAGGGGCTCGCCATCTATCCGTTCGGGACGGGCACGTACACGGCCAAGACGTGGCTGTTCGAGCACCAGAGCACGTTCGGATTTCCGGAGGACCACAAGCCGCTGGTCCGGGCTTACGATCTCGACTCCGGGCGGGAGGTGTGGACACGCGACTTCTCCCAGTTCGGCTCGGGCGGCGACGACGCGGGCATGTGCCTGATGGGCGGGACGCTGTACTACTCGTGCTACTTCGGCGGCAAGGGGCCGACGGGCGTGACGGCCGCCCTCGAACCGGAAACCGGCCGCGTCCTCTGGTCCACCACCGACTACGCCGTCCACGCCGGGTGCACCGTGTCGGCGGCCGACGGGCGGCTGTACCTGGGCGGCTACAACCCGGTCGAGGGCAAGGTCAACCGCGTCTGGTGCCTCGACGCCCGCGACGGGTCCCTGCTCTGGAAATCCGACCCCGTCAGCCGCGCCATCCACGTCGTCACGATAGGCGAGGATTTCCTTTTCACCCACGCCCAGTACCAGCACGGCTACCTGCTGGAGAAGGCGACGGGCAAGATCCGCTCGACGCTCGTGCCGCGGTACCGGTGCACGCGGTTCACGCTGTCCGAGCCGTACCTGCTGGGGCCGAACCTGACCCTGTTCGACCTGGCCGACGGCGGGAAGCCGATACACTGCGGCCCGGCCCTGGACGTGCTGGTGTGCGTGGGCGCGTTCGCGTCGAACGGCCGGGTCTACCAGACGACCAACGGCGGGGGGCTCCAGGCCTGCCTGGCGTGCGGCCGGGAGGCGCACGCGCCGCCCCCGTGGCAGAGCAACTGACCGGCCAACGGGTCGGGCCCGGCCGCTCCCGCATTACATCGTCAAGGCGTTGCCGCCGGGCGTCACGGGCCTGCTGATCGCCGTGCGGGCGACATGATCTGCCACATCGGTGCTGCCGATATATTCCATCATTTAAGTTTGATTGGCACAAGTGCACTTTTGAAGGTTCCAGGATTTTCCCCTTGACCCCGACGGGGGGGGGGGCGCGATAGAATGCAGTGCGAGGCGCAGAGAGAAGCAGGGGGGCAATCATGCGCTGGAAACCGCGTCGGTGGGACGGGACAGTCATTTCTCTGTTGGTGGTTGCGGTCATTGCCTTATAGGCCTATTCCGTTCACGCCACCAAGCCCACGGGGCTGATTGGCGCCCTCGGACAGTGCCCCCACGGGTTGCGGTTGGTGGCGTCAGGTACATAGGCCTATTGCCTTATTCCTTGGCCCCGTACGGTGGGCACCGCGCGCCCTCGCGGCCAAGGGCCGGCAAAAGGCTGCGCCCGCACAGGCTCTGAAGCAGCCGGGCGGGGACGCCCAACTCGCCCAGGCCGTCGACGCGGCCGTAAGCCAGGCCCGGAAACTCATTGACGCTGGCAAGCACGAGGAGGCCTCCCGCCTGCTGGTCCGGGTACGCAAGGGGCTGGGGGAAGAGCGGGACCCGCGCGTCGAAGGCCTCCTGGCCCGCGCGGCCCTGGCGCTGAAGCAGCCCAAGGTCGCGCTGGAACTGGCCGAGCCGTTCGCCGAGAATCGCGACGCCTACGACCCCGCCCTGACCGACTGTTACCTCGCCGCCGGCAACGCCTACCTGGCCACGGACCAGCCCTACAAGGCCCTCCTGATCTTCGACTGGATGGCCGGCCAGGCCAAGGGCCTGGACCTCATCCTGGCGGCGGAGGGGTGCGGCCGGGCGCTGCTGGCCCGTAAGGAGTTCCAGAAGGCCGCCGCGTCCTTCCGGTTCGCACTCCGCTACGCCCGGCGCGGCTACGACTATCCCGAGGAAATCAAGGACCTCATCCGCCGTCTCGAAGCGCAACTCGCCAAGGCCGAGCGCCTGGCCGTGCCGGAGAAGGCCCGCAAGGTCACCGCCCCGCCGCGGCGGGAGAAGTCGGTCGATTTCTGGGGCAACGTCAAGAAGAACGCCATCGAGCCGGGCCAACTCGTCAACCGCAAGACCTGCCCGTGGTATCTCGACGACCTGGCCGAGCAGTGCGCCATGTACCTGGGGTTCCTGGCGTTCGTCGACGGCAACCAGGACGAGGCCCTGGCCTATTACAAGCGGATCCTGGACTGCGACCCCGCCACCCGGCGTCTCGACACCGAGGGCGTCTGGAACGATTACTCGCGCCTCAAGTGGGGGGCCGAGCACGGGTATCTGTATGCGTATCCGGGCGAACTGGCGGCGTTCAAGGACTCGCGCCAGCGGCTGGGCGCGATGCTGGCGGACTTCTACTACGTGACGCAGCGGTGGGAGGAGGCCCGGCACATGGCCCGGCGGCTCCTCAAGAGCGAGGCCGGACCGCTGCCCTCCGCGGCCCGCGAATACGCCCAGTACGTTTATGCGGCCGCCGTGTACCGGACCGCCGGCCGTGACAAGGCCGTGCCCCAGTACCTGAAGGTCGTGAAGCACGGCGGGGGACGCCTCAAGACCTTCACCCAGCCGCGTGCGGCCTACGCGGCGGCGAACCTCGCCCGCGGGTCCAGCAAAAAGGAGGTCCGCGACCTGGCCCGCGACCTCCTGGTCCGCCTCGTAAGGTCGCCCAACCCGTCCATGCAGTCCCACAAGGCCCGCATCGTCCTGGCCCAGGACCTGATACGCGAAAAGCACACGGCCGAGGGCCTGGCGCTGCTGCGCTCGATGCCCGCCTCGGCCGGCGACTATAAGGCCCTGGCGGACTATTACCTCAAGAAATACGCGAACCCCGGACTATCTGACTGAAAGGAGAATTGCTATGATGGGGGGACATGCAGGAACGAATGTCATGCTTCCGGCTCTGACTGCAATGGTGGCGATGTTGTGTCCTGGCCATCTGCTCCTGCCGGCAGTGGCGGAGGGGCAAGACGACAAGGTCCATCACGTGGAGGCCAAAGAGAAAGGGGTCGAGAAAAACGCAGAGATCGATCACGAGACCTGGTGGCCTTGGCCTTGGGGATATAAAGTTGAAGAGGTCGCCCCACAAGATGTCACCAGCGACGACACGGGGAAAGTGACTATCATCAGCAAGACGTTTAAGCCCCCGAAGGCCAAGAAGGGCAAATGGACGTTCAAAGCGTTCGACGGCGGTGATAAGACCCCGCAGAATGTGCGGGACCGCCTGAAAAGCGACATCAACCCCGGAAACTACGTCGATATCGTGCTGGACCCGGACTACCTGAACTGGGCCGAAACCACCATTAGCGTGCTTCCCGACGGCGAGGAAGCCATCAAGATCACAGTCGCAAAACTAACCATCCCCGAAACGGCTGCCGAGTTTCCGCTGAAATGCGAGGGGAACCTGCAGCCGCCCCCGGGCGAGGGCGAATCGCAGTGGCACTGGTCGGCCAAGATGGGCATCAAGGCGCTTGTGGCCAGATATGATATCTCACAGAATATAGAGCCGATAGTTGGCTCTACAGAAGCCCTCGGCTACGCAGTCACGGAAGATAACTCCCTCAAGAAATCCGAAGCAATCGATTACGCGCCCAAACACATCGTCTGGTACACCCTGAGCCATGGCCGCATCGTAAGCGGCCATTTCAAGGGGCCTGTTTATGGTGGCGGTGTGCTCCATCCAAGCGATCTGCCGGGCGAACTGAAGTATACCCTTGTCTTTTTGTGCGCTTGCGGTTCAGCGATGCCCGGTGACGAGAGGTTCGCGGATGCATTCGGAGCCAAGGCATACATGGGATGGAAAGGGGTTATGCACGCGGCGGCTGCCGTGCAGTTTTCGTTGTGCGGATTCAACTCTGAAACGCAACATGCCAAACGACGTTTCGAGCGTTTGAG
>CAYTJE010000018.1:5511-27596 GCA_964437855.1 uncultured Anaerolineales bacterium | reverse complement strand
GAGCCGCCCCGCCGCAATGCAGGGCTGGGCGCGGTGTCCGGTCCGGGCGCCGCGAGCCGCGCGCTTGACATCCGCGCCGCCGCCGGGTACATGCGGGGCAGGGCATCGCCGCACGCCATCGAAAGGACCCGCCATGAGCGCACCTTTGGCCCGATTCCCGGGACGGCTGTCCGGCCTCGCCGTTCGCCTCGCCGCCGCCCTCGCCGCGGGCGCGCTGCTCCTCGCCGCCGGCTGCGCCGGCGACGGGACGGGGGCGCGCGCCGTGGCCGCGGGAGGGGCGCAGGCAAAACGGGCGGTCGTCGTCCGCGACGCCTCCCCGCCGCCCGTCGTCTTTGCCGCCGACGAAGTCGCCCGCGCGCTGACGGCGCGCGGCTACGAGGTGACCCGGGGCGAGCCGGGGAAGGTCGACGACGCCGGCGCGGCCGTATGCGTCCGCTTCGCCGTCGGGTACGGCCTCGACGCCGTCCCGCAGCAACTCGGCCCGCAGGGGTTCGTCATCCAGCCGGCCGACGCCCCCGGGCGGTACCGGGTCCTGGCGACCGAGGCCGTGGGGGCGATGTACGGCGGCCTGGACCTGGCCGAGACCGTTCGCCTCGAGGGCATCGCCGGCATCCGCCGCAAGCGGTGCGAACCGGCGATTGCGCGGCGGGGGGTCAAGTTCAACATCCCGCTCGACGCCCGCACGCCCTCCTACGACGATTCCGGCGACGCCGCCCAGCGCAACATCGCCACGATGTGGGAACGGGACTTCTGGGAGGCGTACCTCGACGAGATGGCCCGCGCCCGGTACAACGTGCTGACCCTGTGGAACCCGCATCCGTTTCCGTCGTTGGTCAAGTTGGACGCCTACCCGGACTGTGCGCTGGCGGACGTGTGCGTCTCGAAAATCGAGCCCACCTGGAAGCCCGGCTCGTTCGCCGAGCCGCAGGGCGTGCCGCGCGAGGTCCTCAAGGCCCGTAACCTGCGCGTCGTCAAACGGATGACGATGGACGAGAAGATTCGCTTCTGGCGCCGCGTGATGCACCGCGCCCGCGACCGCGGCATCGACGTGTATATCATCACATGGAACATCCTGACGAACTCCGCCACCGGCAAGTACGGCATCACGAACGCGCAGGACAACCCGAAGACCATCGCCTACCTCCGGGCGTGCGTCCGGCAGGCGATTCTCACCTATCCGGACCTGGCCGGCATCGGCGTCACGGCGGGCGAGCGGATGCGGCGCCGCGACGACGCGTTCGCCAAGGAGAAGTGGCTGTGGAAGGCGTACGGCCTGGGGGTTGTGGACGCGAAGCAGGCGCAGCCCGACCGCGAGGTCCGGTTCATCCACCGCGTCTGGCAGACGGGGCTCGGCAACATCCTGAAGGAGTGGGCCGAGTACCCGGGCCCGTTCGAGGTGAGTTTCAAGTACGCGCGGGCACGGCTCTACTCGTCCACGAAGCCGCCGTTTTCGCTGGGCCTCCAGAAGGAACTGCGCGAACGGCACATGCAGTCATGGTGGAATCTGCGGAACGACGACATCTTCGTCTTCCGCTGGGGCGATCCGGACTACGTCCGCTCGTTTCTGAGGAACCTGCCCGACGGCATCACCGCCGGCTACTACGTGGGCAGCGACGGGTACGCCTGGGGACGCGAGTTCATCGCGACCGAGCCCAAGACGCCCCGCGAACTCGAAGTCCGCAAGCACTGGTACCGGTTCACCCTGTGGGGCCGGCTGGGATACGATCCGGCGCTCGGCCGGGCGCACTGGGAGAAGGCGCTCGCCCACCGGCTGCCGCAGGCCCCGCCGGAGATGCTGTACGAGGCGTGGCAGGCGGCCTCGACGATCATTCCGCGGGTCAACCGGTTCCACTGGCGGAACTGGGACTTCATGTGGGCCGTCGAGGGGTGCATGGACCAGCGGCACGGGTTCCACACGGTCCGCGACTTCATCGACAACCCCACGATGGAGGGGAGCGGCCTGGTGCCCGTCAAGGCGTACGTGGCGGCCCGTGTGAAGGGCGAGGAGCCGGGGCCGGGCACGCCGCCCGAGGTTGCCGCCGCGCTCGCCGCCCGCGCGGCGGAGGCCGTGGACGGCGTGGCCGCGATTCGCCGGCAGGTGCCCGAGCCGTCGCGCGACCTGGCGCGGACGCTCGGCGACATCGAGGCGATGGCCCACCTGGGCCGGTACTACGCCTCGAAGATTCGCGGTGCCACGGACCTCGCCCTCTTCGAGGAGACCGGCCAGCCGCGGCACAAGGAGCAGGCGGTCGCCCACCTGGAGGAAGCCGTCGGGCACTGGCGGGCGTACGCGCGGGTGGCGTCGCGGCAGTACCGTCCGCAACTGCTCGCCCGCACGCGGGTGCTCGACTGGAACGCGCTGCTCGCGGAGGTGAAGAAGGACGTCGGGATCCCCCGGAGCGCCGAGGCGAAGTAGGCCGCGGCGCGCCGCGGCCATGCCTCTCCCCCGGCGGGAGAGGGTTAGGGTGAGGGGGCATCCTTGGGTTGTTCACCCTCACCCCATCCCTCTCCCGTCAAGGGAAAGGGGAATGAGGAGAAACGCGGCGGGCCGGGAAGGCCGCCGCGCGAGGGAAGCCGTGTGGGCTACGGCCCATGCGGGTCGTGCGAGACAGCCCGGGTCCCGATCCGTGCGAGGAACTGCCATGGCCATGACGCGACGCGACTTCGCAAGAACCAGTGCAGCCACGGTGCTTTCCTTCTGGGTTGCGGGCGGCGGCGGGCGAGCGGCCTCGGCCTCCGCCGACCGGCCGCCGAACGTCCTCGTCCTCCTCTCGGACGACCAGGGATGGGGCGACCTCGGCCTGCACCACGGTGCCACACCGACCCCGAACCTCGACCGCTTCTTCCGCGAGAGCCTTCAACTGACGAATTTCATGACGTGCCCGGTCTGCTCGCCCACACGGGCGGGGCTCCTGACGGGGCGGCACCATCTGCGACTCGGGGCCGGCCCGAAGACGGGCGGCGAACTCGACCTCGCCGAGACCACCCTTGCCGAGGCCCTGAAGGCGGCGGGCTACGCCACCGGCGTGTTCGGCAAGTGGCACAACGGCGACGACCCCGACACGCCCGCCTTCCGCGCGGCGTTCAAGGAGGCCTTCAAAGACAAGCCCAGAAAGACATTCACGGGCGGCCACGGCGCCAACGCGCACGGCTTCGACGAGGCGTGGGTTTACTACGGCGGCGGGGCGGACTACGTCACCCGGCGGACCGTGCAGGGGCGCGGCCCGGTTTCCTGGTGGCACAACCGCGAGTTCCGCCCCCAGGACCGGGGTTACACGGACGACCTCATCACGCAGCGCGCCATCGAGTTTCTGCGCGCTCGCCGCCAGGGGCCGTTCTTCTGTTACGTGCCGTTTCACCTGGTGCACACGCCGCTCCAGGCCAAGCCCGAGGCCATGAAACGCGTGCCGCCAAAGATCACGGAAAGGGACCGGCGCCTCTATTCCGCCATGGTGATCTCGCTGGACGACTGCGCGGGCGCGATCCTGGCCGAACTCGACCGGCTGGGCCTGGCGGAGAACACCATCGTCGTGTTCTTCAGCGACAACGGCGCCGCGAAGGTCGGCAGCAACCTGCCGCTGCGCGGCGGCAAGCACTCGACGTTCGAGGGCGGGGTCCACTCGCCGGCGGCCATCCGCTGGCCGGCGGGCGGCCTGGTCGGCCCGCGACGCTACGACGGCCTCATGGGGCACCTGGACCTCTACCCGACGCTCATGGCGATGGCCGGCCTGAAGCGCCCGCCGGGTCGCCCGCTCGACGGCAAGAGCCTCTGGCCGGCGCTCTGCGAGGGCGGCCCCGGTCCCGTGGACTCGTACTACTGGGTCTGGGACGACCACGACGTGGTCCGAACCGCGGACTGGAAGTTGACCCGCTACGCCGAGAAGTTTGAACTCTTCGACATACGGAATGACCTCCGCGAGACGACCGACGTCGCCTCCGGCCATCCGGACGTGGTGCGGGCGCTGACGGCGAAACTGGATGCCTGGCGCGTGGCCACCGGCGTCCAGCCGATGCATCTGCCGCCGCGCCTCGACGCCCACCCCAAGGCCGCGCCCGACGGCGAGGTCCTGGAAGTCCGCGCCGCCCAGACCGAGCCGGTCAGACCCAGGGACGCGGCGCAACTCATGTTCGCGTTTCACAAACTCCGCGTTCGCCCCGGCGACGTCGTGGAGATCGACCTCTGCGTGGCGCCGGACGGTCTGCCGGAGGGGTTCTACTATACGCCGCTGCGGCGTGGCAAGCCGGCCATCTTCAATGCCCGCCGCGGGGTGGACCAGTTCGGCCGCATCCAGGCGCGCGGCCCCGCGCCCAAGGGCGGGGTCGGCGTGTGGGAACGCCGCGTCATCGGCATCGGCACCGAGGCCCCGACCGCGATGAACCTGCACGGGCTCGTTCTGGGCGGCCGGACCACCGGGACGGTCCACCTGTACCTGGATAACCTCCGTATCCGCCGCGCCGATGGAACCGTGATCCCCGTCTGGACCGGGGGCAAGGACACGCGGTTCCGGCAGTTGACGAGGAACGCGGCGATCAGGGACATCGCCGTTCGCGCCGTGCCGGCACCCGCCAATTGTCGTTTACAACAGGAAGGGCCAGGAAGGACCCCGTCATGCTGAGGCCCCGTCGCTTATGCCCCGTCCATCGCGTCCGCGCCGCCGTGTCGGCCCTGTGCCTCGCCCTGCCGCTGGTCTCGTGTGTGGTCGTGCCGGCTGTGCGCGCTGAGACGCCCATCGGGGCCGGGACGGTCTCCATCGACAACCCGTGCCTGCGGGTCCAGTGGCGGGGCGACGCCGGGGACTTCACCGTCACGCACAAGGCCACCGGCCGGACGTTCCTGGCGGCGGGAACCTTCGGCCGGCCCGGTGGGGTGGCGCGCGTCAGGACCTTGCCGGAGGATGCCCTGGGGCCGGGCACCGCCATCGAAATCTTGCATCCGGACGGCTCCGCCGACCGGCTTATCCTGTATCCGGGCGATGTCCCGTTCGTGTTCCTGCGGTCGGTCCTGGCCAATCCCGGCCAGTCGCAGCGGCGATTTGAGACGTTCGACCACGCCGGCCTGCGTCTCGACCTCGGCAAGCCGCCGGCGGCGGTGAAGGCCCTCGGCACGGCCGGCCTCACCGCCCCGGACGGCCACCCGGGGAGTTACGCCTTCCTGGCCGTTGCCGACCCGGCCACGCGCGGCGGAGTGGTCGGAGCGTACCTGACGCACGACCGCGGCACGGGCGTCGTTTTCTCGACCGTCGAGGACGGGGCGGTGCACCTGGCGCCAACGATTGAGTACGGCCGGCTGCTCGTCGGGCCCGGGAAGACGGCCGAGACCGAGACGTTTGCCCTCGGCTGGTTCGGCGACGCCCGCCTCGGCCTGGAACGCTGGGCGGACCTGGTGGCCCGATGGTACGACATCCGCCTCCCGCCGCAGCCGGACGGGTACTGCACGTGGTACTCCCGTCCGCACGGCGGGGCGTCCGACGCCCGGCACCTGGCGGACCTGGCGGACTTCGCCGCGAAGGAACTGGCGCCCTACGGTTTTGACTTCATCCAGATTGATGACAAGTGGCAGGACGGCAAGCGGCGGAACGGCCCGGCCAAGGTCTTCTGCCGGCACCGTCCGGATGGCCCGTACTCGGACGGTATGAAGCCGACGGCCGACCACGTCCGGTCGCTCGGCCTGACGGCGGGTCTCTGGTTCATGCCCTTCGCCGGCGACCGGCGGGACCCCTTCTTCGCCGACAAGCAGGACTGGTTCGTCCACGCGCCGGACGGCGAGCCGTACGTCTCCCGCTGGGGCGGTACGTCGATGGACATGACGCACCCCGAGGCGCGGGCGTACCTGGCCGACGTGGCCCGCCGCATCTCCAAAGAATGGGGCTATAAATATCTCAAGATGGATGGGCTGTACACGGGCATCGCCGTCAAGCAGTTATACGTCCACGATCCGTACAAGCCGGACGACCTGGGGGAGGCCGTGTTCCATCGGCCGGAGGTCACCCCCGTGGAGGCGTACCGGAGCGGCCTGGCGCTGGTCCGCGAGGCCGCGGGGGACGACGTCTTCCTGCTCGGCTGCAACGTCTCGCAGAACATGCGGACGATGGGGGCCTCGTTCGGCCTGGTGGACGCCATGCGCGTCGGGCCGGACAACGGCCCCGGCCTGAAGGCGCTGCGGCGCGGCCCGTGGCACGGGTCGAACCGCTACTTCCTGCACGGCCGGGTCTGGTACAACGACCCGGACCCGGTGTACGTGCGCGCGGGCATGCCGATCGCCCGCGCCCGGCTCATCTGCTCGTGGGCCGCCGTGACCGGGCAACTGACCGTGGCGAGCGACTGGCTGCCCGGCCTGCCCGCCGAGCGGCTCGACCTCCTCCGCCGGGCCTGGCCGAATCATAACCTGAAACCGCGGCCGGTGGACCTGTTCGAGGCCGACCTGCCGCGCATCTGGCACCTGGCCTGGGAGCGCGGCGGCGCGCGGCGAGACGTCGTGGGCCTCTTCAACTGGGACGGGAAGTCGGCGGCGCGGCTGGCGCTGCCGGCCGAGCGCATTGGTCTGCCCACGGCGAAAGCCTACGTCGGCTTCGACTACTGGGCCGACCGGTTTCTGGAGCCCTTCAGCGAGGCGCTGGAGGCCGACGTGCCGGCCGGCGCCTGCCGGGTGCTGGCCCTCCGGCCCGCGGCGGACCATCCGCAGGTGGTCTCGACCAGCCGCCACATCACGCAGGGCGTCGTGGACCTGGTCGAGGAGCGGTGGGACGCCGAAGCGCGGACGCTCATGGGCACGAGCCGCGTGGTGGCCGGCGACCCGCAGGAGGTCCGCGTCGTGACGGGCGGCGGGGGGGAGCGCTGGAAAGCCGGGAAGGCTGAACTCGTCGGCGCCCCGGCCGGGGCGACGGTCTCGGTCACACAGGAGGGCCCGCACGTGCGCCTCGCGATCACCTCGCCCGAGACCGGCGCGGTCCGCTGGCGCCTGCGGTTCGCGCGGTAAGAGGCTGTTTCAGTTCCCTCTCCCGTCAAGGGAGAGGGGGCAACAAAGGAAGCGCGGTGGGGGCGGAGACCCACCGCGCGACATGCCTTTGTGGCGTCGCCGTGCTACCATGCTACGTCCTTCGCCCAGGCCGCATGCCGATCAGTTAACGCTTCGACCTTGTCGGGATGGGCCTCGGCCAGGTTGGTCTGTTCGCCGACGTCCTCGGCCAGGTTCGCGAGGAAGGTTTTTTCGTCCTTGTCGGCGTCCCGGCCGTTGACGACCAGTTTCCAGTGGCCCTGGCGGACGGCCCACTGGTTCCCCAGTTGCCAGTGAAACTCGGTGTGGGCGTCGGGTGCGTCGGGCGATTTCAGGATCGACACGAGGCTGGTGCCGTCGATCGTGCGGTCGGCCATGCCGACGCCGCAGACCTCGGCGATGGTGGGGAACAGGTCGACGCTGGCGGCAAACTGGCCGCGCACCTGTCCCTTCGGAAGGGTCGAAGGGAGGCTGATGATGGCGGGCAGCCGGATGCCGCCTTCCCAGAGGGTGAACTTGTGACCGCGGTACGGCCCGGCGCTGCCCCCGCCGTTCATCGCCCGGACCTCGGTGGAATGGCCGTTGTCGCTGAAGAAGACGACGAGCGTGTCGTCTTCCAGGCCCAGGTCGCGAAGTTCGTCGAGCACGTGACCGATCTTCTCGTCGAGCGTGGAGACGAACGCGGCGTAATGGTTCCGGGGGTACGGCAGGTCCTTGTACCGCGGCCGCCATTTCTCGGTGCCCTGGTACGGGTAGTGCGGGACGTTGAACGGCAGGTAGAGGAAGAACGGCGTGTCGCGGTGCTCCCTGAGAAAGCGGGTGGCCTCGCGGACGATGATGTCGGGGAAGAACGTGCCGTTCTCCCAGGTCTCGGTCTCGTTGTGCCACAGGTCGTGCCGGTTGGGCCCGGACCAGTAGAAGAAATGCGAGTAATTGTCGATGCATCCGACCAGGTGGCCGAAGAACTCGCCGAAGCCCTGGTCCCGCGGCCGGCTGCCTTCCTGGGCGCCCAGATGCCACTTGCCGAAACAGGCGGTGGCGTAGCCGGCCTGTTTCATGACCTCGGCCACGGTGACCTGCTCGGACGGCATGCCGCGCCGGCGGCCCACGTTGCCCGGCACGCCGGCCCGCTGCGGGCATCGGCCGGTCAGAAGCGCCGCACGCGAGGGGCTGCACACCGGCGCGCCCACGTAGAACTGCGTGAAGCGGGTGCCGCGCTCGGCCAGGGCGTCCAGGTTCGGCGTCTCCAGGTCCTTCGAGCCGTAGCAGCGCAGGTCCACCGAGCCGAGGTCGTCGGCCAGAATGACGATGACGTTCGGCCGGCGCCTCGCGGACGGCGCAGCGAGCGCGAGCGGGGCCGCGGCCGTCGCGGCCGCGCCCGAGGCGAGCAGGCGAAGAAACGTCCGGCGACGCATGGTAGTCTCCTTGTGAGTTCACGCTGGCAGGGCACCGGGGCCGGCGTGTCGCGGCCTACGTCCGGTTCCGGCTGCGGGCGGCGCGCTTCAGGGCCTGGTCCAGGTCGGCGATGATGTCGTCCGAGTCTTCAACGCCCACGGCCAGGCGGACGAGCGTGTCGGTGATGCCCAGTTCCAGCCGCTTCTTGCGCGGATAGTCGTAGTAACTGACGATGGCCGGGTGGGTGATGAGCGTTTCCACACCGCCCAGGCTCGGCGCGATGAAGCAGAGCCGCAGGCTGTCGAGAAACCGTTTGCACTCGGCCAGGGTGCCCTTGGTCTTGAACGTGACCACGCCGCCGAACCCGTCCATCTGGCTCGCGGCGATGTCGTGGTGCCGGTGGCTCGGAAGGCCCGGGTAGTAGACCTGCTTGATGCGCGGATGGCCTTCGAGGAACTCGGCCACCTGCTGGGCGGTGGCGTTCTGGCGCTGGATGCGGAGGGCGAAGGTCTTGAGGCCCCGCAGCAGCAGGTAACAGCAGTGCGGGTCGATGACGCCGCCCAGGGCCTTGTGCAGGTCGCGGATCTCGTCGATCAGTTCGCTCCGCCCCAGGACCGCGCCGGCGAGGATGTCGTTGTGGCCGGCCAGGTACTTCGTGCACGAGTGGATCACGAGGTCCACGCCCCACTCCAGCGGCCGCTGGTTCATCGGCGTGGCGAAGGTGGAGTCGATGACCGTCAATACGTTATGCCGGTCCGCAATCTCCTTCAGCCGCTCCAGGTCAAAGATATTCAGATACGGGTTGGTGGGCGATTCCGAGAAGATGAACCGGGTGTTCGACTGGATGGCCGCCTCCAGGGCCTCGTAGTCGCCGAACGGCACGATGGTGCACTCCACGCCGAACCGCGCCAGGTACGCCGAGCAGAACTCCAGCGTCTTCTTGTAGGCATCGTCGGTGATGACCAGGTGATCGCCGCTGCGGACGAGCGAAAGGATGGTCGTGATAATGGCGCTCATGCCGGAGGCGAAGACCACGCAGTCCTCGGCCCCCTCCAGTTCCGCCAGCCGCCGCTGGGCCACCCGTTCCGTCGGGTTGCCGTACCGGCCGTACTCGAACCGCGTTTTACCGTGCTTCGTGTACGCCTCCACCTCCGCCGTGTCCTTGAAGGCGTAGGTCGAGGTCTGGACGATGGGGGTGGTGATGGCGT
Source organism: uncultured Anaerolineales bacterium (assembly GCA_964437855.1). Taxonomy (GTDB): domain Bacteria; phylum Planctomycetota; class Phycisphaerae; order FEN-1346; family FEN-1346; genus BS750m-G62. Next base: position 17,999 of record CAYTJE010000018.1, on the reverse strand, counting down.
CGGCGTAGCGTTCGCGTCCCTCGCCGGCGTGGATGGCGCGGGTGGAGTAGCCGTGCTCGGGATGCTGGCGGTGGCGCGCCTCACGTTTCTTGCTCATGGCATCTCCTGCGTGCTGAGGATGCGGACCGAGGTGCGGCATCGGCCCCGCGGCGCCGGCCGGCGCCTCAGCCGGAACCGTTCACCCTAGCGTGGGCGGGGGCCGGCGTCAACGGTCGGCCCCGATACGGGTCCGTATGGAGCGGCCGTGGCGCTACGTTGCCTCGCGGCCGTGTCGGTGCTCCCAGACCTCCTCGGCCTCGGGCCGGCGAAGGTAAATCGGCTCCAGGCGCATGGGGTCGGCGGTTTCGCCGGCCAGCCACGCGGCGTGGCCCAGCCGGGCCACCGCCGACGGCCGGACGTCCCACAGCGCCTCGGGCGCCAGGTCGAAGCCGGCCAGGGCCTCGCGGGCCTTCGCTGCGCCCCGGCCGAGGACCAGCGCCGCCGGCGGGAGCCTCGCGGCCAGCGCCTCCGGCTGGATGAGCGCCGGGCCGAACGTCTCCTCCAGGTTGCCGCCGCGACGCTCGAAGACGCTGGCGTAGAGGCCGCCGCGCTTGGCGTCGCGGATGCAGGCCACCGGCGAGCGGTCCGGAGGGGCGCCCTCGGCCAGGGCCCGCAGGCTCGGCACCGGGACCACCGCCGCCCCGGTGTCGTAGGCCAGGACCTTGGCCAGGACGACGGCAATCCGAACGCCCGTGAACGAGCCCGGGCCGATGCTGACGGCCAGGGCGTTGATCTGTCGCGGCGTCCACCCCGCCCGGTCGCACGCCGCCTGGATGGCTGGCAGGAGGTCGCGGGCGTGGCGGAAGCCTTCCTCCAGATAGGTTTCCTCCAGGAGCCGGGGCTCGCCCTCGCCGCCGCCGGCAAGCAGGGCGATGCCGCCGCGGGCACCGCTGGTTTCGATGGCAAGCAGGCGCATGCGTCCTTTCCCGAGCCGCGATCGTGAGATCGCGGGTGCACTGATTTGCGGAGCATCCCCGCGCGCCGCGCGCCGGCTGCCTTTCGCAGGTACCCGCGACCTTACGGTCGCGGCTCGCCAGGGGCGCTTCGACACACGCCTTTCGGAGGCGGGCATTATAGCGCCGCGGGACTCACCGCGAAAGGCTCGGCGCCATAAAACGGTTGACTTGACCCGCCGTCGGCCTAAACTGGCCACGCTGTGGCCGGGCGAGGCGGGATGGGGGAAGCGGGGTACGGTTCCGAGCGGTGGTCGAGGTCCGGCCGAGGTCTGGAGACGCGTGATGATTGACGAGAAGTTGCTCGAGATCCTGGTCTGCCCTGCCTGCAAGACGAAGGTGGCCCTCCAGGAGGACCGCCTCGTCTGTCAGAACCCGTCGTGCGGTCTGCGGTATCCGATCCGCGACGACATCCCCGTGATGCTGGTCGAGGAAGCCGAGAAGCCCGGGGACGACGCGTAGTCGCGGACGGGTCGGCTCGGGGGATCGGAACCCCGGACCCCGGACGCCGAGGGGCGGCGACCCGCGGGCACCCCCGGCCGCGGGGCCGGTCGCCGGACCTGCCTTGCCACGTGGGGCCACCGAGACAACCATGCCGAATGCGGCGGCGATCATCTCGGACGTGCACGCCAACCTCGAGGCGCTGGACGCCGTCCTGGCGGACATCGACCGCCGGAACATCGGGACGATCTACTGTCTCGGCGACGTGGTCGGCTACGGTCCGGACCCGTCGGCGTGCCTGGACCGCGTCCTCCAGCGCTGCGAGTTCACCGTCATGGGGAACCATGACCACGCGCTGCTGATGGAGCCGACCGGCTTCAACACGCCGGCCGAGAACGCCATCTTCTGGTCGCGCCGGCAACTGGACGGCGAGGCGGACGAGCAGGCCCGGCGCCGGCAATGGGAGTTCGTGGCCCAGATGCCGGCGTTCCGCGACATGGACTCCGTCCTCATGGTCCACGGGTCGCCCCAGCGGCCGATGCACGACTACCTGTTTCCCGACGAGGCCGAACTGAACATGGCGCACCTGGTCAGCGTGTTCGACCTGTTCACGCACGTGTGCTTCGTCGGGCACACGCACCTGCCGGGCGTGTTTACCGAGACGTACGAGTTCCTGACGCCCAGCCAGGTGGGCGAGTCGTACGCGATCGGCGACCGCAAAGTGATTGTGAACGTGGGCAGCGTGGGCCAGCCCCGCGACCTCGACCCGCGGGCCTGCTACGTGATCCTGGACGGCCGGGAGGTCCGCTGGCGCCGCGTGCCGTACGATCACAAGGCCACGATGGAAAAGATCCTGGCGACCGAGGTCCTGGACGAATTCCTGGCGAACCGGCTGGCCGACGGCCGGTAGCCCACCCTGGACCGGCGTCCGGCGCCGGCGCCTCTCTTTTTTCCTGCGAGCGGAACCAACCTTGGATAAAGATACTATAATCCGTACGGTCCTGGCCGCCGTCGTCGTGATGGTCATGTGGTGGGCCTGGCAGACGTATCTGGCGCCGAAGCCGCCGGAGCCGGGCGAGACGCCGGAGGAGCCGGCCGGCGCGCCGGCGCAGGAGGCGGAGGGCGAACCGGCCGCCGCCGAGCCGGAACCCGGCGCCGAGTTCTATCCGCTGAAGGCCGCCGGCGCTGAGACACCGGCCGAGCCGGTCGTCCTGGGCTCCGACCTGCCCATCGGGCCGTACGACCTGGAGGCCGAGATCCGCGCCGGCGGCGCAGCCGTCCGGCGGCTGACCCTGGGCCGCAAGGCCTTCTTCCAGACCGTCGCCGACCGCGACCTGCCCGCCGAGAAGCGGGAGCCGATGCACCTGGCGGGCCCCGATGCGCCCGAGCCGGTGCTGGCCGTCGAGCGATTCCGACTGCGACTGGCCGGCAGGGAAGGGTGGGGCGAGGCGGACCTGTCCACCGTGCCCTGGCGGCTCCGGGGCGGGGAGACGACGCGCGACACCGCCGTCTTCGAGGTGGACGTGACCGACGGGCAGGGCGCGCGCCTGGTCACCGTCCGCAAGACGTATCGGCTGTTGAAGCGCGAGGCGGCCGGTGGCGAGGCCGGCGCCGCGGAGGTGCCGCGGTACGAATTCCGCGTGGCCGTTGAACTCCACGTCCACGACCCCCGTGCCGAGGAGGCGTACTATGTGCTCCGCGGCCCCACGGCCCTGCCGCGCGAAGGCCAGCGCCGCGATTGGCGGGAGGTGGTGGTCGGCACGTGGGACGGGGGGCAGGTGACGACCGAGCGAATCGGCGGCAAGGCCGCCCACAAAGGCGACGTGCCGCGCATCGGCCCCGAGATGGCCTGGATCGGGCAGCACGACAAGTACTTCACCGTGGTGGTGATTCCGCTGGTGGCCTCGCCGGAGGGCGGCCAGGTGATTCCGGCGTCGCGCCCGTCGGCCGGCACGTTTGTGGCCGGCGCCCGGCTCGACGCCCGGACGGTGACCGAGGGGCGGCAGGAGGTCCTCCTGCCGGTCGTCCGCCTGGAATCGAAGGCCGTGGCCCTGGACGCCGAGGCGCCGGTCCGGCACGCGTTTGCGGTGTACGCGGGCCCGAAGGAGCCGGACCACCTGGAGGCGTACTACCAGAAGATCGGCCTGGACGGCCTGGTCGTCTGGAGCCAGTGCTGCTCGTTCTGCGCCCCGGTGTTCGCGCCCATCAGCCGGGCGCTGCTGGCGGTTCTGGACGGGTTTCACAGCGTGGTCCGGAACTGGGGTGTGGCTATCATCATGCTGGTCATCGCGCTTCAGATCGTGCTGCTGCCGGTCACGAAGTGGAGCACGAAGTCGATGGCCGAGATGCAGAAGATGGCCCCCAAGATGCAGGAGATCCGCGAGAAATACGCCGGCGACAAGCAGAAGATGCAGGAGGAACTGGCCAAGGTCGGCGGCGCGAAGAGCCTCGGCGGGTGCCTGCCGATGTTCGTCCAGATGCCCATCTGGATCGGCCTGTACGGGGCGCTGCTGGCGGCGATCCAGTTGCGGCACTCGGCGTTTCTGCCGGCCGGCTGGATTCCGGACGGGTCGCTGTTTCTCCAGGACCTGTCGGCCCCGGACATGCTGCTCCATTGGGACACGCCTCTGTATATTCCGGGGCAGGATATTCCCCTCCTGGGCTGGCTCATCGGGGGGATCCAATCGATGCTGAGCGGCGGGGGCGGGGGCATCACCAGTTTCAACCTCCTGCCCATCGCGGTCGGCGTGCTGATGTACGTGTCGCAGAAGGCGATGCCGATGTCGAGCGCGGCGGCGGCCAACCCGCAGGCCCAGCAGCAGCAGAAGATGATGATGCGGATCATGCCGTTCTTTCTGGGCTTCGTGCTCTACAGCGCCCCGTCGGGGCTGTGTCTGTACATCATGACGTCCAGCCTGGTGCGGGTGGCGGAGACGAAGTTCTTCCGCCGCCGGTGGATGGAGGCCGCCAAGGCCAAGGCCGAGGGCGTCCCGGACGCCGGCCCGGCTGCGCCCGCCAAGCAGCAGTCCCTCGTCTCGGGCCGGCGCAAGTCCCTCAGCGAACGCATCGAGGCCTGGGTCCGCCGGAAGACTCAAGAGGCCCAGGAGCAGAAGAGAGGCTCGCGCAGGAAGGGTAGGAAGTAACCCCCGCCCGTCTGGGCGGTGCCTTGTACCGATGAACCTGGACGACACGATCGTGGCGGTCAGCAGCCCCGCCGGGGCGGCCGAGCGGGCCATCGTCCGCCTCTCGGGCGAGGAGGCGGTCGCCCTCGCCGATCGTCTGTTCACGCCAAGCGCCGGTCGGCGTGAACAGCCCACCTACACCGCGTCGCGCGGGCACATTGACCTCGTCAATTATGCCATGACGATTCCCGCCACGGTGTACCTGATGCGCGGGCCGACCTCGTACACGCGGCAGGACGTGGTGGAGTTTCACGTGGGCGGTTGGCCGGCCGTCGTGCCCCTGGTGGTCGAGGCCCTTGTGGGCGCGGGGGCCCGGCCGGCCGAGCCGGGCGAGTTCACCTTCCGGGCGCTCTTGAACGGCCGTCTGGACCTGGCCCAGGCCGAGGCCGTCATGGCGGTGGTGGACGCCGGCAGCCGGGCCGCCCTCCGGGCCGCGGGCGACCTGCTGGCGGGCGACCTGTCCCGGCACGTCTCGGCCCTGGCGGACCGGGTCCGCGAGGCGCTGGCCCTGGTGGAGGTGGACCTGGATTTTTCGGACCAGGACGTCCCGCCCGTGCCGCCCGCCGCGATCGCCGGCCACCTGGCCGCCGTCCGGGCCGACCTGGCTGACCTGGGCCGACGGTCCCGCGCCATGGAGACGTTCGGCGGCGAGGTCCGGCTGGTGATTGCCGGCTGGCCGAACGTCGGCAAGTCGAGCCTCTTCAATCGGCTCCTGGCCCGGGAGCGGGCTATCGTGACCGACGTGCCCGGCACGACGCGCGACGCACTGCATGGCATTCTCCACCTGGGCGGTCTGGCCGTCCGCCTCTCGGACGTGGCGGGCCTGGATGAGGCGTGCGACGAACTGGCGGGGAAGGTCCGCGCCAAGGTCCTGGAGGCCGTCGGCCGGGCCGACCTGGTGGTCCTGGCCCTCGACGCCACGGCCGAGTCGTACGACCGGACGGACGAGTTGCTCTCGCTGGTCGCGGCGCCGCCGGTGGTGGCCGTGACGAAGTGCGACCTGGCTTCCCCCGACCGGGCCCGGGCGTGGGTTGCGGCGCGGGGTCTGGCGGCCGAGGTCGTCCCGACCAGCGCGGTCACGGGGCAGGGGATCGGGGCCCTCGGCGAGGCCCTGGTGCGGGCGGTGACCGGGGGCGAGGTCGACCGCCAGGCCGCGGGACCCGTCGTGACGGCCCGGCACCGGGCGGCGCTGGAGCGGGCGGCGGTGGCCCTGGCCCGGGCCCATCGGCTGGCCCGCCGGTCCGAGCCGGCGGGGGAACTGGTGGCCATGGAACTCGGCGAGGCCCGCGACGCCCTCGCGACCATCATCGGCGCCCGCGGCGACGTGCTGGACGAGATTTTTGCGCGGTTCTGCATCGGGAAATGACGCAAGCCGCAAGTTGCGAGCCGCGAACGGCAGGCTGCGAGCCGCGAACGTGAGTTCGCGGGTACCCGCGAAGGTCAACCAGCGCCAGACGTGCCGGCATCGTCGGCGGGTGAAGGTACCCGCCGCCTCACGGCGGCGGCTCGCCGTTCGCGGCCTGCCGCTTGTGGCGTGGCGCGGTTTTTCCTTGACGGTCGTTCGGCCGTGGCGGTCTAATACAGGCAGGCGGTTGCCGCCATGCCGGGTCGGTGTAGATGGCCCGGCGGGCAGGTTGGACGGGGCGGACCGGCTGCGGCCAACCGTGAGCCCCACCGCAGTGCTGGAGTGGGGGACCCGCCGGCGTATCGCCCGCCCGAGGTGAGGAATTCGCTATGCCAGCCAGCAAGACCGTGTGGGGCATCGACGTGGGGCAGTGTGCCCTGAAGGCCATGAAACTCCAGTGGCGCGACGACCGCCTGCGAGCGGTGGGGTTCGACGTCATCGAGCACGGCAAGATCCTGAGCCAGCCCGATGCCGACGAGCAGGCCCTGATCCGCAGCGCCCTTTCGAAGTTCCTGAACCGCAACTCCATCAAGGGGAGCACGGTCGTCATCAGCGTGCCGGGACAGGCCAGTTTCACGCGGTTCATCAAGTTGCCGCCGGTGGAGCAGCGGAAGATTCCGGAGATCGTCCGGTACGAGGCGCGGCAGCAGATTCCGTTCGACCTGGAGGACGTGGTCTGGGACTACCAGACGATCAGCCCACCGTCGGCCGGGCCGCGCGAGGTGGAGGTCGGCATCTTCGCGATGAAACGCGACATCGTGGCCGACTACGTCTCGGATTTCATCGCCATCGGCATCGAGCCGGATATCGTCCAGATGGCGCCGGTGGCGCTGTACAACTTCCTTCGTCACGAACAGGGCGAAGGGGCGGGCGGCGCGATCCTGATCGACGTCGGCGCCGAGAACACCAACCTGGTCATCGCCGACGGCGACCGGGTGTGGATCCGCAACGTCCCGCTCGGCGGGAACAATTTCACCAACGCCCTCTCGAAGGAGTTCAAACTCCAGTTCTCGAAGGCCGAGAACTTGAAACGCCACGCCGCCGAGTCGAAGCACGCCCGGCAGATCTTCCAGGCGATGCGGCCGGTGTTCGGCGACCTGCTGACCGAGATCCAGCGGTCCATCGGCTATTACACGAGCCTGCACCGCGACAGCCGTGTGGAGCACGTTCTGGCGCTGGGCAACGCGTTCCGGCTGCCGGGGCTGGCCAAGTTCCTGGCGCAGAACCTCGGCGTGGAGGTCAAGAAGATCGAGGGCTTCTCCAGCCTGGGCGAGTCGGAGGTGATCTCGGCCCCGCTGTTCCGGGAGAACCTCCTCTCGTTCGCCGTGGCCTACGGGCTGGCGCTGGAGGGGGCGGGGCTGGCCCAGATCTCCACCAGCCTCCTGCCGCCCGAAATCCTCAGCCATAAGGTGATGAAGAAGAAGCGGCCGTTCTTTGTGGCGGCCGGCGTGGCCCTGGTGGGGGCGATTGGCGCCTTCGCGTACGATCAGGTGGCGACCCACGGCGAAGTCGCCGGGCCGGGTAACACGGTGCAACGGCTCCAGCGGACGGTCAGCCGCATCCAGGAGACCAACAACCAGCACAAGGCCCGGTTTGACGAGCAGAAAGACGCCCTTCAGAAGCAGCAGCGCAAGATCGCCCAACTCGAAGACCTCATCGTCAACAACGATTACGCCTACCGGATCTGGAAGACCCTCTGGAAGGCCTGGCCGCACGACGCCAGGTGGACCGAGTGGGACCCCGTCAAGAACCAGCCGCTGCGCTCCTCCCTGGATATCATCGAGTTGCTCGACGTGACGATGCGCTACGTGCCGGACGTCTGCAAGTACTCCCAGATGAGCGAAAGCGGCGAGATCGCCGTCGTCGGGTACGAGGCGCCCGAGAAGAAGGACGACCGGGGGAGCGGCCGCCGTCGCCGCGGCAGCAGCCGAGAGGAAACGGTCCCGGGCGTCCTGGTGGAGATCGTCGGCATTACCCCCAAGACGGGGTTGGACGGCCAGCGGTTTGTGAACGAGGGCCTCATCGCCCGGCTTAAGGCGTGCAAGCGGACGGTTCGCCTGCACACGCCCGCGGGCACGGAGGTCCTGGCCTCCATCCCGTACACGGGCATGTTCGGCAGCATGCGGGAACACGACTACTTCTACGGCGAGCGGAAGGAAGAGGAAGAGAAGGAGGGGGTCCAGCCCCCCCAAATCGACAAGCAGCGCGACCTCTGGTTCAGGGCCCAGTGGGTGCTGGGCCTGAACCCGCTGACCCCGTGGCAGCGCCAGGAGGTCTTTGCCTCGATCGCCGACCTGGTTCGGCCGGTCGGGCTCGACAGCCCGCTCAAGATCGATCCGAAGCGGGTCACGGGCGCGGAAAGCCAGCGCCTGGCCAACATCGAGGAGCAGTTGGCCGGCCTGTGCGACGCCTGGCTCATCAGCCGCGAGGACCTCACCGAAATCGCCGTCGAGGGTGTGACCCAGCAGTGGGGGCAGGAGCCGGAGGCCGCCCCGGAGGAGTGAGGCCGGAACCGCATCCCGCCCAGCCCCCCGGCGGCCCATCAACGTGACGTCGCGGAGCCGAAACATGATCGAAATCCTGAAACGGCAACTTTTCCTGGTCTCCCTGGCGGGGGGGGGGCTGGTGATCGCCGTGGCCGTGGGGCTCCTCGCCTATTTCTTCGGCATGGCCCCGAAGGCGGAAAAAATCCAGCAACTGGAGGCTACCGAGAGGCAGGCCGATGCGCTGCTTCCCGAGAACGTCCCCATCTACAACACCGACCTGGTTGACCAGATGGCCGAGAAGGTCGAGCAGCGCAAAAAGGTTTACGAGGACATGCTTGCTTACCTCCGGGAACTCGGCGACGCACGCGAGCCGTTGGTCGAGAACCTGTTCCCGACGAGCACCGACGTCAGCCTGCGGCATTCGTTCAAGTCCGCCTACGACACCCGGCTGGCGGGGTTCATGGAAACCCTGAACGCCACCCGGCCCGCCCTGCCGTCGACGAGCGGCCTGGGCGAAGAGGCCGCCCGGGCCAGGATCGAGGCCGCCAAGGAAGAGGCACGCACGTACACGATGTTCGCGGATCCGACGAGGGCGTTCGTCCGGCCGGACTGGGTGGACAAGCAAGAGCCGCCAACCTTGGCCGAGGCCCGCAACGGCCAGGAGGACATCTGGCTCATGGAGGACCTGGTCGGCCTCCTGGCCAAGATGAACAAGGACATCCTGGCCCAGAAGGGCGCCGAGCCGGTCGTCGCGGACGCGCCCCTGAAGGAACTGGTGGGAATCGGGGTGGGGGGCAAAGCCGCCGTGATCCCGGAGAGCGGCATGTCGGGCATCTCCGGCCGGTACCGCCCGGTGGAGGCCAAGGGCGAGTCGGAACGCCTCGCGACGTTTTCGGGACGGCTCTCGACGCCCGATTTCTACAAGATCCTGCCCTGGCGTCTGCGGGTGGTGATCGAGTCCGAGTACGCCGGCGAACTGATTCGCCGACTCAGGGGGACCGAGAGTTTCCTGAGCGTCGAGGCCTATCACATTCAGCCGATTACCTACTCCGCGTTTGAGCGGTCCCACGACGACCTGCTCGCCTTCCGGCGGGAGGACTACGGCGAGGGGGGCGTCGTGTGGCTCGAGGTGGTCGGCGAGTCCCTCATCTTCGAACTCCAGGGCGGACGGGTCACCACCCTCATCGAAGCCGAACCGGAGGACGCCGGCTAGACGACCGAACGCCCGCGCGGGGCGGACACCCCACGCCGGAATCCGGGCACAGGAGTCGCAGTCATGGCAGCCGACCTCACACAGTCGTTCATGGGCAAGCATGTTGAGAAGATCGTTCTGGCGGCGGCGGTGGCGATCTTCGTCGGCGCCCTCGCCTGGTTTGTCGTCATGCGCGAGCCCCAGGACGACCTGCTTAACGATGTGATGGCGAAGGTCGACCGGCTCGAAGAGAAGGTCAAGCAGGAGGTGACCCTCGAGACGGCCCTTTCGGGCGAGGAACGCGTCGCCCTGAGCATCGGCCGGAAGCCTACCGGCGTGGACGACCTGGAAGAGGCGGTGACCGGCGAGGCGCCCCCCTACGACGTCCTGGCCAAGTGGGTGCCGCCGCTGCGGAAGGGCAAGGTCGTCGAACCCCCCAAGAAGCACTTCTACCCGCCGGCGGGGGTGCTCGCCGTCGAGCAGGTCCGGCCCGCGGTCGGCTACGGGGTGACCGACGGCGACGTGCCCCGGGCGCTGGCCAGCCTGACCCACGACGCCACGACCTACCGCGACATCGTCTGGGCCGGCGTCGTGGGCAAGTTCGACCTGACCGAGCAACTCGAGAAATACGCCCAGCCCTACCTTGAGGCGGATCGGGACCCCTACATCCTGAAGCAGAGCCCCATCATCATCTCGCGGGTCGAGATTCGCCGACGCCGGGTCAAGCCGGACGGCACGACGGGGGAGTGGGAGACCGTGACCCCCGCCGTCCCCGCCGAGGCCTCCGCCCGCCTGCCGGCCCCGCCCGGCGACAACACGGACCAGGTAGCCGGCGGCCAGTGGTTCAAGGGACTCCTGAAGGCCCAGGCCATCATCCGACGGGCGCCCTTCTATAACGTGCTCTCGCTCGGCGGCAGCCAGAGCCGGACCGTCGACATGGTGGCCGGCGAGGTCAAAGAGGTCCGCCAGCCCGACGCGACCCGGTTCCTTCAGAAACAGCCGGCTGCCGGAGGGGAGGCCGGCGGCGAGGCGAAGGCCTCGGCCGGTGAATCCGGCCCGGTGACCGCGGCCGCGAAAACAGAGGGCGGCTTCGTGCCACCCTGGCTGCGCGAGCAGCCGACCGAGAAAGGCCCCGCCGAGACCGGCCCGGAAGAGCCCGCGCCGGCCGAACGCGAACACGTCTACGCCACCCTCTGGGCCACCGACCTGGGCGTCGAGCCCGGCAAGACGTACCAGTACCAGATGCGTGTGGCGGTGGCGAACCCGGTCTGGAGTTTCCCCATGGTCCAGCCCCAGGAGCATCGCTGGACGCTCGAGTTCGTCGGCCCGTGGAGCGAGCCCACCGAACCGGTCACCATCCCCGAACTGATGGATTTCTATTTCGTCGGGACGTTCGGCCAGCGCGTGAACCTGGAACTGCACCGGTGGATCCACGGCCAGTGGATCATCGTGCCCAGCGTGCCCAGCCACATCGGCGCGCCGGTCGTCTACACCAAGGACAGCGCACGTATCCAGTTGCCGAACGGGAAGACGGTGGTCAAGGACGTGAGCCTCAGCCCCGGCGTGTTGGTGGTCGACGTGATCCGGGATTTCCCCTACCAGCCGAAGGGCGGGAACCGCCCCATCCGGACCCGGGTCCTGGTCTACGCCGACGGGCAGGGAACCCTGAACCGCCGCGTCGAATGGGCCGAGCGCATCCGGTCCAGCAAAGACCGCCGGGAACGCAAACAGTCGGCAGGGGGCGCGGAGTAACCTGACAACGCCACCAGGCGGGGAGGATTTTGCTTGCCAAAACCGGGGCGTTTTGTACAGTGCCTGACACCGTCGGCGGGGGGAGGCTGGAACTCGAAATCATCCGCTTTTATTCTCCCTTATCCGCTGCCAGCCTAGCCGGAAGGTCGCCGTAAAAGGGGCACAAAGGGCAGGACCGGCAACCCGCGTGTGTCAGGCCCGGATGGCGCTTGGCGTTTACGCCCCAGGTGGGCCGGTTCCTCGCGTTTCGCCCCGCCAAAGGAGGTGCGCGTTGAGACGTGGGAAGATCGTGTTGCTCGTTGGCCTCGTAGGTCTGGTCTGGGCCCTGATTGGGGGGCCGCTGGCGGCGCCGGCGGCGGAGAAGACGCCCGCCGACCACCTGGCCGAGGCCAGGAAACTCCACCAGGCCCACAACTACGAGGGGGCGCTGAAACGCCTCCAGCAGATCGACCGGGCGACCCTCGGCTTCTTCGACAAGGGGAAATACGATTCCCTCCTCGAAGAGACCCAGAAGGCCGTCGCCCACAAGGCCGCCGACGAAAAGGCCTTTGCCGAGGGCAAGGAGGCCCTCTCGAAGAAGCACTACGCCGACGCCGTCGCCCTCCTGGCCCAGGCCGCTAACAGCCAGTATCTTGAGGCCGACATGGCCGGGCCGGCCAAGGGGCTGCTCCGCCTCGCCCGCGACGCCCACGACAAGGCCCTCCAGCAGGCGCGGGACCTCATGGACCGGGCCGCTGCCGACGTCAAGGCCGGTAACACCGACGCCGCCCGTAAGACGATTGGCCGGATCGAGGCCATGCACGTCCGCCTCGCCGCGGCCGACCGGGCCACCCTGGCCGACCTGAAACGGGGCCTGGCGGTGGCCAAGGCCGAGCCCACGCCGCAGAAGAAACCCGCCGAGAAAAAGCCCGCTCCTGAACCGAAACCCGTTCCCGAAACCGTCGAGAAGCCGGTCAAGAAACCCGCGGAGAAACCGGCCGAGGCGGAACCCGTTGCCGAGAAGAAGCCTGCCGAGAAGAAGCCCGCCGAGAAGAAGCC
>CAYTJE010000018.1:0-5411 GCA_964437855.1 uncultured Anaerolineales bacterium | reverse complement strand
AGAAGCCCGCCGAGGAGAAGCCCGCCGAGGAGAAGCCCGCCGAGGAGAAGCCCGCCGGTCCTACGGCCGACGAGCGGTACGCCAGGGCCAAGGAACTGTACAAGGCCGGGCAGTACCAGGCCGCCAAGAAGGTCCTGGCCGGGATCGACCCCGACCACCTCGGCTTCTTCCACGGGTGGGGCTATCCCGGGTTTGTCGAGGACGTTGACCGGGCCATCGCGGGGCGGGCGGCGGGCCAGGAGGCCCTCGCTCGCGGCAAACAGGCGTTGGACGACAACCAGTGCGCCACCGCCGTCCGGCACCTCTCGAAGGCCGCCTCCTGCGATTATCTCGACGAGAAGGCCCACCAGGAGGCCGTCCAGGCCTCCCGCCAGGCCCGGGAGGCGCACGAGAAGGCGCTGGCAAAGGCCAAGGGGCTCATCGAAAAGGGTAACGCCGCACTCGAGGAGGACAAGGCGCCCCTGGCCAAGGAAATCGTCGACTACATCGGCGACATGGACGTGGACCTCGGCTGGTGGACGGGCCGGCGCTACGACAGCCTTCGGGAGCGGGTGGCATCGTTGCCGCCCGCCGCGGTGGCCAGAACCGAGCCCTCCGCCGGCGCCGCCGAGCCGGTCAAGAAGGCGGCGACGCCTGAAAAGAAACTCGCGAAGCCGGCCGAGAAACCCGACCAGCCTGCAAAGAAGCCGGCTGAGCCGGAGGAGAAGAAACCGGTGGCGGAGGAGAAGGCCGTCGAGGCCGACGTGGTCGCCCAGGCTCGACGCGCTCACGCGGAGGAGCAGATCAAACTCGGCCAGCAGGCCCTCCAGGCCCACGAGTACCAGAAGGCCAAGATCCACTTCCAGCGCGGGCTGAATCTGTGGGCCGATTCCAAGCAGGCGGCCCAGGGGCTCGCCGAGGCCGAGAAACTGCTGGCCGAACGCGAGGAACCCCTCGGCCGGGTCGTCCGCGACCTGAACAACCTGGAGCGACAACGCATCATCGCCAACGTCGAGGGGCTGCTCGACGAGGCGGACCGGAAGATGCAGGCGGCCCAGCGCCCGGAAGGGTATGCCGAGGCGCTGCGGCCGCTGGCCAAGGCCAGCCGGACCGTCGATGTGGCGCCGGTCCTGTCGATCCAGGAGCAGGAACGCCTCCGCGAACGCATCCACGCGCTTCGCAAGCAGATTAAGGAGCGGCAGGCCACGGTCGAGGAGGCCCGGACCGCTCAGGCCGCTCGCGAGGCCGACAGCCGCGAGGCCGCACGACGCGAGGCCGACCGGCGCGACCGCGGGCAGAAGATCGCCCAACTCTGGCAGCGCGCCGAGGAACTCCGCAAGAGCATGCAGTTCGGCGAATCGGTCGAGGTCCTCGACCGCCTGCTGGCGGTCGACCCCATGGACGAACGCGCCCGACGCTGGCGCGAGGACCTCCTCTACCTCCAGGCGCAGGAGCGGCAGGTGGGGGTCCGCGACCGGCACGAGGCCGGCACCGTGGACGCGCTCGTCGACGTCATGGACGCCGCCACCCCGATAGGCGAGAAGGTCCAGGGCGAAACCCGCTACCTGCGCTATCCGGAGGCCAAGCGGTGGAAGGACCTCAGCGAGTTCCGCCGGGCCTTCACCCAGGCGGTCTCGGCCGAGCCCAAGGCCGTCGCCGAGACGCGGCGCCGCCTCGACGAGCGGATCGACCTCGACTTCGAAAAAACCAGCCTCGACAACGTCCTGAACTACATCAGCGAGGTCCAGCAGGGTCTGAACATCGTGATCGATCCGGACATCAGCACCGCCGGCATCGAACTGTCGACCCGCCTGGTCGACCTCAAGGTCAAGCAGGTCTCGGTCGATTCGGTCCTCGGCCTCATCCTGGGCGCGGACCTGGGGTACCGCGTGGAGCCGGGCTACATCCTTGTGACGACCCGCGAAAAACTCCAGCAGAACCTCCCGGTGGTCACCTACCCGGTGCAGGACCTGGTGGCCCAGATTCCGGACTTTGGCGAGGACGCGCCGCGGTTTGAAGTGGGCGACGTGACGCAGGCGGCCGCCCAGGCCGCCACCGGCGGCGGCGGTGCGTTTGGCGACCTCTTCGGCGCCGGCGCCGGCGCCGGCATGGAGGAAGGACCCGCCGGCCCGGATGAACTCCGCGACCTCATCCAGCGAACCGTCAACAATCAGTCCGACCCCAACGTGGCCGCCTGGGCCGACGAGGGCGGGCCCGCAGCCATCGAGTACATGAACGGCCTGCTCATCGTCACCCAGACCCGCCTCGGCCATACCAAGGTGGCCGACCTCTTGGAGCAACTCCGCCGAGAGCGGGCCATCATGATCAGCGTCGAAAGCCGGTTCTGCCAGGTCACCGACGATTTCCTCCAGGACATCACCCTGGATGTGGACGTGAAGATTCCCTCCGATCGAACGGACCCCGCCGGGACGGCCGTGCAGGATCCGGGGGCGGTGTTGCCCGGCACCCCGTTCGACACCCTGCCCGGCGAGGTCGGAGGCGCCGCGGGGGACCCCCAGGTCGGGGCGCCGATCATCGTCTCCAGCACGGGCTCCAACGCCATGGGGACCTCCAACCTGCTTCCCTTGGCCCAGACGGTGTTCAACAACTTCGGCGGGGCGAACGAGGGCGGCATGGCGATCAGCGGCGTCTTCCTGGACGATATCCAGGTCGGGTTCCTCCTGCGGGCCATCCAGTCGGACCTCCGCCAGACCACCCTCCAGGCGCCCCGCATCACGCTGTACAACGGCCAGCGGTCCTACATCAGCGTCTCGACCGTCGATACCTACGTGGCCGACGTCGAGCCGGTCGTTGCCGAGGACGCCGTCGGATGGGACCCCACCATCGGGGCCATCCCCGTCGGCGTCACCCTCGATGTCAAGGCCACCGTCTCGGCCGACCGCCGGTACGTCCAGATGGACCTGCGGCCCCAGTATGCCGACATCACCGGCTGGGACCGGGAAGAGATCCAGGCGGCCGTCCCCTTCGGCGGGATCGCCACCGCCCCCATCAACCTGCCGGAGGTCGAGGTCCAGGACTTCAAGACCACCGTCAGCGTGCCCGACGGCGGGACGCTGCTGTTGGGCGGCACACGCCAGTTCATCGAGGCCGAGGTCGAGACGGGCGTCCCCATTCTCTCGAAGGTGCCCATCTTGAAACGCGTCTTCAGCAACCGCGCCAGCCTCCGTGCCGCCAATAACCTCTTGATCCTCGTCCGGCCGCAGATCATCATCCAGGCCGAGGAGGAGGCCAAACTCGGCTACGACAACTTCTGAGCCGGCGCCTCGTGTAAGAACGTAATCGCGCGGCGGGTCTCGGCATACGTCTACGTATGGACCGACCCGCCGCGCTATGGCGCGAACGGCAATCGCGCTACGCGGTGGGAAAGGTTCTGCGCGGCCCCTGCGGCCGCGCTTTTTTCTTGCCGTTCCCTCGCCCGTGCGGGTTAGGATGACGGCGATGGCGGTCTCGGCCATTGGGAGGAGGAGCCGTGGCGGGGGTCGGCCAACTGGTCGTGGCCCTGGAGATGCTGCTGCTGCCCGTGTGGGTCGGCGCGGTGAGCGTCCCTCCGCCCACGGGGCTGGGGCGTCGGCTGATCGTTGCTCTGGTGCCGGTGCCCCTGGTGGCCGTGGGCCTGCTCCTTGCCGGCGCCATCGCGGACGGGCCGGCGGCCGCGACCCTCCTCCGAGCCCAGACCGTCGCCGTGGGCTTCGCGCTCCTGTTGGCCGGGTTGGCGGCGCTCCTGGCCCGCCTGGCCGGTCCGCGCGCCGCCCAGTTCCTGACCGCTCTTCTGGGGTGGGCGCTGGTGGCGGCGGTCATCCCGGCCGGGCCGGTTGCCGGGGTGCTCGACGACCCCGTTAAGACTGCCCTCGTGCGCGTTGTGGTTCACGTCAACCCGCTGGTCGTGGCGGAGCGCGAACTCGGCCTGGCCTGGCTTCGCCAATCACTCACCTACCGCTGGACCGGCCTGGGGGAAAGTTACGGTTACCTGGTCGGACACCTGGCCTGGTGGAAGACGTTCCTGGCGCACGCCTTCGTCGGGTCGGGCTTGGCGGTGTTCGGCATCCGTCGGTGCGACCGTGGCATGTAGCGTATGATCGCTTCACTAATTATAAAGGGCTGTTCACATTTAGCCGCCGGCCTTGGCCGGCGCGTCATAGAGGAACGCGGCGGGTACGGAGACCCGCCGCGCTCTTGCTGTTCGCTCGCGGCTCGCAGCCCGCGGCTCGCAGCCCGCGGCTCGCAGCCCGCGGCTCGCGCCTACTCCTTGACTTCGTACTCGGCGTCGATGACGTCGTCGCCGCCTCCGCCGGCCTGGCCGCCGGGTGCCTCGCCTCCGGCCTCCGGTCCGCCGGCCTGCGGCCCCGGTCCCGCCTGGGCCCCGGCCGCCTGCTGCTGGTACAGCGTCTGGGCCAGGGCGCGGGAGGCCTGGTTCAAGGACTCGATGGCCTGGTCGATGCGGGCGGCATCCTCACCCTTGACGGCCTCGCGGACCTCGGCAATGGCCTGCTGGATGCGCTGCTTGTCGTCGTCGCCAATCTTGTCGCCGTGCTCATTCAGCGTGTGCTCAACCTGGTAGGCGAGCGAGTCGCCCTGGTTGCGTTTCTCCACGAGTTCGCGGATCTTTTTATCCTCCTCGGCGTGCTCCTCGGCCTCCTTCTGCATCTTCTTGACCTCATCCTCGGACAGGCCGGAGGACGACTTGATTTCGATGGACTGTTCCTTGCCGGTGCCCTTGTCCTTGGCGCTGACGTTCAGGATGCCGTTGGCGTCGATGTTGAAGGAGACGTCGATCTGCGGCACGCCGCGCGGCGCCGGCGGGATGCCGGTCAACTGGAACCGGCCGAGGGTCCGGTTGTCCTTGGCCATCGGTCGTTCGCCCTGGAGCACGTGGATCTCGACGCCGGGCTGGTTGTCGGCGGCGGTAGAGAAGGTCTCGGTCTTCTCGGTGGGGATGGTCGTGTTGCGTTCGATGAGGCGCGTCATCACGCCGCCGAGCGTCTCGATACCCAGCGACAGGGGCGTCACGTCCAGAAGCAGGATGTCCTTGTCCTTGAACTCGCCGGCCAGGATGGCACCCTGGATGGCGGCGCCGGCGGCCACGACCTCGTCCGGGTTCACGCCCTTGTGCGGCTCCCGCCCGAAGAGGTCCTTGACGAGTTCCTGGACGGCGGGGATGCGGGTCGAGCCGCCCACCAGCACCACCTCGTCCACCGTGAAGTCGTCGTCCTTGAGTTTTTTTCGGGCGTCGGCCAGGCACCGCTCGCACGGTCCGCGGAGCCGCTCGAAGAGGTCTCGGCAGAGTTCCTCGAACTTGGCCCGGGTAATCTTCATGGTCAGGTGCTTCGGGCCGGAGGCGTCGGCGGTGATGAAGGGGAGGTTGATGTCGGTCTCGGCGACGTTGGAGAGTTCGCACTTGGCCTTCTCGGCGG
>CAYTJE010000017.1:17916-27600 GCA_964437855.1 uncultured Anaerolineales bacterium | reverse complement strand
GGGGCGCCCCTGGCAGCCCCGGAGCCGAGGCCGAGGCCGCCTTCCCGGTAATGGGTGTTGAACCTTTCCTGCCGCCCTGGCGTGCGCACCTCATCTCGAGCGGGCCTTGCGTTCCTTCGCAGTTCCGAAGCCGGGCCGTCGTTTGTGCGGAGGCTGCGCCCCCTTCCGGCGTCCGGATTTCGCCGGACCGCCGCCGGTGGAAGCGCTTGACGCGTTGCGCTGATCCGGCTACCATGGGCGGACGTGGTTGCCCGACGGCCGGCATCCGCGCCCCGCCGTCGGGCCCAATGGCCGGGAGCGTTCCTGGCCGGGGCCGTCCCCGCAGAACCTCCGTTGCGTTGGAGACGAACGATGAGGACCTCAGCCCGTTTCGCATGCATCGGCGTGCTCACCCTGGTGACGGCCTCCTGCACGGCCGTCAAGAGCACACCGGCCGGCGAAGTCGCCCCGGACGGCGAAATCCCCCAGCGGTACCACGACGCCATCCAGAAACAACTTCAGGCCGTGGACCGGGGCGTGGCCGACGGCCCCTACAAGGCCGACTGGGACGACCTCAAACGCCACGACGAGGCCCCCGAATGGTTCCGCGACGCCAAGTTCGGCATCTACTGGCACTGGGGCGTCTACAGCGTGCCGGCCTACGGCAACGAGTGGTACCCGCGGCATATGCATCGGAAGCGGGGGAAGCATTACAAGCATCACGTCGAGACGTACGGCCAGCCGGACGCGTTCGGCTACCACGATTTCGTGCCGCGGTTCAAGGCCGAAAAGTTCGACGCCGACGCCTGGGCCGACCTCTTCGCCAAGGCCGGCGCCCGGTACGCCGGGCCCGTCTGCGAGCATCACGACGGGTTCGCCATGTGGGCGAGCGACGTGACCCCCTGGAACGCCGGCGCCAAGGGCCCCAGGCGCGACATCACGGGCGAGTTGGCGAAGGCCATCCGCGCCCGCGGCATGCGGCTGGTCACCACGTTCCACCACGCGCGCACGCGCAACTGGTATCCGCGCCCGAAGGACGAACCCACCTGGCCCACGCACACCACCGACCCGGAACTCCGCATGCTCTACGCCAACGTCTCGGAGGATCTGTATAACTGCATCTGGCTGGCGAAACTGGGGGAGGTCATCGGCAAGTACCGGCCCGACCTCATCTGGTTCGACGGCCGGCTCGAGGACATCGGCGACCCGTACCACCGGCGGTTCCTCGCCTACTACTTCAACCGCGCCGAGGAGTGGAACCGACGCGTCGTCGTGACCACCAAGGGCCACGATTACCCGGCCGAGATCGCCGTCGAGGACTTCGAAAAGGGGCGCATGAACCGCCTCACCGACTTCTGCTGGCTCACCGACGACACCATCAGCATGGGCTCCTGGTGCTACACCCGGGGCCTGGACATCAAGCCCACCGCCAAGGTGCTGCACGATTTTCTGGACATCGTCTCGAAGAACGGATGCCTGCTTCTGAATATCTCACCGAAGTCGGACGGCACCATCCCGGAGGTCCAGCAGAAGGTCCTGCTCGGCATCGGGCGGTGGCTGGAGACGTGCGGCGAAGCCGTCTACAACACCCGCCCGTGGCTGATCTTCGGCGAAGGACCCACGCGCCTGCGCAAAGGCGGCGGGTTCGTCGGGCACGTCACCTACACCGCCCGCGACATCCGTTACACCCGCTCGAAAGACGGCCGGGCCGTCTACGCCATCGCCCTCGGATGGCCGGAGGGCGATGCCCTGACCCTCACGGCCGTCCAGGTCGAGAGCGACGAGGGCGGCCAGGTGACCCTGCTCGGCCGCAAGGAGCCGCTGCCTTACTCCGTCAACGCCGACAGGCAACTCGTCATCGACGTCTCCGCCATCAAGGAGGGCGACCGGCCGTGCGAGCACGCCTACGCCTTCAAACTCACGGGTCTGAAGACGTCGCTGAGCCCGAAGGCGGCCATCGGCGCCCCGCCCGCCGCCGGAGGCCGGCGGCCCACCAAGCCCACCCTCAGCGACGACCTGATCCTGGAGGCCGCCGAGGCCGGCCTCACCGGCCGAAGCCTCCGCTTGGAGTCAAAGAAAGCCGGCACGAAGAACATCGGCCACTGGAACCATGCCAACTCCAAGGCCGTCTGGAAGGTCCGCATCAAGAAGAAGGGGACGTACACGATCAAGGCGGTCGTGGCGGCCACGGCGCCGAGCCAACTGGCCGTCGAGGCGGCCGGCCGGACCCTGACGGTCGCCGTCCCCGCCACCGGCGGGTGGGCTGAGCAGCGGACCCTCGACGCCGGCGCCGTCGCGTTCGAGAAGGCCGGCGCCTACGAGGTGACCGCCCGACCGGCCGACGCCAAACAGTGGAAGGCCGTCAACCTCTGGCGCCTCGAGTTGGCCCCGGCGCCGTAAGCCGCACCCCTATGGCTCGGCCGGCGCCGGCTCGGGCGACGGCGAGGCCGGTTTGGCGGCGCGGATCGCCTCCTCGGGCACCAGGACGACCCGGGCGGTCAGCCGGCCGCCCCCCGTCACCTTGTCCACGAAGACGCCCCACCGCATGCCGGCGTGGCTGGGCAGCGGATCGTACAGCACCAGCAGGCCCGGATGGTCGGGCACCCGCAGGCCATCGGGCCGATAGACGTACGGCTCGCCCGAGGCGGGGCAGACGGTCGGCGTGGGGTCGTCCGGGTCGAGCGGGGGCAGCGCCTCCAGCGTCTGGGGGAGCCGTTGGTGAAGCGAGTAGTGGAGCAGCAGCCGGCCGCACAGGTCGTGGAGCCGCGCGGCGCAGGCGTCCTGCCGGACGCTGGGCCGGCGGACCTCCGGGGTGGGGGCCGGGTTCCGGCATCCGGGGGCCAGGATGGCGGCGGCAAGGCCGCCGCAGAGCAGGAGAGCAGGAGTAAGGAGAGAGGCGAGCGCCGGAAACGGCGACAGCAGGCCCTTGGCCGCTTCCGCCCCCCGGTTCGTATCCCGTGGTTTGCGTGGTGGGTCTCCGCCCCCACCGCACCTGAACCGGCGTATCTGAGGCTTCGCGGCGGGTGCCCCTCGGCTACGCTCGGGACAGGCTCCGACCCGCCGCGCAGCGGGTGACGTTGTAGCGCTACGGTTGCGGTGCATCGTCGCCTCCGTCGGGCTTGGGCGTGGCGCCGCGTTTCATGGAGTCCAGGTGCTCCTCGAAGGCGCCGGAGCCCCCCGCCTCGCGGACGGCCTTGAGGTCGGCCGTCTCGTCCGCCGACATGGCCGCAAGGTGGTCGGGCTGCTCGGCCACGTGGGGCGTCAGGAAGATGAGCAGTTCCGTCTTGGTGGTGTCCTTGGTGGTGTGCTTGAAGAGTTCGCCCAGGAGGGGGATGTCGCCGAGGAAGGGCACCTTGCGGACGGCGTCGGTGATGCGGTCCTCCATCAGGCCGCCGATCACGATCGTCTGGCCGTTGTGGATCGCCACCTGCGTCTGGGCCGACCGCTTGGCGTAGATGGTGGCGTTGACGGTCTCGGAGATGGGGACGGTCGTGTCGGTGACGGTCGAGATCTCCGGGGCCACCTCCAGGAGGACGAGCCCTTCGGGGTTGACCTTCGGCGTGACGGTCAGGATGATGCCGACGTCCTCGTATTCAATGGTATTGATGGTCTGTCCGGTCTCGGTGGTCCGGCTGTTGCGGATGAAGGGGACCTCCTGCCCGACGGTGATGGTGGCCTCCTGGTTGTCGCTGGCCAGGATGTAGGGCCGGCTGAGGACGTCCATCCGCCCGTCGCGCTGGAGGGCGTTGAAGGTGGCGGCCAGGTTGCTGTTCAGGGTGGCGGTGACCAGCCCGCCCCCCGATTGGTCTTCCGTGCCGAGGTCGCCGGTCCCCTCCACCGTGGCCGCGAACTGGAGGTTCAGGATCGAGAACTCGGTACCCAGGTCCAGTTCCTCGTCGTGCGTGACCTCGGCAATGAGGACCTTGATCAGCACCTGGGGAATGGCGCGGTCCAGTTCCGCCAGCATCTCCTTGATGCGGTCGAAGTGTTTCCTGAGCGTCCGGACGATGAGCGAGTTGGTGTCCTCGTCGGCGATGCAGTAGACCTCGCCGACCATGTCGCCGACCCTGGAGCCCGTCCGTTGCAGGCCGGTGGAGCGCCCGAAGCGGGAGGTCTGGCCCTCCCGCGCCGTGCCGCCGCGGGTCGTGCCGGCCGTGGCGGTCGTCTCGGAGAAGATGGCGTTGAGCACCTCCTCCAGGTTCTTGGCGTCGGCGTTCTTCAGGGGGTAGATGAAGAACGACTCCTCCTCGTTCGGGTTGGAGTCGAGTTCCTTGACGACGCTCTCGATGAGCGGCATGAGGTCGGGCGGGGCGCTGACGACCAGGGTATTGGTGGCGTCGTCGGCGGTGGCGATGACCCGCTGCTGGCGGCCGGCCTCGCCGCCGTCGCCCCCGCGGTCTTCCCCGCCGCGTCGGCCTCGCCCCATCATTCTGCGCAGCGGCTCGGGAATGAACTGCCTCCCCGATTCGCCGCCCTGCTGGCCCTCCTGCTCGAACAATTCGGAGATCAGCCTGGCCACGTTCGTCGCGTCCGCGTACTCCAACTGGAAGACCTTGACGTCGGCCACGCCCGCCATGTGTTCGTCGACGGCCCGGATGATCTCCGCCACCCGCCGGATGTTCGCCTGCGAGTCCACCAGCACCAGCGTGTTGCTGGCCGCGTTCGACGACACTGTCGCCGTCTCCGGAATCAGCGGGGCCAGGTCCGTCCGCAGGCGCGTGGCGTCGGCGTAGCGGACCGGGATGACCTGCGTCACGAGGCGGTCGGTCGCGGGGATCTGCGACGGGTCGTTTCCGAACAGGACCGGCAGGTTCTCCTTGGCCGCCTGCTCCAGCGGCACGATCTTCAGGGTCCGCCCCGTCCGGACGGCGGCGTAGCCCTTGCCCTTCAGGACGGCCTCCAGCAGCGCGACCGCCTCCTCGGTGTTGACGGGTTGTCGGCTGATGACCGTCACGCGGCCGTCGATAGGCTCGTCCTGGACGATCACCAGGCCGGTCGCCTCCGACAGGTAGGTGAGCACCGCGTGGACGGAGGCGTCCCGGAAGTTCAGGCGGATCGGTCCGCCGGGTTCCGGCGGGGGAGGGACCTCGGCCTCGCCCTCTGCGGGCGGCTCGGGCGCCTCGCCCTCCGGGGGCGACTCCTCGGCGGGCGGGGCTTCGCGCTCCCCGCCTTCGGGGGCCTCCGCCTCCGGCGCCGCCGGCGGGGCGACGTCCGGGGCGGACTCGGGACCGGCGGCCTCCGCCGGCGGGGCCGACGGCGGGGGCGTCTCGCCCGCCCGGGCGGCAGCGCCGACCAGCAGGACGGCCAGCCCGGCGAGCAGCGCAGCCCGGACCCGGCGGCGGCGCGGTGGGTCTCCGTACCCACCGCGCAGAATGCCCTTGTCGCGGTGTCGTGCCCGGCCGGGGGTTCGTTCGTCCCGTGCGGACCCGCAGGGGCGGGCCGGGGCCGATGGGTCTTGTGTCTCGGTCATTTCTTCAACTCCTGTTCGCGCCGTTGGCGCAGGCGCTGGAGAATGTCGGTCAGGTCGGTCTCGGACGCCGGCTCGGTCTCCGGCGTTGGGGGGTCGTCCGGTGCCGTGGACGCCGCTTCCGGGTCGGCGTCTTCCGGGGTGCCCTCTTGCTGGGCGGCCTCTTCGTCGGCCGTCTCGACCGGCCCTTTTCCGGCGATGGGTCCCACGGACTCGCGCGGCGGCGGCGGTTCGCCGGTGAGCGTTTCGCCGACCTCGATTGGCGTGACCGTTCCGTCGACCGCATGGTCCACGCCGTCCATCGTAATGGACTGGACGACGCCCCCGCCGACCGTGTCGCCGGCTCGTGCCCGGACGGTCTCGCCGTTGGCGACGTTCTCGAAGAAGGCGACGAACGCCTCCCGGTGGCGGGCGATGCCGGTCAGCACGAAGCGGGGGGTCGGCCGCGGCGCCGGCGCATGCCGGATCGGCCCCCGGGGCTGGGGAAGCCGGGGCCGGCGGTCGCGGACGAACAGGTTGCGTTCGGCCAGGACGCGGAACCGGTCCCAGGTGTCCTCGCGGTCGTCGGCGATCGCCGACGGCGCGAGGGCGGCCGCCGCCGCCGCGATCACCCACAGCCTCAGCCGGTCACGGGTCGGTCCGTTCGGATGCCTTTGGGAGCGGTGGGTCATGGGTCCTCTCCTTCGGCGGGGGCGCCGGCGTCGCGTTCGCCGGCGGCCTCGGACGGCGGGGGACGGTAGAGCGTGGACATCTTCAACTGGACGGACAGGTTGTCGGTGCCCTCGCGCCGGCTGGCGAGTTCAAGGTTCTTGATGTGCAGGGGGATCGACGCCGTCTCCAGTCGCCAGAGGAAGCGGGAGACGGCGGCCATGGACCCCGTGCCGGTGGCCCGGAACTCGATTTCCGGCAGCAGGGACGCTTCCTCGGAGCGTTCCGGCCGGAGCGAGACGAGGTTCAGGCGGGCCTCGTCGGCCCAGACGCCGATGGCGCGGAGGACCTGGCTTTCGGCCTCGGCGGGGTCGGGTTTGAGGCCCTCGGCCGTCATGCGCCGCCAGCGCGGCCCGATGACCTTCCGGCGGCTGAGCAGGCTCTCGGCCCGGGCCATCTCCGCGACCAGACGATCGCGCTCCGCCTGGGCCGCCTGCCGGCGGTCCAGCAGCGGCGTCAGCGCGAACCGGTCCAGCGCCAGGGCGGCGAGCACCGCCACCATCACCAGAAGAATCACCCGCTCGCGTTTGGTGAAGGTCATGGTCCGCCCGCCCCTTTTCCGGCGGCCCGTTTACCGGACGGGCCCTTTTCCGGCGACCCTGTTACTGCACGGGTCCGTATGGACGGGTCCGATGGATCCGTGTGGACGGGTCCCGCGGATCCGTCGTAGCGGAAACTCATGGCGAAGGCGACCTCCCGGCCGCCCGGCCCCGCCTCGCGCAGGTACAGCGGCTTGACGTCGGCGAACCGGGGGCTTGCCTTCAGGCGGTCCAGGACGTCCAGGACGATCGCCTCGGTGTCGGCCTTGCCGGAGATGTGGCCGCGCAGCGTCTCGTCCAGCCGGAGGTTCGTGGCCCAGATGCCGCCCTCGGCCGGGAACGTCAGCGTCACCGCCCGCAGACACTCGAGCAGAGGCGGGCGGCGGTCGTACCAGCGTCGGGCGAAGGCGGCCTTCTCGACGATGGCCTCGGCGGCGGTGACGGCCGGCCGGTTGGCCGCCAGCCGGCCCTCCAGGTCGGCGACCTCGCGTTCGGTCCCGAGCGTGTCGAGCACGAGGAGGGCGGCGGCGACGAGGACGGCCGCCGCCGCGGCCGCGCCCCAGGCCACCTGCCGGCTGACGGCGAGTTTTCTCCGGGGCGCCAGGCGCGAGTGGATGAAGTCGATGGGCAGGCGATGGCCCCTGAGTCCGGCCAGGGCGATCGCCGCCGCCGCCGAATACTGGCCCCCGCCCGCCGCCTCGCCCCGTGCCTCGTCCGAGGCGCACAGCCGGACCCCCACGCCCAGTTGCGACGCCAGGTCGTCCCAGGCCCGTGGGGGCTGGCCGGTTTCGTCCCAGACGAGCAGTTCGCGGACGGGTCGGTCGGCCGTCTCGCCCAGCCGCCCGTAGGCGGCCCGGCGGAGGTCGTGCGGGAGGTCGTCCAGCCACGCGCCGGCCGGGCCGGCGGCGTCTTCCGCGTCGGGCGGGGGCGAGACCGGCAGCCGGTGCACCTGGATCAGCCCGTCGGGGGACCGCGAGGCCAGTTCCGCGCCCCCGCGGAACACGTGCAGCACGAGCCGGTCGGTCAGCATCAGGCCGTTGGCCGAGGCCGCCAGCGCCATCGTGGACGACGTCACGCCCGAGACGGCCAGGCCGGCGCCCTGGGCCATGGCCAGGAGATGGTCCACGTGACCGCGCGGCGCGGCCACCAGGAGCGCGCTGGCCCGGCCGTCCTCGCCGGAGCCGGGGGTGTAGTCGAACAGGAGGTCCTTCGGGTCGGAGGCGAACTCGCGTTCGACGGCCAGGGACAGGATCCCCTCGGCCGACCCCTCCGCCCCCGGGGGCAGCGTCTTCGGCCGGGCCGTCAGGTGCGCCGCGTCGATGCCGATGACGCACCGGGAGGCCGAGAACCGCCGGGAGCGCAGAAACGTCTTCAGCGCCTGGCCCAGGGGGCCCGGGTCCTCGAGGCCGACCTCGTCCGGAAAGACGAACTCGGCGGCGCGGACGACGCGCGGCCCGCCCTTCGGGCCGGCCAGTTCGACGGCGGTCGCCGACCGCGACGCGACCGCCAGGCCCAGCATGCGACGTCGCCGCAGCATCTTACAGGACCTCCTGATACGCGGCGTCGAGGACCTCGTCCAGGTCCACCCCCGACCGCAGCAGGGAGAGGATTTCGGGCGGGAGCGGCCAGCCCAGCGGCGTCAGGTCCTGACGGTACAGCAGCCGCGGCGGGCTCGCGCCGGCGTCGACCACGATGCGGCAGCGGCGGAACGCCCGGCCGTCGCCGCTCGCGGACACGATATCCGCCGAAAACTGGTACGACCGCACCGTGATGTACGAACCGATGGCGACGGCCTTCTCCTGGGGCAGCACGTCGACCACCCACGCGATGGAGCCGGGGTCGGTCTCGTCGTCGGACCGTCCGGCCACCAGGGCCGACGCGTCGGCCTCCTCCAGCGTCGGCAGGCACAGCAGCGCCTCGGCGGAGGCCGTGTTGATATTCACGAGGCCCTCGGCCGGCTTCCCGTCCTGCGCCGTGATGCGGTCGGCGACGGCCTGGAACTCCTCGCTCGTCAGGCCGGTCCGGTAGTAGAAGTCCAGGATGTTCTGGAACGGCCGGCCCTGGCGGGCGCGGAGCAGGACCTCCGGCAGCCGGTCCTCCTCGACGGCGTCGGCCAGCACCTTCGCGAGGTCCTTGGTCTTGGCCTGGTTGACGTTGACCTTCTTTTCCCCCTCGCCCGCGTCCTGGGGCTCGCGGCTGTAGACGGTGACGAGGTTGAAGATGCCGCGGTCCAGGTGCCCGTCGCGGTTGTCCGGGGGGTCGGAGGTGTCGGCGTCGTCCTCGCACGCGTCCAGGACGCCGTTGCGGTTGGCGTCTTCGCCGAACAGCAGGTCCCGGGAGGCGAGGTGCACCAGGAGCAGTTCCTCGACCGTCTCGAGCGGGGCGTTCTTGCATTCGTAGGGGTCCGGGAGGAGGAGGTAGTAGTCGCTTTCGGCGCCGCCGGCGGTGACCTCGCTGTCGGCGTCGCGCCAATCGAGGATGGCGGCCGGCACGTCGGCGGTCATGTCCGGGAGTTTGGCGAGCATCTCCTCGGTGGCCGTGTTCAGGTTGATCTTGCCGGCCTCGTCCGTCAGCCCGTAGGAGACCTCCTGGTCCTCGTCGGGGTCACATCGGAGGATCCAGAAGGCGCCGTCGCCGACGCGGGCGCCGGTCGAGAGGAGGTCGTCGTCGGCGGGGCGCCGCCCCTGGAGTCCGTCGACGGCGGCCAGGACGTACTGGATGGCGCCCTGCTCGACGGCCGCCGCCTGCTGGGCCGCCAGCCGGTTGGCCGAGCAGACCGCTTCCACCCGCATCGACTGGGCCAGCACCAGGACGAGCGTGGCCAGGACCACGATGATTCCCAGCGTCACGATCAGGACGGTGCCCGGGACGGGGGCGGGGCGGTTGCCCCGGTGCGCGGCTATCCCGCGCGGCGGGTCTCCTGAACGGCCGCGGGCCTCGGTCGGTGCGATGGCGCGGCCCGTACGGGCCCCGCGGGAAATTGGGGTCGCC